>NZ_JBHSIV010000021.1:0-101601 GCF_042653685.1 Actinomycetospora atypica | reverse complement strand
CCTGCGCCCTGGACCCCGACGAGCACCCCGCCACCACCACCCGCGACCGCGACCAGCGGCTGCCGCGGACCGCACTGGCCCGGTGGATCGACGCCCGCGACCACCAGTGCGTCGCGCCCGGCTGCAGCAAGCTCGCCCGCCGCTGCGACCACGACCACACCCTCGACTGGCAGTACGGCGGACGCACCCAGGCCGACGAGCTGGCCAACCTCTGCCGCCACCACCACCGCGGCAAACACACCGGCCGCTGGCACTACACCCAGCCCGACCCCGGCCGCTTCCAGGTCACCGACCCCACCGGCACCGTCCACCACACCGCGAGCCGCGTCACCAACCCACTACCCGGGCCCGTGGCACGCCGCTACCCGTACCCGTGGCACCTGCTCGACCTCGACCCCGCGAAGCCCCGCCCCGACTTCGAACCCCGCCCCAACCGCGACGGCATCATCACCGACAAGGCCATCCAGACCTCCATCCGCCTCGGCATCCGCGCCGCCACGAAGACCGGGCGGGTCGAGCAGCCGACGGAGGACATCGACGACACCGACCCACCCTTCTGACCGCGGGGTGTCGATGCGGGGGGCGACCGGGTGCGCACTCGAGCCTCGGGCCGCGAGGGGCCATGAGACGAGGTATGGTCGCGAGGACGGCGCCGGGCTCGTCCCTCGAGCCCGGCGCCCTCCTCTTGCGCAGCCACCGCGAGCGCCACCACAACACTCGCACGGGCCGGTCTGGTGGAGATGTCCGTCGGACGATCTCGTTGAGGTGAGCCTAGCCTAACCCCGAGCGGGCGCAACCCCGGGGTTGGACGAATTCGCCGCGCGCAGGCAGCGCTCCCCCAGCGAGCGCAGCGCCGCGGTCAGCTCCGGGGGCTCCTCCACCTCGAGGTCGAGCTCCATCGCGACGAGGAGGAACGCGGCCGAGGACGCCGCGTCGCTCGAGAGCTGCACGCGGGTGGTGCCGTCGCCGAGGTCGGTCAGCCGGACCTGGTCGGTCCAGATGCGCCGGCGCACCTCGTCGATGCCCGCCAGCACGCGGGCCCGGCACCGGAAGGGCCGCACGTCGGCGACCTTCGAGGCGACGTAGGCGGCGGGATCACCGCCGGGGACGTCCCGCGGGACGAAGCGGGGCCCGGTCGCGAGGCCGTCGGGCGAGACGCGGGGTCGGGTGCGGTCGAGGCGGAGGGTGCGCCAGTCGTCGCGGCCCAGGTCGTAGGCGAGCAGGTACCAGCGGCGTCCCCACGACACGAGGTGGTGGGGCTCGACCCGCCGGCGGGTCTCGGTGCCGTCGAAGGCGGTGTAGTCGAGCTCGAGCACGCGCCGGTCCCGGCAGGCGGCGCCGACGGCGACGAGGTCCTTCGGGTCGACCGACGGCAGCGCGCGGATCGGGGCCACGGTCGACACCGGCACCGCGGCGACCCGTCGGCGCAGGCGGTCCGGGAGGATGCGTTCGAGCTTGACCAGGGCCCGGACCGCGGTCTCGCCCAGCCCGGCGACGCCCACTCCTCCGGAGCCCGCGGCCGTCTGCAGCGTCACCGCGACGGCGACCGCCTCCTCGTCGTCGAGCAGGAGCGGCGGCAGAGCGGCGCCGGCGCCGAGCCGGTAGCCACCGGTCGGGCCGAGGTCGACCTCGACGGGGTAGTCGAGGCCGCGCAGCTTGTCGACGTCGCGGCGCACGGTCCGGACCGAGACGTCGAGCCGCTCCGCGAGCTCGGGACCCGACCACTCGGGGCGGGTCTGGAGCAGCGAGAGCAGGCGCAGCAGCCGGGCCGAGGTCTCGAGCACCCGGCCATGATGGCGTCCGAGGCGGTCAGGATGTGACCGCGTCGTCAGCGCGTCGGGCCACCGCGCGGATCGTCAGTACCCGTACGATCGCGCCCGATGACCGCGAAGGTGAAGTCTGCTCCGCGCTACCGCTTCCAGCGCGACACCCGGTATCTCGTCACCGTCACCTCCGACGGCGCCGAGTCCCAGCACCGGGTCGACGCCTACCAGGGCTGGCTCGCCGGCCCCGACGGCATCCGGCACCGCTTCGGCGCCCAGCGCCGGACCCGGACCGAGATCCGGGACGACCGGATCGCGTCCACGGTGGGCCCGCTGTAGGACCTCCACGGCCTGACCCGTCACGACGAGCACACGCCCGGCCACTGCCCGGCCGGGCGTGTCCCCCCTCGTCGCGGGTGACCCCGCGAGGTCGTACCCGACCCGTCGCCGTGCTCGCCCGACGATGCCGCCGCCTCCGACTCGGCGGATCGTCCGGTTCGCTGCCCAGCGACGGAGGACGATCGACTCAGCTGACCAGGCCGCAGCGGAAGCCCTGGGCCACCGCCTGCGCGCGGTCGGACGCCGAGAGCTTGCGGAACAGGCGCCGCGCGTGGGTCTTCACGGTGTCCTCGGACAGGTAGAGCTCGCGCCCGATCTGACCGTTGCTCTTGCCCTGGCTCATCCCGCGGAGCACCTGCATCTCGCGCTCGGTCAGGTTGACCCCGGTGCCCGGCTCCGCCGTCTGGCGCTGCGCGGGGAAGACATCGCCCATGGTCGTCGAGGCGAGCGCGGCGACGAGCTCGGGGCGCGAGGCGTCCCAGCGCAGGTAGCCGCGGGCGCCGCCCGCGATCGCGGCGGCGATGCTGCCGGCGTCGTCCGGGGCCCCGAAGACGATGACGTTGGCCTGGTGGTGGGCGGCGACGAGCCGCCGCGTGGCCTCGGCGCCGGTGCTGACGGCACGCTGGGTCCCGACGAACACCACGTCGACCGGCTGGCGGGCGTAGCGGGCCATCAGGTCCTCGGGGGTGGCGACGCAGTCGATGCGCTGCACGCCCGGCACGGCCGACATGACACGGGTCAGGCCCTCACGGACACTGCGCCGGTCGTCACAGATCAGAACCGTCCTCATAAAGACTCCCGTCCCAGTCCTGCCTCCCTGCGGCAGGGCCGCCCACTGTGGGCGATGTCCTTCCATCGGCGTCCCCACCCGGGACCTTGACCCTCGAATCACATCGCTGTTGTTATCCCTCTGTGATCGATCGGAGACCCCGTGTCGCAGAATCGTGAAATGCACGAACCCCGTCCGGTACTCCTGCTCCACGGCCCGAACCTGAATCTGCTGGGGCGCCGCGAGCCCGACGTGTACGGCTCCACCACGCTCGCCGACGTCGACGAGCGCGCCCGCACCCTCGGGGCCGAGCTCGGCCTGCGGGTCGACGCCCGGCAGAGCAACCACGAGGGCGTGCTGATCGACGCGGTGCACGAGGCGATGACCGACTTCGCCGGGGTGGTCGTCAACCCGGGCGGTCTCACCCACACCTCGGTCGCCCTGCGCGACGCCCTCGCCGCGATCCCGGTACCGGTCGTCGAGGTGCACATCTCGAACGTGCACGCCCGCGAGGAGTTCCGGCACCACTCCTACGTCTCCGGCATCGCCACCGCGGTGATCGCGGGGGCCGGGACGCTCGGCTACGAGCTGGCGCTGCGGGTCGTCGCCGACCGGATCGGTCCCTGACCGACCAGCCCCGGACCGACCGGCCCCGGACCGGTCAGCGCCGACCGGACCTGAGGTCGGCGAGCTCGGCCTCGAGCACGTCGGGGAACTGCAGCGGCAGGAAGTGCGTGCCGGGCAGCCGCACCAGGCGCGCGCCCGGGACGGAGTCGGCGAGCGCCACCATCTCCTCGACCGGCGCCATCGTGTCGAACTCCCCGGCCACGACGGTCGTCGGGACCGAGATCGACGAGACCGGGATGGCGGGCTCCCGGCCGGCGGCGAGGACCATCGTCGAGAACCAGGTCCAGTCGTGGTGGGAGAACTCGCGGGCGACCTCGGCGAGCGTCTGCAGCGGCGGCGGGGACAGCGCGGCGAGCCCGCTGACGTCCATGCTCCGCGGGAGCAGCGAGATCAGCCCGGCCACCGGCGGGCCCACGAGGCGCAGCGACCAGGCGCTCGCCGTCGAGATCCCGCGCGAGACGAAGGACGGCGCCCAGGACGGACCGGTGCGGAACCCGCCACCGGCCACACCCCCGAGGACGAGCAGCGACGACACCCGCTCCGGGGCCCGGCGGGCGGCCTCGAAGGCGATCGCCACGCCCACCGACCACCCGACCACCGCGGCCTTCTCGATCCCGGCCGCGTCCATCACCGCGAACATGTCGTCGACGTGGTCGGCGATCGAGATCCGCATGGGGTCGGCCGGCCGCTCGGACCCGCCGAGCCCGCGGTGGTGCCAGGTCACGGCCCGCGGGGTGGTCGGGTTCGGCCGTCCGTCCCCGCCGAGGAACGGCCAGGCCGCCGGGGCGGCGCCGAGCCCGTTGGAGATGACGACGTCGGGGCCCGGCCGGCCCACGGCGCCGTTGTCCCACCAGCGGATGCGGGTGCCGTCGGGCGCGAGGACGTCGTCGAGCCGCGGCATCAGCCGGCCCCCATCAGGATTCGGATCCGCTCACGAGGCCCGCGCGCGGATCTCCTCCGCCGAGAGGTAGGACTGCGTGCCCTCGAACTCGTCGACGGTGGCCTTGCGATCGGACAGGAAGCCGATCCGGATGAAGTCGTCGCCGCCGAACAGGTGCAGGATCCAGTTCGCGACGACCCGGGCGCGGGTGCGCATCAGCGGCAGCGCGAACAGGTGGTAGCCGCGGGTCACCGCCTGCGCGGGCATCCCCTTGAGCTTCAGGTTCAGCGGGTGCGCCACGGCCTGCGAGCCACCGAGGTCGACGACGAGGCCGAGGTCGTGGTGGGAGTACTGCGTCAGTGCCCGGCCCTGCAGCGAGGCGACGACGTTGTCGGCGGCGGTCCGCGCCATCCGGCTCGCGTGCTGCGCGGTGGGCGGGCAGATGGCTTCCTTGTCGTCCTGCGTGAGGTCGGGGACCGCGGCGCAGTCGCCGAGGGCGAACACGCCGGGGTAGCCCGGCAGCTCGAGGTCGGCGCCGACCTGGACGCGCCCGCGGTTGAGGTCGACGTCGAGGTTCTTGACCAGCGGGCTCGAGGTCACGCCGGCGGTCCACACCAGCGTCCGGCACGGGATCACGGTGCCGTCGGAGAGCGTCACCCGGTCGGGGGTGACCTCCTCGACGCCGGTCTCCAGCTTGATCTCGACGCCGCGGCGGCGCAGGAGGTCGAGTGCCTGCTCGCCCAGCTTCTTGCCGAGCTCGGGCATGAGGCGCGGCGCGATGTCGACCAGCGTCCAGCGCACCATGCCGGGGTCGAGGCGCGGGAACCGCTTGAGCGCGGCCTCGGTGAGCAGCTGCAGCTGGGCGGCGGTCTCGGTGCCGGCGTAGCCGCCGCCGACCACGACGAAGCGGCAGCGGGCGGCCCGCTCCTCGTCGTCGGTGGAGGCGTTGGCCAGCTCGAGCTGGGAGAGCACGTGGTCGCGCAGGTAGGCGGCCTGGGCGAGGTTCTTCATCCCGAGGGCGTTCTCCTCGAGCCCGGGGATGTCGAACTGCCGGGTGACGCTGCCGGGCGCGAGGACCAGCCGGTCGTAGGGCAGGTCGACGACCTCGCCGCTGATCTTGCGGACGACGCAGCTCTTCGACGCGAGGTCGACCCCGACGACGGTGCCGGGCAGCCGGTGGGCGCGCTTGACCGCGCGGGGCAGCGGGACGGTCACGGCCTGCGCGGTGATGACGCCGGAGGCCACCTGCGGGAGCAGGGGCAGGTAGAGCATGTAGTCGTTGGGGGCGACGAGCACGACCTCGACCTCGCCACGCCCCATCTCCGCGCGCAGCACCTTCTCCAGGCGCTTGACGGTCTCCAGGCCGGCGAACCCCGCCCCGACCACCACGATCCTCTGGCTCTGCATGTCTTCCCTCTCACCGGCGGCGCCGTCACGCCGGCTGCGGTGCGCGACGTCCCTTGCGTGCGAAGGTGCCCCACGCGGGCCGGGCTGACACCCGTCGTCCCGCTGTGTGGGGACTCACCGCCCGGTACGGGCGGTACCGAATAGTCTCCGCCGGTGACCACCGTGCTGTTCACCGGCTTCCCGGGCTTCCTGGGCTCGGCCCTGCTCCCCCGCACGCTGCGGCGCGACCCGGAGGCCCGGGCCGTCGCGCTCGTCCAGGAGCGCTGGATGGACCGGGCGCGCGAGGCGCTCGCCGACATCGAGCGCGACGACCCCTCCGTGGCGGGGCGGACCGACCTCGTCGTCGGGGACATCACGACGACGGGTCTCGGGCTCGACGCGGCCGTGCGGTCGCGTCTGCTGGCCGACCGGCTCGAGATCTTCCACCTGGCTGCGGTCTACGACCTGTCCGTGGCCCCGGAGATCGCCTGGCGCGTGAACGTCGAGGGGACCCGCCAGGTCGTGGCGTTCGCCCGCGAGGCCGCCGACGGCGCCGGGCTGCGCCGCCTGCAGTACGTCTCCACCTGCTACGTCTCCGGGCGCTACGACGGCATCTTCGACGAGTCCGACCTCGAGCTCGGGCAGGCGTTCGCGAACCACTACGACCACACCAAGCACGAGGCCGAGCGGGTCGTCGTGAAGGCGCGGGACGCGGGGCTGCCCGTGACGATCTACCGGCCGTCGGTGGTGGTCGGCGACTCCACGACCGGGCGGACCCAGAAGTACGACGGGCCCTACTACGTGCTGCAGCTGCTCGCCCGCCAGGGCGGCACCGCGTTCATGCCGCTGCCCCCGGGGGCCGACCGGGTGGCGTTCAACCTCGTCCCCTCGGACTTCGTCGTCGACGGGATCGCCGCGCTCGCGGGGCACGAGGCCGCGGTGGGCCGCACCGTCGCGCTCGCCCAGCCCGACCCGCCGACGGTCGTCGAGATGTGCGAGGCGTTCGCCGCCCGGCTCGGCAAGCGGCTGCGGGTGGTGCCGACCCCGACGTCGCTGGCCGGCTTCGGCATCGACCACGTGCCCGGGGTCGGGCGCCTGTTCCAGGTGCCGTCCTCGACGCTGGAGTACCTGACCCACCCGACGATCTACGACACCGCGGCCACCACCGCGCTGCTCGCGGAGGTGGGGGTGCGCTGCCCGACCTTCGACGAGCACGTCGGCCCGATGGTCGAGTACTTCCTCGCCCACCCCGAGGTCGGCACCGCCGCGATGGTCTGACCCGCCCCGCGTACCCTCGCCATGTGCCTGCGAGGCGAGCCGACCCCTCGATCCGGATCGCACTGATCGATTCCGGGCTGGGGATGCTGCCGACGGCGGGGTGGCTGCGCCACCTGCGTCCCGACGCCCACCTCGACCTGCTCATGGATCCCGTCGGCATGCCCTGGGGCGGTCGCCCGGCCGACTGGATCGTCGAGCGGGTCCTCGGGGTCGCGCGGCTGGCGGTGGCCCGCGGTGCCGACGCGGTCGTCGTGCCGTGCAACACCGCGAGCGTCAATGCGCTGGTGCCGATGCGCGCGGAGCTCGAGCCGGACCGCCCGGTCGTCGGGACGGTGCCGGCGATCAAGCCGGCGGCCGCGGCCGGCGAGCCGTTCGCGGTGTGGGCCACCGAGGGGACCACCGCCAGCACCTACCAGGCCGACCTCGTCGCCCTGTTCGCCGCGCCGGGGCAGGCGACGCCCGTGCCGTGTCCCGGGCTCGCCGACGCGGTCGAGGCCGCCGACGCCGACGCGATCGCCGCGGCCGTCGGAGCCGCCGCGCGGCACACGCCCGACGACGTGGCGGGCGTGGTGCTCGGCTGCACCCACTACCCGCTCGTCTCGACCGAGATCGCGGCCGCGCTGCCCGGGGTGCGGCTGCACGACAGCGCCGGCGCCGTCGCCGGGCAGGCCCTGCGCCGCCTCGGGCTGTGCCCCGCCCCGGGGGCCGAGCCGGCGGGGGTGACCGTGGTGCTCTCCGGCGACGAGGCCGACCTCCCGGCCCGGGCCCGCGCCTACCCCGTGGGCGCGGCGCTGGCCGCGGGCGGGCGGGTGGACGCCGCGCTCCTGCCGCCGGCGGTCCGCGAGCCGGGACGCGTCTCGCGGGTCTGACGAGACCGCGGACTCACCGGGCGGTCCGTAGCCTCGATCATGTGCCCCGAGGACTGACCCGGACCGTCGTCGGGATCGTGCTGGTGTTCCTGCTCGCCGGGTGCGCCACCGGCACCCGCTCGTCGTCGGGGAACGGGCCGTCCTCCGGGCCGACCGGCGACGGCGTCCTGTGGCGGGCCGGCGCCCAGTCGTCCACGGTCCTCGACACCTACCGCGTGACCCCGTGGAACACCGACGACGCCGAGGACCCCACCGCGGTCGCGTCGCCGGACGTGCCCGGACGCGCGGCCGTGGAGTACACGGTGCCCGGCGGCGGCACCCGCTCCGAGCTCGAGCCCGCGTACCGCAGCTTCCGACCCGGAGACGACTACTGGTTCGGCTTCGCCGTGCGCCTCGCCGACGGCTTCCCCGTCGACACCTCCGACTGGCAGGTGATCGCGCAGTGGAAGAACTCGGGCGACGGGAGCCCGCCGCTCTCGATCCAGGTGCACGGCGGCCGCTTCGTGCTCGAGGGCGGCGAGGCCATCGGTGAGCACTGGTCGCGCGACATCGGCCCGGCCGTGGCCGGGCAGCGCACCGACCTCGTGCTGCACGTCCGCTTCTCCGACGACCCCGACGAGGGAAGCGTCGACGTCCTGCAGGACGGCCGCGAGGTGGTGTCGGACTACCGGCCGCGCGGCGGCACGCTCTATCCCGACGAGGTGTCCTACCTCAAGACCGGCCTCTACCGGTCCTCCGACATCGACACCGACGGGACGCTCTACTACGACGACGTGGTGATCGCCTCGACCCGGGAGGCGGCCTCGGAGCTGGCGACGGCCTCCTGACCGCCAGCCCTGACCGCTAGCCGGCCAGCGCCTCGTAGGCCAGCCAGGCACCGAAGACGAAGAAGAGGACGGCCGCACCGATCCGGATCGCCCGCTCGGGCAGGTTGCGCCCGAGCAGCCGCCCGACGGCGATCGCGAGGCCGTCGGCCACCACCATGCCGACCGTGGAGCCGGCCCAGACCCCGACGACGCCGCCCCAGCCCGGGTACTGCGTGGCCAGCGTGATCGTCGCGAGCATCGTCTTGTCGCCCAGCTCGGCGAGGAAGAACGCGACCGAGGCGGCGATCACGGCCGACCCGCCGGAGCGCTGGGCCTTCTCCTGCTCGTCGGAGGTGAGCCGGTCGCCGCGCAGGGTCCACAGGCCGAAGGCCACGAAGGCGACGGCGGCGACGATGCTGATCCAGAAGGTGGGGATCGCGGCTCCGAGCAGGTACCCGACGCCCACGGACACCGCGTGCACCACCGCGGTGGCGACGGTGATGCCGATGAGCACCGGCAGCGCCTTGTAGCGGGTGGCGAAGGTGAGGGCCATCAGCTGCGACTTGTCGCCGAGCTCGGCGACGAAGATGACGGCGAAACTGACGGCCAGCGACATCAGGAAGATGTCCACGAGGTCCTCTCGTCCTCCGGGCCGTGCCGGCAGGACCTCGGACGGTCTCCGGCCCGGCCCGGTGCGTACAACGGGTCGGCCGAAGGTCTCGCCCGCCACCGCCCGGTCCCCCGGTGTCGATGGCCTCCGCGACCGGATGCACACCCGACGTCGGCCGGGCGGCGATCAGTGTGTCGATCGCGGTGTTGGGAGCTACTCCCCCTCGCTGGGCCCGACCCTAGCAGGCAGCCCGCGGCGGCCGGGCCGACTCGGCGATGCGTCACACCCCCCGCCGACCGACGCCGTACGGCCGGTCGTCTCCGCGACGCGCCGGTCACCCGGACGGGCGGTCGGTCCGGGATACCGGTCACCGCGCGCCCACGATCGTGCGCGGGCGAGCGCTGGCGCTGTGAGGTACGGCACGCCATGATCGGCCGCACCTGCCCGAACGGAGCAACGTGGTCGCTGTCGACCGCCGAACGGGGCGTCTGCGAGGAGAGGAGGCGTGATGCCGGGACCGACGCTGCGCTCGCACCCCGCCCTGTCCCGTCTCCGTCCCCCGCGCGAGGACCGCGACGTCGTCGGCGAGGTCGACATCGACGTGCGGACCCGCCTCTTCACCTGGTTCACCGACCGGGCCGGCGTGATCGCGATCAGCCGGATGAGCGCCGAGGACCTCGCCCGCGCCCGGGCCCGCCGGCTCTCGCACAACGTCGTCACCTCACGGGTGTTCGGGCCGATGCCCGGCGACGTCTCGCTCACCGACCTCCGCGTGGACACCGACGCCGGCCCGATGACCGTCCGCCTGTACCGGCCGCACGGCCCCCTGCCAGGCGGGCGGCGCCGGGAGGACGGACTGCCGATCGTCGTGAACTTCCACGGCGGTGGCGGGTCGCTCGGCAACCTCGACCAGTCCGACTGGCTGTGCGCGCAGGTGGCCGCGCGGATCGGCGCCCTCGTCGTCTCCGTGGACTACCGGCTCGCCCCGGAGCACCCCTACCCGGCCGGACGCGACGACGGGTACGCGGCCCTGACCTGGGCGGTGCGCCACGCCGACGCCCTCGGCGGCCGCGCCGACCGGGTGGCGGTGATGGGCGACAGCGCCGGGGGCAACCTGGCCGCCGTCGTCTGCCTGATGGCCCGCGAGGCCGGCCCCGCCATCGACGCCCAGGTGCTGATCTACCCGGTGGTCGACCTCTCGCTCGACGCGCCGTCGACCGACGCGTTCGAGCGGGGCCCGCTGCTCACCCGCGCCGACATGGACGTCTTCCGGGCCAACTACCTGGGCCCGGACGGCGACGCCACCGACCCGCTGTGCTCCCCGCTGCTGGCACCCGACCACCGCGGGCTCCCGCCCGCGCTGGTGATCACCGCGAAGGTGGACCCGCTGCACGACGACGGCGAGGCCTACGCGTACCGCCTGCGGGCGGCCGGCGTGCCGACGAGGCACAGCGACCACGCGCGGGCGGTCCACGGCTTCATGAGCTTCCCCGGCGTGTGCCGGGCGGCCACCGCCGCGCTCGACGAGATCTGCGTCGAGCTCGGCCGGCTCCTGGCCTGAGGGTCCGGGCGGCCCGGACGGGTCAGGGTGGTCGGGTCGGTCAGGCCGACATGAACAGCCCGCCGTTGACCGAGTAGACCTGCCCGGTGATGTAGGACGAGTCGGGATCGGCGAGGAACTCGACCACGCGCGCGACGTCGTCGGGCTGGCCGAGACGGCCCACCGGCACCTGGGCCACGATCTTCTCCAGGGCCGACTCGGGCACGCCGGCCACCATGTCGGTCTCGATGTAGCCCGGCGCCACGCAGTTCGCGGTGATGCCCTTCTTCGCGCCCTCCATAGCGAACGACATCGTCATGCCGAACAGCCCGGACTTGGTGGCCGCGTAGTTGGCCTGCCCGGCGTTGCCGCGCTCACCGATCACCGAGGAGATCGAGATGATCCGGCCGCTCTGGCGCTCCCGCATCTGCTGGAAGGCCAGGTGCGACATGTAGAAGGTGCCGGAGAGGTTGACCTGGATGACCTTGTCCCAGTCGTCGACCTCCATCTTGTGCAGCATCTTGTCGGCGGTGATGCCGGCGTTGTTGACGAGCACGTCGATGCGCCCGTGCTGGTCGTAGACCTCCTGCACCACGCGCTCGCAGTCCTCGCGCGAGCCGATGTTGCCCTGGTGGATCGTCATCCCGGGGTACTTCTCGGCCAGCTCCGCCGCGGTGTCCCGGCCGTTCGAGTAACCCACGGCCACCTTCATGCCGCGGCTCGCCAGCCGCTCCGAGATCGCCTTGCCGATGCCGCGCGCGCCCCCCGTCACCAGGGCGACCTGTCCAGTCATGTCCGCCATCGCGCAACCTCCGCTCGCCTCGCTCGTCCGCATCTCCTGCGGCCCGTCGCACGAGATCGTGCCCGGTCGTGCCGCCGGTCACACCTGTTCGTGCGGTCCGGGACACACCCGTGACGGCGGTTGCGCTGTTCGGCGGAACCCGACGAAGGGGACGCGTTGCGAAGCATCCCTAGCGCCTCTACGGTTCACCGAGCAGCCGGCGGTGCCGCCGGACCGCCCCGGGCGGCTCACGCACCTCGTGTTCCGGTTGCCCGAGGAGGGATCCCGATGACCGCGACCACCGACGAGGCCACCACCACCGACATCTCCGGTGCCGGTGCCCCGCTGGCCCCCGACGCGCCCCCGCTCGACCCGGTCGACCCCGCGGCCTACCTGCGCACGTTTCGTGGCGAGACGCTCAAGAACGCCACCACGGCCCTCGTCGAGGGCGGGGCGTACGTGACCACCCGTGCCCTCGCCCAGGCGGCGACGCCGCACCGCACCCTCTACGACGCCGCCCGCTGGTGGCGCCACGTGCTGGGCCGCCGCAAGCCGACCTGGTCGACCGAGCACCGGATCGTCTGGGAGACCCCGATCGCGCGGCTGCGGGACTTCACCGCGAGCTCCGTCGACGACGTGGTGCCCACCCTCGTGCTGCCCCCGCAGGCGGGCCACGACTCGTGCATCGTCGACTACGCGCCGAGCCAGTCGCAGATGCAGGTGATCCGCCAGGCGGGTCTCACCCGGGCGTTCACCCTCGACTGGGTCGGCGCCACGCAGCAGACGAAGAACACGACGATCGAGGACTACGTCGCGGTCGTGGACCGGGCGGTCGACACCGCGACGGCGGGCACCCGCCACACCACGGTCAACCTGGTGGGCGACTGCCAGGGCGGGTGGCTCTCCGCGATCTACGCGGCGCTGCACCCGGAGCGGGTCAACACGCTGACCCTCGCGGGCGCCCCGATCGACTTCCACGCGGGCGACACCGCGATCGGCGCCTCCTCGCGGGTCACCAGCCGCCGCTTCGGCACGCTGCCCTACAAGGCGATGGTCGCGATGGGCCGGGGCAACATGCCCGGTCAGTTCGTGCTCAACGGCTTCATCGCGATGAGCCCCGACGCCGAGATCGCCAAGCACGTCGACCTGCTGCGCCACCTCGACGACGACGCCGCCGTGGCCCGCTACCAGACCTTCGAGGACTGGTTCAAGCACACGCAGGACGTCCCCGGCGCGTTCTACCTCTGGCTCGTCGAGCACCTGTTCACCGGCAACGAGCTCGTCGAGGGCCGGCTGCACGTGGGCGGGCGCCGGGTCGACCTGGGCGCCCTGGACTGCCCGCTGTTCCTGCTCGGCGGGGCCACCGACCACATCACCCCGCCGGTGCAGGTCTTCCGCGCCGCGGACTTCGTGTCGACCCCGGCCGACAAGGTCTGGAAGCGCACCGCCCCGGGCGGGCACCTGGGCCTGTTCATGGGCAACCAGGCCCTGCGTGAGGAGTGGCCGCCGATCATGGAGGAGGTCGCGAAGGTGTCCGGGGTCGGCGACAGCTGAACCGATCCCCATCGGCGGCTCCACCCCGAGGGCTCCACGAAGCCCTGGGGTGTGGGCCGTGACACGGGTACGTTCGAGTCCCCGGTGGTCGCCGGTGCGGCTCAGCAAGCGTCAGTCGTGCCCCCATCTCGTCAGAGCCTCTCGCCAACCGACCAGGAGGACCCATGCCCGGTTCCGTCATCGTCTCCGGCGCCCGTACGCCGATCGGCAAGCTCTCCGGAGCGTATGCCGACCTCACCCCCCACCAGCTCGGAACGACCGCGATCACGAAGGCCCTCGAGCAGGCGGGGATCTCCGGCGACCAGGTCGAGTACCTGATCATGGGTCAGGTCATCCAGGCCGGCTCCGGCCAGAACCCGGCCCGCAAGACGGGGACCGACGCCGGCATCCCGATGTCGACCCCCTCGTTCACGCTGAACAAGGTCTGCCTCTCGGGTCTCGACGCGATCGCGATCGCCGACCAGATGATCCAGGCCGGCGACTACGACATCGTCGTCGCCGGTGGCATGGAGTCGATGACCGCGGCTCCGTACCTGCTGCCGAAGGCCCGCCGCGGCTACAAGTACGGCAACGGGACGATCATCGACGCCACCGAGTACGACGCGCTGACCGACGTCTACGACGCCGAGTCGATGGGCGCCTCGACCGAGCGCTTCGCCAAGGCGATCGGCCTCACCCGCGAGGCGATGGACGAGTACGCGGCGTACTCGCACCAGCGCGCGGCCGACGCGGCCAAGAACGGCCGCTTCGACGCCGAGTACGCCCCGGTGTCGGTGCCGCAGCGCAAGGGCGACCCGATCGTCGTCTCCGAGGACGAGGGCGTCCGCGGCGACACCACCGCCGAGGGCCTGGGCAAGCTCCGCCCGGCGTTCTCCAAGGACGGCATCATCACCGCCGGCACGTCGTCGCAGATCTCCGACGGCGCCGCGGCCGCGGTGATCATGTCGGAGAAGAAGGCGAAGGAGCTCGGCCTCGAGGTCCTCGCCCGGATCGGGCACCACGGCTGGGTCGCCGGCCCCGACAACTCGCTGCTCTCGCAGCCGTCGCGGGCGATCAACAAGGCCCTCGAGCGCGAGGGTCTGAAGGCCGACCAGCTCGAGATGCTCGAGCTCAACGAGGCCTTCGCCGCGGTCGCGCTGCAGTCGACGAGCGAGCTGGGCGTCGACCCGGAGCGGGTCAACCCCGACGGCGGGGCCATCTCGCTGGGTCACCCGGTAGGCATGTCCGGCGCCCGCATCGCGATCCACCTGGCGCACGAGCTCAAGCGTCGCGGTGGCGGCATCGGCGCGGCCGGCCTCTGCGGCGGCGGCGGCCAGGGCTCCGGCCTGATCCTGCACGTCTGAGCAGTCCGCACCACCCGCACGGGCGGTCACCTCGGGGTCCCGAGGTGACCGCCCGTGCGGCGTTTCGCGATGAGGGCTTGCGTAGTAACGCCCGTCACGTGGAACCCTGCGCATGAGCGCATGAGCCGTCGAGGTGTGGAGGGACAGCAATGCCGCAGGAGGTCCGGGGAGTCGTATCCCGGGAGAAGGGCAAGCCGGTCACGGTGGAGACCATCGTGATCCCAGATCCGGGACCGGGAGAGGCGGTCGTCGACATCCAGGCGTGCGGGGTCTGCCACACCGACCTGCACTACCGGGAGGGCAACATCGAGGACGCCTACCCGTTCCTGCTCGGCCACGAGGCCGCGGGCACGGTCGAGGCGCTCGGGGAGGGCGTCACCGGCCTCGAGGTCGGCGACTACGTGATCCTCAACTGGCGGGCGGTGTGCGGCGTCTGCCGGGCCTGCCGCAAGGGGCATCACCACCTCTGCTTCGACACGCACAACGCCGCGCAGTCGATGACGCTCAAGGAGACCGGCGAGGAGCTCAAGCCGGCCCTGGGCATCGGCGCGTTCGCGGAGAAGACGCTGGTCCACTCCGGGCAGTGCACGAAGGTCAACCCCGACATCGATCCGGCGCAGGCCGGCCTCATCGGCTGCGGGATCATGGCCGGCGCCGGTGCGGCGATCAACACCGGGCAGGTGCAGCGCGGCGAGTCGGTGGCCGTCATCGGCTGCGGCGGCGTGGGCGACGCGGCGATCGCCGGCGCGGCGCTCGCGGGTGCCACCACCATCATCGCGGTCGACACCGAGGACCGGAAGCTCGAGTGGGCCAGGGGCTTCGGTGCGAACCACACCATCAACGCGAAGAACACCGACCCGGTGCAGGGGATCCGCGACCTCACCGACGGCTTCGGCGCCGACGTCGTCATCGACGCGGTCGGCATCCCGGCCACCTGGAAGCAGGCCTTCGAGGCCCGCGACCTCGCCGGGCGCCTCGTCCTGGTCGGCGTGCCGTCCCCGGACATGAAGCTCGAGGCCGACTTCCAGCCGTTCTTCTCCCACGGCGGGTCGCTGCGGGCGTCCTGGTACGGCGACTGCCTGCCGAGCCGCGACTTCCCGATGCTGGTCGACCTGTCCCTGCAGGGCCGTTTCCCGCTCGACAAGTTCGTCACCGAGCGGATCTCGCTCGACGACGTCGAGACCGCGTTCGAGAAGATGCACCACGGCGACGTGCTGCGATCGGTGGTGATCCTCTAGATGGTCGGCTACGGAGACACGGTCGGGAGCGGCGTCAACGACGGCGGTCCCGTCGAGAACGTCGTGACGTCCGGCAAGTTCGAGCTCGACGGCGGGTCCTGGGACGTCGACAACAACGTCTGGATCCTCGGCGACTCCAGCGAGGTCGTCGTGATCGACGCGGCGCACGACGCGCAGGCGATCCGCAAGGCCGTCGGCGACCGCAACGTCACGGCGATCCTGTGCACGCACTCGCACAACGACCACGTCAACGCCGCCCCGGCGCTGTCGAAGGCGCTCGACGCGCCGGTCCTGCTGAACCCGGCCGACCGCGTCGTCTGGGATCTCACGCACCCCGACCTCGAGCCCGACGGCGAGTTCGAGGACGGCGAGACGTTCACGATCGCCGGGATCGACCTCAAGATGATCCACACGCCGGGGCACTCCCCGGGGTCGACGTGCTTCTACGCGCCCGACCTGGGCGTCGTCTTCACCGGCGACACCCTGTTCCAGGGCGGGCCGGGGGCCACCGGGCGCTCGTACTCCGACTACGGCGTCATCCTCGACTCGATCGCGGCGAAGCTGTTCTCGCTGCCCGACGAGACCGTGGTGCGCACCGGGCACGGCGACAGCACGAAGATCGGTGACGAGTCGCCGCACCTCGAGGAGTGGAAGGCAGCGAAGGAATAGCTGCTCCCTCCCCGGACCGCGAGTTCCCATCCGACCCCTACCCCGGGGTCGTGCCGGACTACTCGTTCGTCCACGACGACGCGGCCACCCGCCGTCTGCTTCCCGACGAGGAGGCGGGCGGCGGGTGGCGTGTCGACGGCTTCTCCATCGACGCGTGGCTGGCCCGACGGGGCGCGGTGCCGCTGGCCGGGCGGGTGCCGGTGCTCGCCTACGGGTCGAACGCCTGCCCGTCGAAGATCACCTGGCTGCGGACCGAGCTCGGCCTCCCCGATCCCGTGGTGGCGCTGCGGGTGGCGGTGCGCGGGGTCGCGGCGGTGTGGGCCGCGGGTCGGCGTGCCCGCGATGATGCGCGTCCTGCGACGTTGAGTGTCAGCACTGCGGCCATGCTGACACTGGACGTCACAATCGGGGCACGTACGACGGTGCCCGAGCAGCACCACGTCTGGCTCGCCACCCCGGAGCAGGTCGCCGTCCTCGACCGCTGCGAGGGCCGCGGCGAGCGCTACGACCTCGCCCGCCTCGACGCCGCGACGGTGCACGACGAGCGCGGGGTCCGGCTCGACCCGGTGCTCGGCTACTGGCCCGCCGCGCCCCTGCGCGCACCGCTGCTCGTCGACGGGGCCCCGGTGCGGCTCACCGACCTCGGCCAGGCCGCCGCGCGCGATCTCGTCGGGGAGCCCGCGGCCGTCCCGCCCGGTGCCGCGACCCCGCTGCCCGGCCGCGGCTGCGCCGACCCGCGCTCGTGGCCCGACCGGGTGTTCGTCTACGGCACGCTGCAGCCCGGCGCGTCGGCGTGGTGGCGGCTCGCCCCGCACGCCACCGGCTCCCGGCCCGCCGTCGCGACCGGCCGGGTGTACGACACCGGGTACGGCTACCCGGCCCTCGTCCGCGGGGCCGGCACCGTGCCCGGCCACCTCGTGACGCTGGCCGACCCGGCCGCGGCGATGCCCGCGCTCGACGCCTACGAGGGCCCGGACTACCGCCGCGAGCGGGTGGTCGTGTACCGCGAGGAGAACACCGCCGAGCGCCGCGGGGACGGGTCCGCGACCGCCGCCTCGACGGGCGAGCTCGCCTGGGCGTGGATCTGGGGCTCGCCCCCGTCGGCGGCGTGGTCGCGGGTGACGGGGTCCTGGGCCGGGTCCTGAGCCGGCTCGTCGTCCCGGGCGTGGCGGGGCGGCAGGGTGGAGGTGCGCACCGAGATCGCGAGGCGGCCCGCGCTGGGGACCAGCGCGATCCGGTCGGCGCCGGAGCGCGGCTCGGTCACCGACTCGTCCGGCGGCACCTCGGCGGCGTCGGCCGCGGAGGCCCGCCGTCCCAGCAGCGCCGCCCGCACGAGCAGCGCGAGGCCCGCGAGCAGCGCGACCCCGGCGACGCCGAAGGCCACGAGCGCCAGCATCGGCGACCCCAGCCGCGGGGCCTGCGAGATCGCCACCGGCGCGGCCGCCGCGAGCAGGGCGAGCGTCACCACCATCACGACGAGCAGCCGCACCGCACCCCCACCACCCGAACCCCCGGAGAACGACCATGCTGCTCCGCCCGGGCGCCCGGGCGGGACACCTGCAGGGGTGGCGTCCCCTCACGATCGGGTGGACGGCGGCGGGCTCCCGGCGGCTCTATGATCACCTCCTCCGGCGAGGGGGCTGGTCCGCGTGCTCGAGATCGACGGTGTGTCCAAGCGTTACGGGTCGGTCCGGGCCCTGGCCGACATGAGCTTCACGGTGCGCCCCGGCGAGCTGTTCGGGTTCGTGGGCGCGAACGGGGCCGGCAAGACGACGACGATGCGCATCGTCCTCGGGGTGCTCGCCGCCGACGCCGGCTCGGTCCGGCTCGACGGCCGCGAGATCGACGCCGGGCGCCGCCGCCGGATCGGCTACATGCCCGAGGAGCGTGGGCTGTACCCGAAGATGGCCGTCGGGGAGCAGCTGCGCTACCTCGCCCAGCTGCACGGCCTGTCCGCCGCGGACGCGAAGGCATCGACCGAGCGGTGGACCGAGCGGCTCGGGGTGGCCGACCGGGTGGGCGACGAGGTCCAGAAGCTCAGCCTCGGCAACCAGCAGCGGGTCCAGCTCGCGGCCGCCCTGGTGCACGACCCCGACGTCCTCGTCCTCGACGAGCCCTTCTCCGGCCTCGACCCGGTCGCCGTCGACGTGATGAGCGAGGTCCTGCGCGAGCGCTGCGACCAGGGAGCGCCGGTGGTGTTCTCGTCCCACCAGCTCGACCTCGTGGAGCGGCTCTGCGACCGGGTGGGCATCGTCCGCGACGGCACCCTCGTCGCGGAGGGTGCGGTGGAGGAGCTGCGCAGCGCCGGGAACGTCGTGGTCGTCGACGCCCCGCAGGCCCCGGCGGGCTGGGCCGACGGCGTCCCGGGCGTCGCGTCGGCCCGCCCCGACGGCGGGCGCACCCAGGTGACGCTCGAGCCCGGCGCCGACGACCAGCCGCTCCTGCGCGCCGCCCTGGCCACCGGGCCGGTGCACGAGTTCGCGCGCCGCCGTTCGTCGTTGACCGAGCTCTTCCGGGAGGCCGTCGCGTGAGTGCCGTGCTGCTCGTCGCCCGCCGGGAGTTCCTCGCCCGCGTCCGCGGCCGGGCGTTCGTCGTCTCGACGATCGTGATCCTGGTGTTCCTCGTGGCGTACACGCTGTTCGTGAGCTCGATCGCCTCGGGCGCCGACTCGCGGAGCTCCACCGTGGCCGTCGCCCCGGAGACGCTCGGCATCACCACCGCACTGCGCACCGCGGCCGACGACCAGGGGCGCATCGTCACCGTGGTGCCGGTCGCCGACGCCGCGGCCGGCCGCGCGATGGTGGTCGCGGGCGACGCCGACGCCGCCCTGTCGGGCGCGCCCACCCGCCCCCGCGTCGACGTGGAGCGGTCGCTCGGCGACGGCACCGGCTCGGTGATCTCGGTGGCGACGACGCTGGCCGCGCAGGCCGAGGTGGCCGCGGCGCGCGGGGTCGACCCGGCGGCCCTCGACGCCGCCGCGGTGCAGGCCGAGCCCGTGGTCGTCGCCGCCGACCCCGAGGACCCGGCGCAGGGCCTGCGGGTGGGGCTGGGCGCGTTCGGGGCCTTCCTGCTGTTCTTCTCCATCCAGACCTACGGCGCGATGGTGGCGCAGGGCGTGGTCGAGGAGAAGTCGAGCCGGGTCGTCGAGATCGTCCTCGCGACGCTGCGGCCGTGGCAGCTGCTGCTCGGCAAGGTGATCGGCCTCGGCGCGGTGGGGCTGCTGCAACTGCTCGTGCTCGGTGCGGCCGGGCTCGCGGTGGCGGGCGGGGCCGGCCTGATCGTCGCCGGCGCCGGTCTCGGCGGGACGCTCGTGTCGGTGCTCGTCTGGTACCTGCTCGGCTTCGCGCTGTACGCGACGATCTACGCCGCGCTCGGGTCGCTGGTGTCGCGCCAGGAGGACACCCAGAGCGTGCTGACGCCGGTGACGATCGTCGTGCTCATCGGGTTCGTCGTCGGGTTCAACCTGGTGCTCTCCTCCCCCGACTCGCCTGTCCTCACGGTGCTGTCGATCATCCCGCTGTGGGCTCCGCTGACGATGCCCGCGCGGGTCGCCCTCGGGGTGGCGCCGGTGTGGCAGGTGGCGCTCGCCCTCGTCCTGACGGTCGCCTTCACGGCCCTGGTGCTGCGCGTCGGCGGCCGCATCTACGCCCGCTCGGTGCTGCGGACCGGCGCCCGGGTGTCGTGGCGCGAGGCCCTGGGTCGCTAGAGGGCCAGCCTCGCCTTGACCTCGGTCTTGAGCACCTTGCCCACGGTCGAGCGCGGCAGGTCGTCCCAGAACACCACCTGCTTGGGCGCCTTCACGCTGCCGATCCGCTCCTTCGCGAACGCGACGAGCTCCTCGGCGGTCGCCGACGCGCCGGCCCGCAGCTGCACCGCGGCCGTGACCCGCTCGCCCCACTTCTCGTCGGGCAGGCCCACCACCGCGCAGTCGGCGACGGCGTCGTGCGCCATCAGCGCCTGCTCCACCTCGGCGGAGTACACGTTGAACCCGCCGGAGATCACCATGTCCTTGGCGCGGTCGACGATGTAGAGCCAGCCGTCGTCGTCGAGGTAGCCGATGTCGCCGGTGTGGTGCCACCCGTGCGCCGACACCTCGGCCGTGGCCTCGGGGTTGCGGTGGTAGCCCGCCATCACCAGGGAGCTCCGCACGACGATCTCCCCGCGCTCGCCCGGAGGCCGCAGCGTCCCGTCGTCGGCCATGATCGCGACGGTGACCAGCGGGGACGGCCGGCCCGCCGAGGCGAAGCGCTCGACGGCGAGGCTCCCGTCGGGTCGGCGGTGGTCGGCCGGGCTCATCGTCGAGACCATCATCGGGGCCTCGGACTGGCCGAAGAGCTGCGCCATCGGCCCGATCCGCTCGCAGGCCTGGGCCAGCCGCGTGGTCGACATCGGGGCCGCGCCGTACCAGAAGCACTGCAGGGAGCTCAGGTCCGTCGCGTCGAGGGCGGGGTGGTCGAGGACCATGTAGATCAGCGTCGGCGGCAGGAACGTGTGCGTCACGCGGTGCCGCTCGGCCAGCGCGAGGAAGCCGCCCACGTCGGGCGCCGCCATCACGACGATCTCCCCGCCCTGCGCGAGGATCGGGAAGCAGAGCACCCCGGCGGCGTGGGTGAGCGGCGCGAGCGCGAGGTACACCGGCCGCCGCTCGAGCGGGTAGGCCATCAGCGTGATCGCGGACATCGTCTCGAGGTTGCCCTCGGTCAGCTCCACCGCCTTCGGCCGGCCGGTGGTCCCGCCGGTCCCGACGAGCGCCGCGAGGTCGCCCGGGCGGCCGTTCCCGGCCTCGTCGGGGTCCGGGTCGTCCGCCGCCGCCGCGAGCCACGCGCGGAGGCCGACGGCGCCCTCGACGGCCGGGCTCTCGTCGTCGAGGCAGACGAGCGTGGTCAGCGTGGGCAGCTGCGGGGCGATCTCCGCGACGAGCGCGGCGAAGCGCCCCTGGAACACGAGCGCGACGCAGCCGAACAGGTCGAGCAGCTCGCGGTTCTCGCCCGCCGCGTTGCGCGGGTTGATCGGGCACCACACCGCGCCCGCCCGCGAGATGCCGAAGACGCAGGTGAACGCGGTGGGGTCGTTGGCCGACAGGATGCCGACCGGCGCCCCGGGCGCGACGCCCGAGCGCCGCAGCGCCCGGGCGACCGCACGGGAGTCCTCGACGACCCGGCCGTAGGACCGGGCCTCGCCGTCGAGGGTCAGACAGGGGGCGTCGGGTCCGAGCGACGCCCCCTTGTCCAGGTAGTCCGCGAGACGCATCGACTACATGCCCATCCCGCCGTCGACGGGCAGGCCGGCCCCGTTGACGAAGCGGGAGGCGTCGGAGGCGAGGAAGACCACGGCGTCGGCGATGTCGGAGACCTCGCCGAGCCGGTTCGACGGGGTGAGCCCGACGACCGCGCCGACGGCCTCCTCGGGGCTGGCGAACAGGCCCAGCCCGGCCGTCTCGACCGCGAGCTTCTGGCCCATCGCGGTGGGGATGAGGCCCGGGTAGATGCAGTTGACGCGCACGCCGTAGCCGAGCTTGCCCGACTCGGCGGCCGCGATGCGGGTCAGCCGGTCGACCCCGGACTTGGTCGCCGAGTAGGCGCCGATCGAGGGGAACGCGATGGTCGCGGCCACCGACGACACGTTGATCACCGCGCCGCCGGCCCCCGCGGCGCCGCCCGGGCGCATCGTCCGGAAGGCGTGCTTGATGCCGAGCATCGTGCCGATGAGGTTGACCTCGAGCAGGCGGCGGACGTCGTCCGGCTCGGTGTCGACCAGCAGCTGGGTCACCTCGAGGCCGGCGTTGTTGATGACGACGTCGAGCCCGCCGAGCTCGGAGACGGTGTGCGCGACGGCGGCCTCCCAGCCGGCGTCGTCGGTGACGTCGAGCGCGACGAAGCGGGCGGTCGCCCCGCTCTCGGCGATCGAGGCCGCGGTCTGCTCGCCCACGTCCTTCTGCACGTCGGCGATCATCACGGCGGCGCCGGCCGCGGCCAGCGCGCGCGCCATGCCCTCGCCGAGCCCCTGGGCGCCCCCGGTCACGAGCACCCGGCGTCCGGTCAGGTCGAACACGGTCATCTCCACGTCCCTCCCCGGCCGTCCGGCCGGAACGTCGCTGTTCCTCCGAGTGCGGTGCGCGTCACAGTAGGGACGGCTCTGGACGGTCGTCAAGAATTTCCTGGACGACCGTCCAGACGACCGGGGGTAGGGTGACCCGCGTCGTCGTCCGGAGCGGAGGGAGCCGTGTGACCAGCACCGACACCGTCGACCGGACGCCGCGCCGGCCCACCGACAAGGTCGAGGAACGCCGCCGCCAGCTGGCCGGGGCGGCGCTGCAGACGCTCGCGTCGCTGGGCTACGCCCGCACGAGCCTGCGCGACATCGCGCAGAACTCCGAGTTCAGCCACGGCGTCCTGCACTACTACTTCCGCGACAAGATCGAGCTGATCACCTACTGCGTCCGGCAGTACAAGACGCAGTGCGTCGAGCGCTACGACGCCATCGCCGCGGACGCCACCGACGCCGACGACCTGGCGCGCGACGCGGGCGACGGGCTCGCCGCCACCCTCGTCGACGACGCGCTGATGCACCGGCTCTGGTACGACCTGCGGGCCCAGTCGATGTTCGAGGAGTCGTTCCGGCTCGACGTCGCCGACATCGACGCGAGCCTCGAGCGGATGATCTGGCGGGTGGTGGACGCCTACGCCGGCCTGGTCGGGCGCGAGCCGCACTCCTCCCCCGCGCTCGTCTACGCCGCCTTCGACGGCCTGTTCCAGCAGTGCCTGCTGCGCCTGCTCGCGGGCGACGCCGCCGCGGCGGACGACCTGCGGGCGGGCACCCGCACGCTGCTGGAGCGGCTCGTCTAGAGCCGGTTGAAGCGGTCGAGGGCCTCCAGGCGCTCGGCCTTGTGGTCGACCATCGGCGCCGGGTAGTCGGTCGGCGGCTGGTCGAGCTTCCAGGGCTGGTGGACCTTCTTGCCCTCGATGCCGGCCAGCTCCGGGACCCAACGGCGCACGTAGTCGCCCTGCGGGTCGAAGCGCTCCCCCTGGGTCACCGGGTTGAACACGCGGAAGTAGGGCGCGGCGTCGGTGCCCGACCCGGCCGACCACTGCCAGCCGTGCTGGTTGGAGGCGAGGTCGCCGTCGACGAGCAGGTTCAGGAAGTGGCGGGCTCCCCACCACCACGGCAGGTGCAGGTCCTTGACGAGGAACGACGCGACGGTCATCCGCATCCGGTTGTGCATCCACGCCTCGCCCTGCAGCTGGCGCATCGCCGCGTCGACGGCGGGGAAGCCGGTGCGGCCCTCCTGCCAGGCCCGGAACCTCTCCTCGGCGGCCTTGCCGGTGTCGAGCGGGATCCGGTCGAACTTCGGGTCGAAGTTCTCCCGCGCGCTGCGGGGATACCACCACAGCACGTGGGCGTAGAAGTCGCGGAAGCACAGCTCGTTGCGGAACGACGCGGCGCCCGTCCCCGTGCCGCGGGCGTCGGCGAGCAGGGTGCGCGGGTGCACCGTGCCGTACTTGAGGTGCATGCTCATCCGGCTCGTCCCGGGACGGTCGGGGCGGTTGCGCATGTCGTCGTAGTCGGTGAGGTGCTCGTCGACGAACGCCTCCCAGTTCTCCCGGGCGGCCTTCTCCCCCGCCGCGGGCAGCTCGGCGTCGACCGCCGGGTCGTCGGGCACCCGCACGGCCCGCGGCCCGCCGTCCTTCTCGCCCGGGTCCATCCAGGAGAGCGTGCCGGCGTCGGTCACGGCGGGGGCCGCGTCGGCGACCCGCTTCGTCCACTCCCGCGAGAACGGCGTGAACACCTTGTACGGGTCGCCGTCGCTCTTGGTGATGCTGCCGGGCAGGGTCAGGTACGGCGACCCGGTCCGGACGAACTCGACGTCGCCCAGGGCCTTCTCGACGGCCTCGTCGCGCTGCCGGCCGTAGGGGCCGAAGTCGCCCGCGACGTGCACGGAGTCCGCCCCGACGGCCTGCGC
The DNA here is from genome assembly GCF_042653685.1 of Actinomycetospora atypica. Classification (NCBI taxonomy): domain Bacteria; kingdom Bacillati; phylum Actinomycetota; class Actinomycetes; order Pseudonocardiales; family Pseudonocardiaceae; genus Actinomycetospora; species Actinomycetospora atypica. The sequence continues at coordinate 77,189 of NZ_JBHSIV010000021.1, read as the reverse complement.
GATGCGCGGCACCACGTCGGCCGGGTCGCCCTTCACCACGAGCAGCCGGCCACCGAGGTCGTCGTCGAGCGCGCGCAGGCAGCGGAACAGGAACGCGGTGCGCCGCGGACCGGCCGGTTCGAGCAGCGTGGGATCGAGGACGAACAGCGCGAGGGCCTTCGTCGCCCGTTCCTTCGCGGCCAGGAACATCGGCTGGTCGTGCACCCGCAGGTCGCGTCGGAACCAGACGACAGCGGTCGAGTCAGCCATGGGGGGTGACTACCCGTCCCGTGAGCACTAATCCGTGTCTGGACACGGATTAGTGCTCACGAGCGCTCTAGCGCTCCTCCATCGGCACGAAGTCGCGCTCGGTGGGGCCGGTGTAGACCTGGCGCGGGCGCCCGATGCGGGTGTCGGGGTCCTCGATCATCTCGCGCCAGTGGGCGATCCAGCCGGGGAGCCGGCCGATGGCGAACAGGACGGTGAACATCTCCGTCGGGAAGCCCATCGCCTGGTAGATCAGGCCGGTGTAGAAGTCGACGTTCGGGTAGAGCTTGCGCTCGACGAAGTACTCGTCGTTGAGCGCGTAGTCCTCGAGCTTCATCGCGATGTCGAGCAGCTCGTCGCCGCCGCCGAGCTTCTCGATGATGCCGCGGGCGGTGTCGCGGACGATGGCCGCGCGCGGGTCGTAGTTCTTGTAGACCCGGTGCCCGAAGCCCATGAGGCGGACGCCGGGCTCCTTGTTCTTGACCTTCGCGACGAAGTCGTCGGTGTTGCCGTGGTTGTCGCGGATGTTCTCGAGCATCGTCAGCACCGCGGCGTTGGCCCCGCCGTGCAGTGGGCCGAACAGCGCGTTGATGCCCGCCGAGATCGAGGCGAACAGGTTGGCCTGCGACGAGCCGACCAGCCGCACCGTCGACGTGGAGCAGTTCTGCTCGTGGTCGGCGTGCAGGATGAACAGCATGTCGAGGGCCTTGGCGACCTCGGGGTCGACCTCGTACGGCTCGGCCGGCAGGCCGAACGTCATGCGCAGGAAGTTCTCCACCAGGTTCAGCGAGTTGTCCGGGTAGAGGAACGGCTGGCCGATGGAGTTCTTGTAGGCGTAGGCCGCGATCGTCGGGACCTTCGCGAGCAGGCGGATCGTCGACAGGTCGACGTTCGGCTCGTCGAACGGGTCGAGCGAGCGCTGGTAGAAGGTCGACAGCGCCGAGACCGCGGAGGAGAGCACCGGCATCGGGTGCGCGTCGACCGGGAAGCCGTCGAAGAACTTCTTCAGGTCCTCGTGCAGCATCGTGTGCCGCTGGATCTGCTGGGTGAAGTCCTCGAGCTGCTTGGCGTTGGGCAGCTCGTCGTAGATGAGCAGGTAGCTGGTCTCGACGAACGTCGAGTTCTTCGCCAGCTGCTCGATGGGGTAGCCGCGGTAGCGCAGGATGCCCGCGTCACCGTCGATGTAGGTGATGTCGGAGCGACACGACCCGGTGTTGACGAAGCCGGGGTCGAGGGTGATCAGGTCCGTCTCGGAGAGCAGCTTGCCGAGCTGGATGCCGGAGGACCCCTCGGTGGCCTCGACGATCTCCATCGTGTGCTCCCCGCCCGGGTAGGACAGGGTGGCGGTGCGCTTCTCGCCGTCGTCGGCCATCGGGTGCATCCCTCTCACGATTCGATCGTGCGGGAGCGGGGGAACGGCACCGCCCGACACACGGGGACGGTGGTCACCGCGCCGGAGCGGCGTCACTCCCGAGGTGATCTCCCGCGGGTGTGGGGCGTCGTACGCTGCGGGAACCGTATCGCCCACGCGGCGATCACCGCAGCACGGACGACGCTGCCGGTTCCAGTGGCGCCGGTCACGCCCGGATCTCCTCCCTCGTCGGTGGCTCGGCGCCCGCGCGCGACACGGTCCACCCCCCGACCCTCGCCGCGAAGGTCAGCGCCTCGCGCCAGCCGTCGGACGACAGATCCCGGACGGCGCCCGTGGAGAGCAGGTCGTGCTCGGCCAGGTGGGCGAGCAGCGCCGCGTGGACGGAGTCGCCCGCGCCGATGGTGTCGACGAGTCCCCTCGAGGTGTCCGCGGGCACCTCGACCTCGGTCGTCGCCGTCACCGCCGTCAGGCCCTCCGCGCCCCGGGTGACGACGACCGCCCCCGCGCCCGCCGCGACCAGGTCGGCCGGCTCGCGGCCCCACCACGCGGCGTCCTCGTCGGAGAGCTTCACCAGCCCCGCGACGGCGGCGATCGCGTCGAGCCGGGCCCGCACCGCGTCGGGGTCGCCGACGAGGGCCTCCCGGATGTTCGGGTCGAGGCTGACGAACAGGCCCTCGGCGGCGGCCCGCCGGGCGAGCCCGGCGTACACGGTCGCGCCCGGCTCCAGCAGCAGCGACAGCGTCCCCAGCGCGAGCGCCACGGCATCGTCGGGAAGGGGTCCGGGGTCGGCGACGAGGCGGTCGGCCGACCCCTCGACGTGGAAGGAGTAGCGCGCGGCCCCCGACTCGTCGAGCGTGACGACGGCGAGGGTGGTCGGCTCGTCGCCGCGCTGGACCAGCGCCGTGTCGACGCCCGACTCACCGAGCCGCGCGAGCAGCTCGTCGCCGAACGCGTCGGTGGACAAGCGCGTCAGCATCGTCGTCGGGACCGCGAGGCGCCCGAGGCCCACCGCCACGTTGAACGGTCCGCCCCCGAGGCGCGGGGCGAGCGGGGCCAGAGGACGCCGCTCGGTCGGCACGAGGTCGACGAGCGCCTCCCCGCCCACCACGATCCGACCGCTCACAGCGCCTCCAGGCCCCACCGCACCGTCCACGTGGCGCCCGGCTGGAGCACGACGAGGTCGGTGCCGGAGTTCAGCGCGTCGGGCGGGCAGGTCATGGGCTCGGCCGCGACCGCCTTCCCGGAGCGGCCGAACGGGCTGTCGGGGGTGAAGGCCTGGACCCACCCGAAGTTCCGGTCGCCCCAGAGGCGGGTGCCGGAGCCGTCGGGGGCCCGCAGCTCGGCCAGCACCCCGGCGACCCCAGGGGTGACGCCGAAGCAGGTGTCCAGGTCGAGGTCGGCGACCACCCGGGGCGCGGCCAGCGACTCGTCGTCGGACACGTCGCGCGCCGCACCGGTGGGGATCAGGGCGTCGTCGACGTCGAGGACGGTCGCCGTCGACACCTCGAGCGTGCAGTCGCCGCTCGGGTGGTCGCCCACCCGCAGGTAGGGGTGGGTGCCGATGCCCGCGGGGACGGCGCCGTCGCCGGTGTTGGTGACCGAGTGCGTGACGACGAGCTGGGTGGGCTCCAGCGCGTAGGTGGTCTCGACGCGCAGCGGCTGCGGCCAGCCGTGCCCCGCGGGGACGTCGATCGCGAGGGTGACCGCGGCGTCGTCGTGCGTGACGAGCTCCCAGTCGCGCTTGCGGACGAGGCCGTGGATCGCGTGCCCGCGGTCGGGCTCGGTCACCTCGAGCTCGTGGTCGGTGCCGTCCCAGGAGAACCGGGCGCCGGCGGTCCGGTTGGGCCACGGGATGAGGACGCAGCCCGCACCCATCGGCGGATCGCCGTCGTAGGTCTCGACGTGGTGCACGCCGTCCACCGTGAAGGCTCGCAGGCCGGCACCGCGGCCGGTCACCACCGCGTGCGCGGTGCCCGCGCGGACCTCGAAGTCCTGCATGGGGCGGAACCGTACTTGAGGTGGCCCGCGGCCAGGTGAGCAGTGATCCGTGCTCGGGCACGCGATAGTGCTCCCATGCCTCGCACCTTCGTCCTCGTCCACGGGGCCTTCGCAAACGCCGCCCACTGGGGGCCGGTCGCGCGCGGCCTGACCCTGCGCGGCCACCGGGCGGTCGCGGTCGACCTGCCCGGGCACGGGCTCGACGCCCGCAACACCGGCATGGTCGGCATCTCGACGGCCGACGACGTCGCGGCGGTGGTCGAGGTGGTGCGCGCGGCCCGCGAGCACGGGCCGGTGGTGCTCGTCGGGCACAGCCGCGGCGGGCTGACGGTCACGGCCGTGGCGAACGCCGTGCCCGAGCTGCTCGACCACGTCGTCTACGTGTCCGCGTGGTGCTGCGTCAACGGTGGGCCGTCGGACTACACCGGCTTCGCCCCCTCGGAGCTCGACGCCGTGGCGCCCACCCTGCTCCTCGCCCACCCCGTCGAGGCGGGCGAGCTGCGGGTCGACTTCGGCACCACCGACCCCGCCGCGCTCGACGCCCTGCAGAGCGCGCTGCTCGCCGACGGCTCCCGCGCCGAGCTCCTCGCGATGCTGGCCGCGATGGACCGCCGGGAGTCGCTGGCGATCGACGAGGAGACGGTGCGGGTCGACCCGGCGCGGTGGGGGCGGGTGCCGCACACCTACGTGCGCCTCACCGCCGACCGCGCCCTCATGCCGGCCCTGCAGGACCGCTTCGTCGCCGAGGCCGACGCCGCTGTCGTCGGGAACCCCTTCACGACGACGAGCCTCGACACCTCGCACCTCGGGGTGCAGCTGCGGCCCGGGCCGCTCGTCGAGGTGCTGACGCATGTGAGCACTAGTCCGTGTCCGGACACGGATTAGTGCTCACGAGTCGTCAGACCCCTGACAGCTGCGCGTACCGACCCGCCTCGTCGACCAGGGACTCGTGCGTGCCCGACTCGACGATGCGGCCGTGGTCGAGCACCGCGATCCGGTCGGCCTCGCGGACGGTGGACAGGCGGTGGGCGATCGTCAGGGTGGTGCGGCCCGCGGCGAGGGCGTCGAAGGCCTCCTGCACGGCCCGCTCGGTGGCGGTGTCGAGCGCCGAGGTGGCCTCGTCGAGCACGAGCACGCGCGGGTTGCGCAGCAGCGTGCGGGCGATGGCCAGGCGCTGACGCTCGCCGCCGGAGAAGCGGTGCCCGCGCGGCCCGACGACGGTGTCGTAGCCCTCGGGCAGGTCGACGATCATCTCGTGGATCTGGGCGCCCCGGGTCGCCGCCTCGATCTCGGCGTCGGTGGCCGTCGGCTTCGCGTAGCGCAGGTTCTCCCGCACGGTGGCGTGCAGCAGGTAGGTCTCCTGGCTGACCACCCCGACGATGCGGGCGAGATCCTCGAGGCGCAGGTCGCGCAGGTCGACGCCGTCGATGGTGATGCGCCCGGCGTCGGGGTCGTGCAGCCGCGCCACCAGCGCGCCGAGCGTCGACTTGCCGCTGCCGGTCTCCCCCACCAGCGCCAGCGTGGTGCCGGCCGGGACGTCGAGCGAGACGTCGTTGAGCGCGGTCCGGTCGGCTCCCGGGTAGGAGAACGTGACGTGCTCGAGCCGCAGGTCGCCGCGGGGGTCGGGCAGGTCGACGGGGTGCTCGGGGTCGCTGACCTCGATCACGGTGTCCTGGTACTCGAAGATGCGCGCGAACAGCGCGAGCGAGGCCGAGACGTTGACCCCGACGTCGAGCAGCGCCGACAGCGGCCGGAACACGCCGGTCTGCAGCGTGGTGAACGCGACCAGGGTGCCGATCGACAGCCCGCTCGCGGTCCACGGCAGGCCCGCGCCGAGGTAGATGAGCGCCGGGATCGCGGCGAAGACGATCGACATCGTCGCCATCACCCAGCGGCCCGCGAGCTGGCTGCGCAGCTCCAGGTCGGTCAGGCGCAGGGACGAGTCGGTGAACCGGCCGACGAGGGCGTCGCCGGTGCCGAGGGTGCGCGAGAGGCGAACGCCGTCGATCGAGAGGCCCTCCTCGATGGTGACGTTGAGGTCGGCGAGCTCGCGCTGGCGCTGCGCGGTGATCGTGCGCCGCAGCCGGGCGACGCGCCGCGAGAGCAGCACCGCCGGGGGCAGCACGAGCAGCGTCACGAGCGAGAGCTGCCAAGACAGGACGACCATCGCGACGCCGGAGGCGATCACGGTGGTCAGGTTCGCGGCGATCGAGGTGGCGGTGGAGGTGACGACGGACTGCATGCCGCCGATGTCGTTGGTGATCCGCGACTGCACCTCGCCGGTGCGCGTGCGCGTGAAGAAGCCCAGCGACAGGCGCTGGAGGTGGGCGAACACGTCGGTGCGCAGCCGGTGCATCACGCGCTGGCCGACCGAGGTGGAGATCCAGGTCTGGATCACGCCGAGCGCGGCGGTCACCGCGGCGACCACGACCATCCCGACGACGAGCCAGACGAGCAGACGGACGTCGCGCTGCGGCAGCGCCACGTCGATGACCTCGCGCAGCAGGAACGGCGAGGCCAGCCCGACGACCGACGACACCACGATGACGGCGACGACGACCACGAGCGAGTAGCGGTGGGGGGCGAACAGGCGGGCGATCCGGCGGAGCGAGACCTGCTTGGCCTGCTCGCGGTCGCGCTGGCGCTGTTCGCGGGAGATGTCGGACGGACGAGGCAAGAAGCGGCTCCCTATTGCTGAGGTAACCTCATGATGAGGCTACAACAGCGTTCTTGGTTAGGGTGTTCCCGTGCAGCACGACGAACCCACGTCGGCCAGCGACCTGTTCTGGGCCGTCGCGCGCCGCCTGCGCCACGCCTCCCGCGAGACGCTCGCGCCGTGGGACGTCACCCCCTCCCAGCTGCGGGCCCTCGGCACCCTGATGCGCCACGGGTCGGTGCGCCCCGGGGAGCTCGCGAAGCACCTCGGCATCGCGCCCCGCTCGGCCACCGAGGTGGTCGACTCCCTGCAGGAGCGCGGCCTCGTCCGGCGCGAGACCGATCCCGACGACCGCCGCGCCACCCTCGTCGTCGTGACCGACGCCGGCCGCGAGCTGGCCGCCGCGCTGCGCCAGGCGCGCTCCGCGGAGGCCGACCGCGTGTTCACCGGGCTCGACGAGGCCGACCGCGCCGAGCTGGAGCGCCTGCTCCGCCTCCTGCTCGCGCGGACGGAGGACTGACCCCGGTCCCCGTGCCAGCGATGGCACCTCGCTGACACTGGACGTCAGGGATCCGCCACCGTCGGCCCGCGCTCTGGGAGGCTCACCCGCGTGTGCTGCCAGGACGACGAGGTGCTCGACCTGCCCGCGCCCGCGATCGAGGCGCTCGCCCACTACCGGCGCCTGCTCGACGAGCGCGGCTGGGACTGGGGCGGCGAGGACCTGCCCGAGTTCTTCCGGAACGCGCGCTTCTCGCGGCTCGGCGACGTCATGGCGGCCCTCGGGCGGACCGGCGACTGGGCGGCGGCGGTCCGGGAGGTGGTCGACGCGGTCGGCGGGGACCCCGGCGTCCTGCACGTCGTCGACGGCAGCGCCGTCGACGGGCCCCGCCGCCTCGCCGTCGCCGGGCGACCCACGCCGGTCGACGTCGTCGTCGAGGCCTCCCCCGGCACCACGATCGACCTCGACGGGCGGGCGGTGACCGTGCCGGACACCGGCATCGTCCTCGACGCGATCGAGGTCGACGGCGCGCGCCCCGTGGTCCGGATCGGTCCCACCGACGTGCGGGCGGTCGACGTCCGCGAGAGCGTCGACCTGACCCTCCGCGCCGACGACCGGTCCCGCTGGTCGGTGCTCGACGAGACCGGCGGCGCCTGGTTCCCCGAGGGCGCACCCCCGAAGTGGGACGCCGCGCACCGCCCGTTCTTCCACGCCCGCGAGGTCACGCTCACGGTGCCGGCCGCCCCGCTCGAGATCACCTGTGCGCGGGGTCCCGAGTTCGCCCCGGAGACGTCGGTCGTCGACCCGCGGGAGCAGGCGGTCGTCGGGACGACCCTGCGGCGCACGCACCGACCGGCCTGGCACTCCGCCGACCTGCACGTGCACCTCAACTACTCCGGCGACCTCGTGGTGGACCCCGGGCAGGCGCGGGCCATGCAGGGCGGCGAGGACCTGGCGCTGATGAGCCTGACCGCCGGCAACCTGTCCGGGGCGCTGGTCTACGACCGCGAACTGCTGGAGAGCACCGTCGGGCACGACCTCTGGCACGACGAGCGCCACGTCGCCCGGGCGGGCGTCGAGTTCCGTAACGACCTCCTCGGGCACGTCCACGCCCTCGGCCTCACCCGCCCGCCGACGAGATACCAGACCGGGCACGACGGGGCGGAGCACCCGCACGACTGGCCGCCCAACGCCACCGCCTGCGCCGACCTCCGCGAGCGCGACGCCACCGTCGGCTACGCGCACCCCGTGTTCGACGGGGCCGACGAGATGTTCGCGATCGCCCGCATACCTGAGGCCCGCTCCCTGGTGGTCGACGCGGCCCTCGGGCTCGTCGACTCGATCGACCTCGTGCACTGCTGGGGCCCGCGCGGCACCGCCGCCCTCTACCGCCGGCTCCTCAACTGCGGCCTGCGCCTCGCCGCCACCGCGGGCAGCGACGTGTTCCTCTCGTTCGCCCACGGCCCGGGCGTCGCGTCGAACCCGCCCGGCTGGGGCCGGATGTACGCCGACCTGCGCGGGGAGCCGCTGTCGGTCGCGGCGTTCCAGGAGGCCGTCCGGGCCGGCCGCACGCTTGCCACCAACGGCCCCTTCCCGACGATCTCCGTAGCCGGGTCGGGCCCCGGCGCGGTGGTGGCGGGCGACGAGCTCGAGGTGCGGGTGACCGTCGAGGGCGAGTACGACGGGACGCTGCGGCTCGTCGGGCCCGACGGCGTCGTCGCGGAGACGCGGGACCGAGAGCTGGAGACGACCGTGCGCGGCGACTCCCCCGGCTGGTTCGCCGCCGCCTTCGAGGGCGGGCCGCACCCCCTGGCCCCCGAGATGCCGGTGTTCGCCCACACCACGCCGGTGCACGTCGAGACACGCGACGGTTCCCGGATCGCCCGGCCCGACGACGCGCGCTGGTGCCTGGCGTTCCTCGACCGGCTGGAGGCGCACCTCGACGAGCACGGCCGCTTCGCCGAGGACCCGTCCCAGCGGGCGCGGCAGCGCGCCGACCACGCCGACGTGCTCGACCGCGCCCGGTCCTTCTACTCCGGGATCTGAGCGCGCCAGGAGTCGACGAGCGGAACGAGGGCCTCGATCAGCGACGGCGGGGCCGCGGGGGCGAGCCCGAGGCAGCAGACCATCTGCAGCCACCGGGCCGACTCGCACAGCGCGAGCAGCTCCCGGTTCGCGGGCCGGCCGCCGCGCAGGACGGTGGCGGCGTCGTAGTCGTGCACGAACTCGCGCCCGAGCATCGCCAGGTCCCACTCCACCGGCCCGAGCCCCGCGTGCTCGAGGTCGGAGACCAGCGGGCCCTCCGGGGTGAGCAGGACGTTGTGGGTGGGGGCGTCGCCGTGGATCGGCTGGACCGCCGCGTGGGGGAAGGCGGCGGCGAGGGCCTCGGGCGAGCGGAGGACCTCGTCGAGCCGGGCGTGCTCGCGGCGGGCGAGGGCGAGGTCGTCGGGGGCGAGCAGCTCGGGCAGGGCCTCCAGGGCGTCGAGGGTCTCGCTGAACCAGTCGTCCCAGAAGGTGAGGAACGGCAGGTCGACGTCGATGCCCCGCAGGGCGAGGTGCAGGTCGGCGACGAACCCGGCCGGGTCGTCGACCTCGCCGTCGACCACCTCGACGTGCTCCCAGGCGGTCATGACGAAGCCGTCGCGCTCGAGCGGTGCCGCGGGCAGCAGCGGCGACGGCCTCGTCGTCGGGAAACCGATCTGGTCCAGCGCCGCGGCGACCGCGAGCTCGTCGCGACGCTCGGCGAGGGTGCGGGCCGGGTCGGCGCGGCGGGACGGGGTGAGGACCGTCGGGATCCGCATGACGACGGGCGCGGGCGCGAGGTGCACGACGACGGAGAACAGGTCGTGCAGGACGACCGGGGCGTCGACCTCGAGGCCGTGCTCGGCGCCCACGGCCTGCGCGGCCGCCACTGCTCGTCGGGTGCGCTCCTCGAGGTCCATCCGGTCAGGCTCCCACCCCTGCTCGCGGGATCACCCCGCGGCACTCGCCGGGTCCGACCTCCGTGCCCACGCCTCCAGGGCCGTCACGACCGGGACCAGCCCGGCCCCGTGGTCGGTGAGGCGGTAGACCGAGGAGGTCGCGGGGAGCGCGAGCCGTTCCCGCTCGACCACCCGAGCCGCGGTGAGCTCCCGCAGCCGCTCCGCCAGGACCGTCGGGGAGACGCGCGGGAGGTCCCGCCGGAGATCGACGAAGCGGCGCGGGCCCTGCGCGAGCACGCGGACCAGGTCGAGGGTCCACCGGCGTCCGAGGAGGTCGGCGGCCCACGCGAAGCTCTCGTCGTCGGTACCGCCGGAGTCGACGACCTCCCGCACCCGCTCCAGCGACATCCCGGCCGCCCCGACGAGCGACCGGATCACCCGCAGCCGGTCCACGTGCTCCTCGTCGTACCAGGCCTGCCGGGCCGACTCGCGGTGGCCGGCGGGGAGCAGCCCCGCACGCAGGTAGAACTTGATCGACGAGATCGGCACGCCGGACCGCGCGCTCAGCTCACCCAGCCGCACGACCGCTCCCCCCGAGAGGTGTCACGGCCGCGGCGGCGCGGGCGGCACCGGCGGCGGCGAGGGCCACGACGAGCTCGTCGCCGCCCGCCACGCGCCCGACGACCTCGGGTGTCACCCGCCAAGGCGCGACGGCGACCAGGACGGCGAGGTGGAGCGCGGGGTCCGCGGGGAGCTCGTCGCCGAGCCCCGGGGGCCGGGCGAGCGCCGCGTACACCGCGCCGCGCACGGCAGCGGCGAGCCGGGCACCGAGCACGACGTCCGCGACGTCCGCGACGTCCGCGAGCAGCTCGGTGCCCGAGCGGCCCACCGGGCAGGGCTCGACCGGCCGGTCCGCTGCCGACCCGAGCATCCGCAGGGCCGTCCGCCGGACGGGCTCCGGCGCGGCCGGGGGCAGCGGCGACTCCGGGAGGAACACGGTGACCATGCGGTTGAGGTACTCGAAGGTGCCCCGGACGGCGAGGAGCTCGTCGTTCTCGACCGGGACGTCGGCCGGACCGCCCAGCTGCTCGCGGCTCGCGTCGTGGACCTCGACGCAGTACGGGCACTGGTTGGCGCGCGAGACGGCGGCCGCGACCGCCTCCCGCTGCGCGCGCGTGGTCTCCCCGCCGACGAGCAGCGTGGCCCGCAGGAGCTCCCACACCGCGACCAGCAGGCCCGGCGCCGGCGAGTGGAGCGCGACGGGCGGCGCGAGCATCCCGAAGTCCCGCTCGACCTCCCGGTAGACGCGGCGCACCACCCCCCGCGACCGCCCGTACAGGACGGGGTCGACGTACCGGACGTCGCGGATCGCGCGGCGCAGCGGGAGCCGGGCGACGGTGAGGAGGGTGGTCATGCGGCTTCTCCCTGGGGTTCCGTGGAGGTGCCCGCGCCGTAGCGGCGCACGCGGGTGAACAGGAGACAGACCGCCGTCGCCAGGGCCAGCCCCGTGACGGCCAGGACCGCGGCGACGGGCGGGATCGGCACCAGGACCACCGTGCTGACGAGCTCCGCGGCGATCAGCACGACGAGGATCCACCGGATCGTGGCCGCGGAGAGCCGTCGGCAGATCACGGCGCCGAGCGGGGCACCGACCACCACGATCGGAACCGCCGCGAGCCAGTACTCCCACACCACCGGTGGGACGTCGCGCAGCAGCACCACGTGGGAGAACGAGGCCGCGACCGAGACGACCGACATGATCACGACGGTCGTGGGCGTCGAGACCTTCTCCGAGACCCGGAACAGCAGCACGAGCACCAGGAACATCACCGTGTTCTCGCCGACCCCGACCATCCCGGAGAGCAGCCCGCCCGCGAGTCCGGCGACCACGATCACGGCGTCCTCGCGCCGCCCCCGCACCGGGATCGCCCGGTGGTGGGCGACGGTCCCCCGCGCCTGCCCGACGACCAGGGCGATCCCGAGCGCCACGATCAGCACGGTGAACCCGAGCCGGATGCCGGACGAGGGGACACCGGGGGCGAGGACGGTCGTCGAGAACAGCACCCCGGCGACGCCCGCCGGTGTCCCGAGGGCGATCACCCGCCGCTCGACCGGGACGCGCAGCACGAGGATCACGATCGCCGCTCCGATCATCCCGACGCTCTGGATGAGGAACGTGAAGACCCTGGCGTCGGTCGGCGGGATGCCGAGCACCTTGGTGAACATCGGGAACGCGATGGCGCCGCCGCCCTCGCTGGTGCCGCCGCCGACGAGCGAACCGAAGATCATGGTCACGGCCACCGACGCGTGCCGGCGGATCGCGTCCAGTGCCTCTCCACCGCCGAGGACCAGCCAGGCCGTCCACACCGTTACGGCGAGCAGCGCCTGGAGACGGAACGGGGTCCGGCGGTGCTCCCGGGGCGCGGGTGGGGCAGGTCGTTCGAGGACGGTCACGGTGGCAGCTCCTCCCGATCAGGTGTGGATCACCCTGATCGCTCCGAGATGCGTCCGGCTACTCGTGCCGTGCTCTCGATCTCGCTCGCGGCATCGTCCGGAGCGCAGTCCAGGAGACGTGGTCCGGGGAGTCGTCGGCGGACGCTGATGTCACCGACGACCCGAGGAGGAGCCATGGACCCGCCCCTGAGGCTGGTGGGAGCCGAGGACGCGATCGACGACTTCTCGGACGACGCGACCCAGGCCGACCGCAACGTGGTGTACGAGGCGTTGTTCGCGATCGTGGACGGATCGGTGGAGGAACAGTACGACGTCCGGTCCGAGGACGGTCGGTACCAGATCGAGCTCGGCCGTGACCTGGAGGTGCGCGGCGGCATCGACGAGGAGTCGTTCAGCGTGGAGTCCATCGACCGGCAGCCCCCCGGGGCCGAGGAGCCGGAGACCCCCTGACACCCGATGTTTCCTTGACACCCTTTCCGGGCGTCGTCAGGCTCGAGTCCGTCCTCGTGGCGGTGGAACGGAGTGAGTGCTCCATGGCATCACCGGAACTGCCCGGGCTCGACGTCTCGGGCCGCATCCGCTCGCGTGACATCCAGATGGCGGGGGTCGCCGACGTCCGTCGCCGCGTCCTCCTCGTCTCCGGTGCCGTCGACACCGTCGACCAGGACGTCTCCGTCGTGGTCGACCTCCCGGAGCCCGGGCGGTGGCAGGTCATCAAGGCCGAGACCAACCTGACCGACCGCACCTGGATCGCGATGCAGGTCGTGGTGGGCGGCGACTCGACGATCGTCGACGACGACGACGCCGTGCTGTTGTCGAGACAGTTCTCGAAGTCGTTCCTGACGCCCGACCAGCGTCGCGTCGTGTTCTACGACGGGGAGGTGCGGCCCGGCGAGTCGGTCCTCAAGGTCTACTCGCTGGACGCCGGCACCACGCGGCCCGCGTACTCGTACTCCCAGTACTCCCCCGTGACCGCGGAGACGACCGCGGAGACCGGGCTGACGATCGAGGACATCGTGCGGGACGGGATTCCCCAGCGCCCGGTGGTCGAGCTCGTCGTGCCGGTCACCGTCGTCCCCTGACCCGTGACGGTCTTCCTCCCCGCCCCGCAGCTCCTCGACTCACCCCGAGGACGGCCCTGGCCGTCGCTCCCCGCGCCCGGAGACGTCCCGGCCGACCCGCCGCCCTCCGAGACGGAGGTGGCCGTGGTCGGCGCCGGCCCGGCCGGCCTGTCCGTCGTGTCGGCGCTGTGGCACGACGGGGTGCGCGACGTGGTCGTCCTCGACCGTGACCCCGCGCCGTGTGCCCGCTTCTTCGCCCGCATCGACCGTCTCGGACAGCGGGTCCTGCGCTCGCCCTACGAGCACCATCCCGGGGTGGAGGGCTACCGCGACTGCGAGCTGCTGGACTTCGCCCGGATGCACTGGGGCCGGCTGACCCCGGTCGAACGGCGCGAGATCCGCATGGCGCAGTCCGGACACCGCTCGGTCGTCCCGGTGGACGTGTTCGAGGCGTACTGCGAGCACCTGTCCGCGACCCACGGGATGGACCGGGTCCGGCGGGCGGAGGTCCGGGAGGTCCGGGAGGTCGACGACCGGGTGCGGATCACCACCGACACCGGCGTGGCCACGGCCCGGTTCGCGGTGCTCTGCCCGGGTGAGGAGCGGCGCGAGGCCCCCACGGGCTGGTGGGGCGGGGGGCCGACCCCGCCCGGCGTCCACTACTGGGACGAGCCCGGTGCGGCTCCTCCCCCGTCGCTCCGCTCGCCCGCGCCCGGGGCGGACCGGGTCGTCGTCGTCGGTGCGGGCCTGACCGCGGCCCACCTCGTCACCGCGGCGCTCGGGTCCGGCGCCCGGGTCGACTGGGTGGTGCGGGCCGAACGGGAGCACTACCAGTGCGCCGACGTGAACGCCTCCTTCTTCCGCCCGGAGGGCCGGGCCCGGTTCGAGGGCCGGGACCGTACCGACCGCCGGGCCATGCTCCGGGCCCACCGACGCGCGTCGATCATGTTCGAGTTCCGACCGCGGCTCGAGCGGGCCGAGTCGGAGGGCTCGCTGGTGGTGCACCGGGCACGGACGGTGCTCGCCGTGGCCCCGGGAGCGGTCACCCTCGACGACGGCACCCGGGTGCGCGGGGACCGGATCGCTCTCGCTCTCGGGACGGTGCCGAACGGGGTCGCCGGAGGCGCCTCGCTCCTCGCGCCGGAGATCGCCCACGGCGACGACGGGTGGCCCGATCTCGACCCCAGGACACTGGCCCACGCCCGCTCCCCGCGCGTGTTCGCGGTGGGAGCGACCACCTCGATGGTGCTCGGCCCGGCCGCCCGCAACATCGACGGGCACCGGGTGGCCACCGCCCGGGTCGCCGCGGCGATCGCCGGGGGTCTGCGCCGCGGAACGCCACGACGCCCCGAGGTCGGGGTGGGCGTCGATGGATGACGGTCCGCACCGGGGTCTGCCCGCGCTGGACGCCTCCGCCGACGAGGAGATCGGGATCGTGCTGCTCGGCCTGGACGCGGAGCGGCTGCTCGCCGGGCTGGGCCTCTCCTGCGACGACCCCGGGCGCGACCCCGCGCTCGTCGCGCTGGCGGTCGATCGCGCCCGCCACGGTGCCGTGGACGGCGTGACCCTCGACGACCTCGTCCGCCGAGGCACCCACCACTGGACGACGTGGCGGCCGGTGCTCGCCGACGCGGGGCTCGCCCGGATCCCGGTCGGCTCGGTCCGCGAGAGGTGGGCGGCCGTGGCGAGCCGGACGGCCCACCTGGAGGCCCTCGCCGAGCGCGACGCCGCCACCCGGATCCACCTCACCGCCTGCTGGCTGCGGCGCGCCGACGTCGACCGCTGCGCCGTGCACCCCTAGAGAGGGCCGCCGTGTCCCACCTGCCGTCGCTGCCGCCCGAGACCACGCTGCTGGACGTCTTCCGGGCCCACCCCGGGCCGGTCGGGCCCCTGCTGGAGCTGCACGAACGCGTCATGCGGGCGGAGTCACCGCTCACGCCCGGGCAGCGGGAGCTGATCGCGGCCTACGTCTCCGGGTTGAACGGGTGCGGCTACTGCCACGGCGTGCACACGGCGACCGCCGAGGCGTTCGGGGTGCCGGCGGAGCTGCTCCCGGCGGCCCTGGCCGATCTCGACTCGGCGCCGGTCGAGGGACGGATGCGGCCGCTGCTGCACTACGTCCGCGTCCTCACCCTCACGCCGAGCCGCGTCGCCGAGGACGACGCCGAGGCGGTGTACGCGGCCGGCTGGGACGAGCGGGCCCTCCACGACGCGATCGCGGTGTGCGCCTTGTTCAACTACATGAACCGGGTGGTCGAGGGCGCCGGTATCCGCGCCGACGACGCCTACGCGCAGCTCTCGGGCCGCCGCCTCCGCGACATCGGCTACGCCGGACTCGCGGCGCTGCTCTGATCCCCGCGGCCGGACCGCGTCAGTGCACGTGGGCGTAGTCGGGGCGGAGCAGCGGCCAGGGCTCGCCGCCCTGGTTGCGGCCCAGAGGGGCACGGTCGAGCCACTGCAGGGCGAGGTTCAGCACGTCGGTCGCGCGGGAGTAGCCGGAGTAGGTGTGGAACACCTGGTCGCCCTCGCGGGCGAACGAGCTCAGCCCCTGGGCGTCGACCACCGGCATCATCTCGGCCAGCTCGCGCGGGAGCTCCTGGAAGTTGTGCTCGGCACCCGCCCGGACCTCCTCGGCGGTGTAGAGCACCTCGAGGTCGCGGTTGAAGTCGCTCCCCTCACTGGAGACCAGCGGCAGCGTCCAGCCCTGCCGCTTGCCGAAGGCGAGGACGTCCTCGAGCGGGAAGCGGCAGATCGTGGCCACGGCCACGTCGTGGCCCTGCAGGTGCGGGGCGATCCCGTCGAGTCCGTCGATCACGCACGCGCACGCGGGGCAGCCCGGGTTCATCATGTGGTAGACGACGAGCTGGGAGTTCCCGGCGAACAGGTCGGCGAGCGAGGCCGGCCCGTCGGCCGTGGCGAACGCGTAGTCCTTGTCCACCGGCACCCAGGGCAGCTCCCGACGCTGCGTCGCGAGCTCGTCGCCGCGACGGGTGTGCTCCTTCTCCGCCTCGAGCAGCGCGATCCGCTCCTTCCGCCACTCCTCGTGGGTCCCGATGCGGTGCTCGGTCATGGTGGTCCTCCCGGTACGGCGATCGTCCGGGGCACTGTGCCGGGCCCGACCCGGGCGCGACAGTGAGGAACGCACGACCCGGGGGTCAGAGGGGGATGTTCCCGTGCTTGCGGTCCGGGCGGTCCGCCCGCTTGGCCCGCAGCATCGCGAGGCCCTCGACGATCGCGGACCGGGTGTCCGCCGGGTCGATGACGTCGTCGACGAGGCCCTGCGCGGCGGCGTGGTCGGGGTGGAGGTAGCGCTCGCGATAGGTGTGCTCGTACTCGCGACGGAGCAGGTCGGGCTCGTCGGACTCCGCCAGCTCCCGGCGGAACAGCACGTCCACCGCGCTCTCGGCGCCGAGCACGGCGACCTCGTTGGTGGGCCACGCGAGCGCGAGGTCGCACCCCACCGACCGGGAGTCCATGACGATGTAGGCGCCCCCGTAGGCCTTGCGCAGCACCACGCTGATGCGCGGCACGGTCGCCTCGCAGTAGGCGTAGAGCAGCTGCGCGCCGTGCCGGATGACGGCCTGGTGCTCCTGCTCGAGGCCGGGCAGGAAGCCGGGCACGTCGACCAGGGACAGCAGCGGCACCCCGAACGCGTCGCAGAACCGCACGAACCGCGCCGCCTTCTCCGACGCCGCCCGGTCGAGCACGCCGGCCAGCACCGAGGGCTGGTTGGCGACGATCCCGACGAGCTCGCCACGCACCCGTCCCAGCGTGGTGACGACGTTGGTGGCGAACTCCTCGGAGAGCTCGAAGTGGTCGCCGCCGTCGACGATCTCGCCGATCACCGCGGTGACGTCGTAGGGCGTCGCCGGATCGGTCGGGACCACCTCGCGCAGCCGGGGCCGGGTGTCGTCGGCGACCTTGCCGGCACGCACGGCGGCCGGGCTGTCGTTGTTCGCCGGGAGCAGGCCGACGAGCGTGCGGACGTCGGCGAGGGCCGTCTCTTCGTCGTCGGCCACCACGTGGGCGAGACCGGTGCGGCTCCCGTGCATGTCGGCCCCCCCGAGTTCCTCGTGGGTGACGTCCGCACCGGTCACCTGGCGGACGACGTCGGGCCCGGTCAGGTACATCCGCGTGAGTTCGCGGACCATGACGACGACGTCGGCCAGGGCGGGCGCGTAGGCCGCTCCCCCGGCGCACGGGCCGAGCAGCACGGCGATCTGCGGGATCACCCCGGAGGCCGCGACGCTGCGCCGGAAGATGCCGCCGTACCCGTCGAGGGCGGCGGCACCCTCCTGGATGCGGGCGCCGCCGGAGTCGTGCAGCCCGATGAGCGGGGACCGGGTGGACACCGCGAGGTCCATCACCTTGTGGATCGTGGCGGCGTGGGCTGCGCCGAGGGAGCCGCCCAGCAGCATGGCGTCCTGGGCGAAGACGAACACCCGGCGGCCACCCACCGTCCCCGACCCGGCGACGACACCGTCGGTCTCCGGTCCGTCGCCGCCCGCCCCGCGGCGGAACGTGTCGATCTCGGTGAAGCTCCCGGGGTCGAGGAGCAGGTCGAGACGCTCGCGGGCGGTGAGCCGGCCGGCGTCGCGTCGCCCGGCGACCCTCCGAGGCTCACCGTCCTCGATCGCCCGGCGGCGCGCCGCGCGGGCGGAGGTCAGGGCGGCGAGGTCGGGCGGTGCGGGCGGGGGCACGACGACCTCGTCGTCGCGGACGAGGCGCAGGGCCGGACCCGGCCCCGCGCCGTCCTCCCGGTCCGGCGAGGTCACGCCGCGCGCTCGTCGTCGACCGCGTCCCGCGCCGCGCGGGCCCGCTCCAGGTCGATCGGTCGTGCCTCGAACGGTGCGGCCGGCCGGTCGGGGATCATGGCCTCGAGCTCCTCGACCCGGCTGCTCCACGACACCATGGCGTCGGCGCGCTCGAAGCGGTCGTCGCCGGCCGCCTCGGCCTCCGCCCGCATCTCGGCGGCGAGGTCGCTCCAGACGATGCCGCGGGCCAGGCCCGAGACATCCCGACCGGGCATCTCGTCGGCCGGCGGCTCGACGGCTCCGGGGAACGGGTTCCGGTCGCTGATCATGGCATCCTCCATCGATGGTGAGCTGGTACGAGCCTGCTCCGGAGCCACGGCTCCGCTCTTCTCCTGCGATGCCGCTCCCCGCGGTGCGTCAGCGACCGTCGCGGACGATCCGGCGCACCAGGTCGTTGCGCAGGTACAGCGGCAGCCAGACCAGCACCCCGAAGCCGAGGACGACCAGGTAGTCGGGCAGCAGCGGCGCCCCGATGCGCAGGTGCACGGCCACCGCACCGCCCACCACACCGCTCAGTGCCACGGCGCCCAGGATCTCTGTCCGCGGCACCAGGTACAGCGCCAGGCAGACCAGTAACACCGTGCCGATGACCGGCATGACGGAGACCGGGAACCCCATCCGGTTCACGGTGGTGTCGACCATGAACGGCAGCCGCAACAGCTTGGACACGGCGACGAAGACCAGGAAGACGCTGACCAGGACACGGCAGACCGACGCCGCGGCCGCGGCGGTCCGACTCGGGGTCCGGCTCGCCCGTTCGGTGGTGATCATGATGTCGGACCTCTCTCGGGTTGGCTGCTCCGCCGGGACGGGTTCGCCCCGGACGATGATCAGGACGATCGGGGGCGGGACGACCCGACACGGCGCGCGTCGACACCGCTCTCCCCCGGCCCGTACGCGGCGACCCCGGCAGCGATCTCGGACCGCAGGGCCTCGATGTCTCCCGACGCGGAGAAACGGCCCACCGCCGACACGACGGCAGCGGCCTCGGCCCGGGTGCACGCCGAGCCGTGCGCGCACGACGGCACGAGCTCGTTCCCCGCGAGGTCGTCCATCGTGTCGCGTCGGTAGGTCGAGTAGTCGGCGCGGTCCGCATCGATGCGCGCGGGGACGGACCCCTTTCGGAGGCTGAACGCGCGCTGTCCCTCCGGGCCACCCACGGTCGCCAGCCAGCGGATCGCCGCCTCGGAGTTCGGCGCGTCCCGGGGAAGGACGAAGGCGTCCCCGAGCCACTGGAAGGTTCCGTCGGCGCCGGGGAACGGACGATGTGAGTAGGACCGGAATCCCTGGCGCTCCCAGGCACCGAGCACCCAGTCACCCATGAACAGATAGCCGGCCTCGCCGCGACGGAGGAGGTCCGCAGCCTGCGCCCAGGTCAGGTGGTCACGGTCGGGGGGCGTGTACGCGAGCAGCGCGCGATAGCGGGTGAGTGCCTCGGCCACGTCGGTCCCCGACCAGTCGGCCGCCTTGCTCCACAGCGAGCGGAACCGCTCCGGCCCGAGCGTCGCGAGCAGGACCCCCTCGAGCAATCCGAGCTGGGCCCAGTCGGCCCCGACGGCGAGCGGATGCCGGAGCCCGGATGCGGACAACGCATCAAGATGGTCGATGAACTCCTCGAAGCCGGCCGCGGGCACGGCGAGTCCGGCACGGCTGAGCACCCCCTCGTTGCCCCACAGCACGAGCCGGTGGATGCCGGCGGGCACTGCGTAGACCTCGCCGTCGACGGACACTCCGTCGAGCAGCCCTCGCGGCAGGACGTCGGCCAGGCCCCACCGGGCGACCTCCTCGGTGAGGCTTCCGAGCAGCCCGCCCTCGACGTACTCCCGCACCTCCGCGCCAGGATGGACCTGGAAGCTGTCCGGGGGGCGCTCGGCCTGCAGCCGGGCCCCGAGCGCCTCGTGCCCGTCGGCCGCCCCGGCCGGGAGGACCGCGTCGAGGACCTCGTGGCCCGGCCAGGCCCGCGTGAACTCCTCGGCGACGGCGTCGACGGCCGCCTTCTCGTCCCCCGCCGTCGCCCAGGCGAGGAGCTCCACGCGGCCACGGGCCGGCCGTTCGGGGGTCATGCCGCTCCTCGGTGGACCTCGGACGTCGAACCACCGGGGGTGGAGGTCACCGGCAGGCTCTTGATCCCGTTGACGAGGGCCGACCTGAGCCGCACCGGCTCGCCCGTCACCCGGAGGTCCGGCATCCGGGTCAGCAGCTCCCGGAAGATCACGCTGATCTCGCGACGTGCCAGGTGTGCCCCGAGGCAGAAGTGCGGTCCCGGTCCACCGAAGCCGATGTGCGGGTTCGGCGAGCGCAGCACGTCGAAGCGGTCGGGGTCGCTGAAGTGGCGCGGGTCCCGGTTGGCCGCCCAGTAGAACATCAGGATCTTGTCTCCCGGTCCCAGGAGCTGCCCGCCCAGTTCGGCCGGCTCGGCCTGCTCGGCCACCGTCCGTCGCTGGAACATCACCGGCGTGGACCAGCGGACGATCTCCTCCACGGCCGTCGGGGTCACCGCGTCGAGATCGGAGAGCCAGATCGCACGCTGCTCCGGGAACCGGGAGAGCAGCTCGATCCCCCAGCTGATGGCGTTGCGGGTGGTCTCGTTCCCGGCCCCGACGAGGAGGATGAAGAAGCTGGCGAGCTCCGAGGGACTGAGCGCCTCGCCGTCGATCTGCGCGCTCACCAGCGTGGAGATCAGGTCGTCGCCGGGACGCGCCGAGCGGTGGGCGGCCAGGTCCAGCATGAGCTCCGACAGCCGGCGGCTGGCGTCGGACATGACCTGCATCGGGTCGTCCTGGTCGACGACGTAGTCCGGGTCCGCGATGCCGAGCATCCGGTTGGTCTGCTCGGACACGAACCCCTGCTGGCTCGCCGGGACACCCGTCATGTCGCAGATGACACGCAGTGGCAGCTCGGCGGCGACATCGGCGACCGCGTCGAACTCACCGCGCCCGATCACCTCGTCGACGATGCCCGCCGCCACGTGCGCCACGTTCTCGACGACCGCGTCGAGCATCCTCGGTGTGAACGCGCGCGACACGATGCGCCGGAGCCGGCCGTGCCTGGGTCCGTCCATCGTGATCATCGACTGGCCGAGATCGGCCAGTTCGGGCGGGAGGTCCACCGCACTTCCACTGCCCCTGCCGGAGATGAACCGGGCCGGGTCGCGGCTGGCGCGGAGGATGTCGTCCATCCGGGTCAGGGCGTAGTAGCCGGGTCCCCGTGGAGCCAACCCGAGCACCGGCTCGGGGAAGAACGGCAGGCCGGGCTGCTCGCGCAACGCCTCGAACGCCGCCTGCCGGTGCTCGATCGACGCGGACCAGAAACCGTCCGTGTCGTTGAGATCGATCGCGTTCCGTTCGATGGCCGTCATCTGGTCGCTCTCCTCGTGGCAGGGACTGCGGACCACGCCCCCGGACATCGGAGACCCGACACCTCGTCATCCGATGGCGCCGGTCCGTCACGCTCGCAGGGCGCGGGGCACGCGGCCGTCTCCTCCTTTGCGCGCCGGGTGCCTCGAGGCGGGCGGCACCGGACGCGGGCTGCGAGCACGCGGGAAGACGCGCCTCCGCGCCACACACGGAGAGGGTCGCTCCCGGAGCGCGCGGGCCGCCGTCACCCCCAGGGACCGGCAGTACGCGACAGCTCCCAGGAGGCCGGCTCGTCCGGCCGAGACACCTGATCCCAGCGAGAGGAGGAGCATGACATGACCGCGACAGCGCAGGCCCACGTCGACTCCCGGAGCACGGACCCGCCGTCGACGTTGCGATCGTTGACGGGCTTGCGATTCGTCGCAGCCTTCGCGGTGTTCCTCTTCCACACCGGACTGAGCATGAATCCGATGGAACTGACGGGACCACCGATCAGCCCGTTCGCCGACGACACGGTGGCTTCCTGGTACGAGTCGCTCTTCAGCAACTCAGGCTTCGTCGGGGTCTCCGTCTTCTTCGTCCTGAGTGGCTTCGTCATCGCCTGGTCGGCCCGACCCGGCATGCGGGCGACGGCCTTCATCCGCCGTCGTCTGGTGAAGATCTTCCCCAATCACCTGGTGATGTGGGCACTCGTGATGCTGTTGTTCGCCACCCCCCGGGCCGACTGGACGGTGTGGCTGCCCAACCTGTTCCTGGTGCACCCCCTGATCCCCGACCTCGACATCAGTCTCGGTGTGAACATGCCGGCCTGGTCGCTCGGCAGCGAACTGCTCTTCTACCTGTGCTTCCCGCTGCTCGTCGGACCGATCTCCCGGATCGCGTCGAACAGGCTGTGGCTCTGGGCCGCTGCGATGGTCGCCGGACTCGCGGTCTACAAGATCCTCGCGGTCACCGTCGTGCCGGACGGCGGCGGAACGGGAGTGGCGATCGAACCTGACCTCCGCTACTGGTTCGGCTACATCTTCCCCGTGGGCCGCATGTTCGAGTTCGGGCTCGGCGCGATCCTGGCCTCCATCGTGCGATCCGGTAGATGGGTCCGGATCACCCCGGTGCCCGCCGCCGTCCTGATGGTCCTGGGTTATGTCGCGACCCTGTTCACGCCGGCCCAGTTCGCGCTCAACCTGGTGACCGTCATCCCGATCGGCCTGCTGGTGGCCTCGCTCGCGGATGCGGACGTGCGAGGAGCGCGGACGGGGCTGCAGGGCCCTGTGTTCGTCTGGTTCGGGAAGATCTCCTTCGGTTTCTACCTGTGCCAGAGCGTGACGATCTTCTACCTCCGGGCCGCGACGGGCGGACCGCAGTACTCCACACCCGTGGCCGTCCTGGTGCTGATCGGGCTGTTCGCCACGAGCATCCTCGGTGGCTGGTGCCTGCACCGCTTCGTGGAGATGCCGATGATGCGGAGGTGGGCGTCGGCCCGGCGCCCCCGGACCGACGTCGATCCCGCTCGCGAACACTCCGCCTGAGCGGTCGGGGCCGGACATGTTCCGGCCCCGACCCCGCGGGACCACCCCGGCGCCGATCCCGGCGACCGGGGTTCTCGTCGTCCCCGCGCCGGGGTGTCCCTTCCGCGGAGCCGCCCGAGGCCCGCCCTGCCGCTGGTGGACCGTCGGTCGTCCGCGACCGGGTCGTCCCACGGTCCGGTCCCGCCGGCGGCGCGGTCGTGCACCGCCGGTGGATCACCCACCGAGGCCCTGCCGGAGTCCGACGAGCGGTCGTCGCGCGACCGGCGGCGCTCGGGAACCGGTCCTCGCCGACGGGTCGCCGGGCGGTGCCGGTCCGGCGGCCCACCCAGTTCCTCGGCGGCCTGCTGAGCCGCGGGTACGTCGACGATCCGACCGGCCCTCGGGGGTTCCCTCGAGACGCAGCACGATGGTCTCGACCGGAACACGACAGCGGGCGGGGCACGACCCGCCTGCCACGGGCACGACGAAGTCCGCGCCCGAGCGGGTGCTCGGGCGCGGACCTGACGAGCCGCCGCGGGGGCTCATCCTGGCGGTGCGGTCGACCTCGACCGGCGCTGATGGTCAGGCGGAGCCCGCGGTGGTCCGCGCCGCCGGGGTGGGGGCCGGACCCGGCGCGGTGGCGGCAGCCGACCGCCGGTCGGCGCGCCGGAGCCGCCACGCGCCCCGGAGCAGCCACAGCTGGACCCCCACGAGATTGAGGAGCCAGCCACCCCAGCCCACGATCAGCAGGAACGTCGTCGCGCCGATCACGTCGGGGTACAGGGGCGTCAGGACGACCTTCACCAACCGCGAGGAGACCGCGTCCATCGTGAGGGCGAAGCTCGACAGCATGAACCATCGGTGAGCGATGTAGTTCCGGCGTCGGCCGGCCACCACCCCGAGCGCTGTCGTCGCCACCCACAGCACCTCGAGGGTGACGCGGGAGGCCAGGGCGAACCAGGTCGGCGCGGCGAGCGTCGGCAGCAGCACCGCGGCGAGCGCCGCGCTCGGTGCCACCCCGCCGACGACGTAGAGCCAACCCGCCCACCGATGGGCCTGCGGATGGCGTCGGCGGAACCATGGCCACACCTGGAGCACGACCGTGGTCATCGCCACGGTGCCGAAGACGATGTGGGCGAGGACGACCGGATACTTCAGTGGCTGGTCCGCCGGCAGATCGACCGTCGCCGTCCGCGGATCGAAGGTGATGTAGTACGCCCAGATGTAGACGAGGGCCGCGACCACCAGTGCGGCCAGCGGCGCGATCCACGCACGTCGCCACCACGAGGCGCCGGCGCGTCGGCCGGGCGACATCAGCCGCGCGCGCGGCGCCCCGATGCTCACGTCTCGGCGAGCTGCCGTGCGAACGCGCGGACGTCGGCGACGTACTCGTCGGGCCGCTCCATCGCCCCGAAGTGTCCGCCGTCCTCGAGTTCGGTCCACCGCACGATCGACGGGTGGTCGCGCTCGGCGAGGGCGCGGATCGGCGCGGCGGGGTCGTCCCCGAAGGCCGCCACCGCGATCGGTACCTGAACCGGGGCGAGCGAGAGTCCCGGGGTGAAGAGCGCACCGAGGTGTGCCGCCGATTCGTAGTACATCTGCGCGGCGGACCCGCCGGTGGCCGTCAACCAGTAGATCGATGCGTTCGCGAGCAGCCGGTCACGGCTGACGACGTCCTCCGGCACCTTCGCCGAGACGTTCCACTCCTGGAACTTCTCGACGATCCAGGCGAGCTGGCCCACCGGGGAGTCGACCATCCCGTACGAGACCGTGTCGGGGCGCGTCGACTGGATCTTCATGTAGCCCGAGCCCTCCGCGTCGAACCGGCCGAACGCGGCCAGGCGCGCGCCGTCGAGGTCGTCGAGCGCCGCGAGCTCCTCCGGCTCCCCGCTCGGGGTCGCGAGGATCATCGACACGTGGGCACCCCGGACGTGCTCCGGGTCGGTGCGGGCGAGTTCGAGCGAGATCAGTGACCCCCAGTCGCCCCCGCCCGTGAGGTAGGCCCCGTAGCCGAGCCCTGCCATGAGCTCGGCCCAGGCCGCGGCCACCTTCTCGACACCCCAGCCGGGTCGGGCGCCCGCCCCGGAGAACCCGTGACCGGGCAGCGAGGGCGCGACGACGTGGAAGGCGTCGGCCGGGTCCCCGCCATGGGCCCGGGGATCGGTCAGCGGGCCGAGGACGTCCAGGAACTCCACGACCGACCCGGGCCAGCCGTGGGTCAGGAGCAGGGGACGCGCGTCCGGCTCGGGCGACCGGACGTGCAGGAAGTGGATCGCCGTACCGTCGATCTCGGTCAGGAACTGGGGCCAGGCGTTGAGTTCGCGCTCCGCGGCGCGCCAGTCGAAGCGCGTCCGCCAGTACTCGGCCAGCTCACGCAGGTAGCGGACGGGGACCCCCCGCTCCCAGTCCCTGCCGGGGCCCTCCGCAGGCCACCGGGTGGTGTCGAGGCGACGGCGGAGCTCGTCGAGGTCGTGATCCGGGATGTCGATGCGGAAGGTCTCCATGCATCGATCCTGCTGCGGCCCCCGCTCCCCGCCGTCTCCTCGCTTGCCGACCGGGGGCCGCTACCGCCCCCGGTGTTCGGCGGCCAGCCGCTCCAGGACGGGCACGATCTCGGCGGGGCTGGGAGTGGCCAGCAGGTCGCGGCGCAGCCGGTCCGTCCCCTCCCCGAACGACGGTTCCTCCAGGACGCGCCGGATCATGTCGCGCATCTCGAAGGCGTCGGGGCGACTGACGTTCATGACGAGGCCCGCACCGGATCCGGTCGCGTACCGGGCGAGCGCCGGGCCGAGGCTGTATCGAGAACGGTCCGTCCGCTCTCCGACGAGTTCGGTCGTCGTGATCTTGTGGTCCGCGAAGTCGACCACGATCTGCCGGAGACCGTTCGCCACGGCCGGCATGACCGTGCCCATCCCACCGTGGTGGATGAGCAGGTCGCAGGTGGGCAGGAGCTGGTCGAGAGCGATGAACTCGACCACCCGCACGTTGTCCGGGACCTTGTCGACCGCCGAGAGCTGGAGCTCGTTCAGCGTGGCGACGACCTCCACCTCGAGGCCCGCCAGGGCGTCGAACAGCGCCGGGATGTGGTCCCAGCCGCCCTCCATGAAGCTCCGCTCGGACAGCCCCAGCGAGATGGCCACCCGGGGGACCTCGGGCACCGGGTACAGCCAGTCCGGCACCACCTCCTGGCGGGTGACGGGGATCCACCGCATCGCCAGCGTGGGGGCCGAGACGTCGGGTCCGACGGCCGGCGGCTGGGGGTTGACGGTCCACTGCCCCAGCAGGAGCTCGCGGTCGACCGTGACCCCGTAGCGGTCAGCGAGGGGACGGACGGTCTCCGCCAACGGATTGTCGACGAGCGGGGAGCCGGTCGCCTCGTTCTCCTCGTTGCGCCGGTCGATCCGGTCCGAACCCCGGCAGAAGACGTCCGGGGCCGTCCACCACCTCGCGTGCGCGGCCCCACCGACGCGCGCCGCGACCGCGGCTCCGGGGACCGTCGGATCCCACAGGACGAGGTCGGGTCGCCACGTGCGCACGAACGAGACGAGCCCGTCCATGGCCGGCATCGGGTCGGTCGCGTCCCCCCGGTACGGGACGAAGTCCCACATCGACGGCACGTAGTACTGCGTCAGCACGTCCCAGTGCTCGCGGTCCGGATCGTCGGGGGCGAACCCGAGGCCCTCGGTGATACGGGCGAGGTCCGCACGCTCCGCCTCGTACGCCCCTCCGGGTCCCACGAGCCCCGACATGCTGTCCGCGGCGCAGATCGACACCGGGGTGAGTCCCATCGCCGCGGTCTCGGCGGCGACCGCCGGGTGGGAGGCGACGCACACCTCGTGCCCCGCCGCCCGGAGCGCCCACGCCAGCGGGACCAGTGGGTACAGGTGTGCCGGTGCCGGCCAGATCACGAAAGCTACGCGCATCGACTGCTCCCTCGGAATGCCCGCCAGCGGACACGGATTCTCGGACCGCTCCGATGGTGCACCCGGTTTCCCGACGCTCCGTCCTCTCGATTGCCGGTCCGGGTCGGGCCGGGATCCGCTCAGGATCGCGGGTGGACACCGGCCCGGTCGTGGCGCGCGGAGGTGTCGGCCGGCGGTCGATCCGCGCCGACGGACTCCGTCCCCGGCCGCGGCGGGCGGCGCGACAGCACGACCGCTCCGACGACGAGGAGGGCCGTGATCCCCGTGCCGACCGACGCCACGACGTGCAGGCCCGCGGTGAAGGCGGCGCGGGCCTGGGCCACGAGCTCCCCGGCCGGGCGGGGATCCAGCCCTGCCGCCGAGCCGAGCGCACCGGGCAGCGTGTCACGGGCCGCCGGGAACGGGGAGCTCTCCATCGCGGCCCGGTAGACGACCGAGGC
This sequence comes from Actinomycetospora atypica, assembly GCF_042653685.1. Taxonomy (NCBI): domain Bacteria; kingdom Bacillati; phylum Actinomycetota; class Actinomycetes; order Pseudonocardiales; family Pseudonocardiaceae; genus Actinomycetospora; species Actinomycetospora atypica. The sequence goes on along the minus strand of NZ_JBHSIV010000021.1, from coordinate 49,944 downwards.
GACGGTGCCGAGGCCGGCGATCCCGAGCGCGCCGCCGAGCTCCAGGCCGGTCTGGCTGAGGGCGGTCGCCGCGCCGGCGTTCTCGGACGGCACGGCGCCCAGGACGAGATCGGTGCCGAGCGGACCGCAGGCACCGATGCCCGTCTGGACCAGGATCAGACCGACCACGAGCCGCACCAGGTCGCCTCCGTCGGCGACCTGGGCGAGCACGACGAACCCGACCATCGCGACGCCGACCCCGACGGCCATCACGTGGCCTGCCCGGAAGCGACGCGCGATCACCGGCGCGAGCAGGGAGGCGAGCGCGAGACCACCGGCGGAGGGGACCGACCACAGCCCGGCCTGTGCCGGCGGCAGTCCCAGGACCAGTTGGAGGTACTGGCTCGACAGCAGCAGGGTGCCGGCCATGACGACCGAGCCGAACACCATGAACAGGACGCCGACGGTGAAGGTCCGGTTCCCGAACAGGCGCAGGTCGAGCAGGGGGGCGGGCGACCCGAGCTGGCGGCGGACGAAGACCAGACCGAGGACGAGGCCCGCGGACAGGATCAGGACGTTCACCGTCGTGGGACCGATGCGGGCGAGGTCCTTCAGTCCGTGCGCCAGGGACAGGATCGCCACCAGGGAGAGCGCGATGCTCGGCAGGTCGACCGTCGGCGCCCGCACGTTGCGGTGCTCGGGGACCGTGAACGGCCCGACGACCAGCAGGACCAGCATGAGGGGCACCCCGACGAGGAAGACCGCTCCCCACCAGAACCGGCTCAGCAGCAGACCTCCGACGACCGGCCCCACCGCCGTTCCACCCATGAAGCAGCTGATCCAGACGCCGATCGCGAGCCCGCGCTGGTCGGGGTCGGTGAACATGGTCGAGACCAGCGCGAGCGTGTTGGGCAGCATCATCGCCCCGGCGACGCCGAGGGCGGCGCGCGCGACGATGAGCATGCCGGGCCCGGCCGAGTACGCGGCCGCGATCGATGCGAGGCCGAAGACGGCCGCGCCGACCAGCAGCAGCCGTCTTCGGCCGAACCGATCACCCAGCGAGCCCGTGGTGACGAGGAAGCCCGCCAGCATGAACGGGTAGACGTCACCGATCCAGAGCAGCTCGACGCTGCTCGGGGCGAGGTCGGTGCTGAGGCTCGGCAGCGCGAGGAACAGCACGGTGAGGTCGAGCGAGAGCAGTGCCGGCACGAGGGCCAGGACGGCGAGCCCCGCCCAGGCACGTCGGTCGGCCCTGCCCTCGGACGGATGACGGTGTGGTGTGGACACAGGACACCTCGTGGAAGGTCGCCGTGGCGATGGAGTCACGCCCCCGCGGGGCGCCCTGCGTCCGACGACCCGCCTAGTCGACGATCCGGACCTCCGGCAGCGGGACGACGAACCTGCCCCGGAACCCCTCCGTGCGGAGTCGCGAGATCACCTCGTCCGCGATGTGCCAGGAGAGCAGCAGGGCGTACTCCGGCTGATCCGGCCCGCACAGGACCTCCTCCTGGTCGACGACCGGGACGTGCGTGCCGGGAAGCAGCCTGCCGATCTTGAGCGGGCTGATCTCGGCCACGTACTCGAGATCGTCCGGGCCGAGCGAGCAGTAGTTCAGCACCGTGATCCCACGGCCGGGCGCGGACGCCGCGGCGATGCGCGAACCGTCCGCGGTGATCTGTGCGATCACCCGGCGCAGCTCGTCCCGGTGGTCCTCGACCCGGCGCGCGAAGGCGTCGTAGACGGCCCGGTCGGTGAGGTGCAGGGAGTCCTCGAGGCTGCGCAGATCGGTCACGGAGCGCTCGATCTCGTGCACGCCCGCGTGGCCCGCGAAGACGCGGATCGACCCGCCGTGGGTGTCGATGTGGTCGACGCGGAACACCTCGAGCCCGTGCAGCTCGAAGGCGGCCTGCATGGCGGTCACCGAGTAGTACCGCGAGTGCTCGTGATAGGCGAAGTCGTACTGCAGACCCTGCAGGAGGTCCACCAGGTAGTGGGACTCCGAGACGAACATCCCGCGGTCGTCCAGGATCGTGCACACCCCGTCGAGGACGTCGTGGAGGTCCGTGACGTGCGCGAACGCGTTGAGGGTCACGACGACGTCCGCCGGCCCCTCGGTCACGAGCACCTCCTTCGCCACCTGCGAGCTGAAGTAGTCCTTCACCACGGGCGATCCGCCGGGTGACTCCGAACCGCAGGGGTCGACCCCGAGGACGTCGAACCCGCGCTCGCCGAGCTCGTCGAGCAGGCTGCCGTCGTTGCTCCCGATCTCGACGACGGACCCGCGTCGCGGCTCCCCCGTGTGCAACGCCGCCAGCTCGTCCGCCAGCTCGCGGAGGTGACCCCGGTAGCCCGCGGTCAGTCCCGCGAGGTGGTGGTAATCGTCGGCGAACAGGATGCGCTCACTGACCGGCTCCATGGCCTGGACGAGACCGCACCGCGTGCAGACGCCGAGGTCGAGAGGCCACAGCTTCTCGGTCTCGGCCTCCTGTGCATCCACCGGGAAGCGGAAGGCCGGTTGCATGCCGAGGGACAGGAACTCGGTGACCTCGACGTCCTCGCAGGTCTGGCAGAACGTGAGTCGACCGGTACTGGTGGACATGTCCGGACTCCCTTCCTTGGTCAGGCGGTCTCAGCCGCCGTCGACGGTTTCGTACTCGGTACGGAGCTTCATCCAGCCCGGTCCGTCGGGCTCGTTACGGCCCAGCGGAGCGCGGTCGAGCCACTGCAGCGCGCCGTTCAGCACGTCCAGCCCACGGGTGTAGGCCGAGTAGGTGTGCAACACCGAGTCGCCCTCGCGAACGAACGCGCTCATGCCGGGAGCGTCGACCGGGGCGTACTCCGGCCCGAGGGGAAGCGCGGTGAAGTTGTGCTCGGCCCCGGCGGCGAGCGCCTCCTCGTCGTAGAACACCTGGAAGTCGGCGTTGAAGTCGCTGCCCTGCGAGGAGACCAGGGGCAGCGTCCAACCCTGGCGCTTGCCGAAGGCGACGATGTCCTCCAGCGGGTACCGGCACACCACGGCGACCGCGACGTCGTGGCCCTGCAGGTGTGCCGTGACACCGTCGAGCGAGTCGACGAGCGACCCGCACGACGGGCAGCCCGGGTTCATCATGTGGTAGGTGATGAGCTGGCTGCGACCTGCGAACAGATCGGGCAGGGTCGCCTGACCGTCCGGGGTCTCGAAGGCGTAGTCCTTCTCCACCGGGACCCACGGCAGCGCCGTCCGCTTCGCCGTGAGCTCGTCGGCCCGGCGCGTCAGCTCCTTCTCCTGCTCGAGCAGCTCGATCCGCTCGGCGCGCCACTGCTCGCGCGTACCGGTCCTGTGCTTCGTGTTCTCAGCCATCTGAGAGGTCCTCTCGTCCCGGAAACGGGGGTCGCTGGATCACCCGGACCGCCGGACGGGCCCGGGAGTCGGTGCGAGGTGCGGGAGATCACGGTGCCGTCCCGCCGCCCGTCCCGGTAGTGAGGTCCTCACGTCTTCGTCCGGGAGCGGTACACACCGATCGTCGTCCCCGGGTCCGCCGCCGGCGGCCCGACCAGTCGGTCGGGGAGCCCTCGCCGGAACTCGTCGAACGCCGCGCATTCCCCGAGCGGGTCGGCCCCGCCCGCCGTGGTGGCGACGTGGACGAACGTGACGCCGTCGTCGAGCCGGTACGCGGTGTACTCCAGCCCGCCGGGGGCGGTCTCGGCGAGCTCCGCCATCACCTTCTCGATGGCCTGCTGGTTCTCCTCGGCGGCCTGCGGCGTGACCTCGTAGCGCACGATCGTCGTCGTCGGCCCCGACGTGGCGCGCGCCTCCCGCCCGGCGCCCGCCGGCCCGCGGTAGGCCTGTGCGACCGACAGCCAGCGACGGGCGCCTCCGCCGGTCGCGACGACGTCGAGGTCGTCGGGGTGCCGACGGCGGGCCGCGAGCAGGCAGACGTCGACGGCGTCCCCGGTGACCCGGTCCGTCGCGTCCTCGGGGCCGAAGGTCCAGGTCCGCCCGCTCGGCAGGACGAGCTCGAAGCGGAAGGGCGCCGCCGGCGGCGACTCGTCGTGCGCGATGAACCCGAAGTCCCGGGTGTGCGCGACGAACGTCGTGAGGTACTCGATCCGGTCGTCGTGGGTCCGCCGGACGCCGAGCGTGTCGGCGATGTCCTGGCCATGGGCGAAGCACTCCAGCATCCCGGCGCTGGCCAGCACGACGGGCGGGAGCGGGTTGACGAACCACGGGACGGTCTCGTCCGCCGGGATCGACGCCAGCGCCGCGAGGCTCGCGTCGCGCTCGGCCCGGAACCGCTCGAGGATCTCGGCCGGTGCGAGCGCCCGGTAGGGCTCGAGCGCCTGGTTGACCGCGGCGTCGAACTCGCCGAAACCCGACACCTGCGCGGCGAGGGCACGGAACTCCTCGGGTCGGCTCGCCGCCGTCCCGGCCAGGGAGAAGACGAACGCGAGATGGGCGATCTGGTCGGCGATCGACCATCCGGATGCGGGCGTCTCCAGGGCCCACTGCTCGTCGGTCAGTCCGGCGACCATCGCGTCGACGGCCTCGGTCTGGGCCTGCAGCACGGCCACGGCCCGCTGCGGCTCGGGGTTGTCGGTCATGGGGAAGTCCTCTCGATGGGGATGACGGGTGGGGCGGACGGGGTCGGTGTCTCCGACCACCGGGTCCTCAGACGCCCACCGCCACCTCGGAGTAGGGCGCCAGGGCCACGCGGAGCGCCTCCGGGACGCGGGTCGGCTCGGTCGCCGTGTTGGGACCGCGCATGCACGCGACCCGTTGCCGGCCGCGGGCGACGAGGGTCGCGTCGCCGTCGGTCACACGCACGTAGTCGAAGGCGAACTGCACCTGGGTCTGGGTGAGCTCCTCGAGACGCATCCGGACCGACAGTTCGTCGAAGGCGGTGATCTCGGCGAAGAACTCGCAGTCGACCTTCAGGGTGAACAGCTTGAGGTCCTCCCGGACCTCGGCGAGGACGGCGGGGGCCTTCTCCTTGAGGAACATCTCGCGGCAACGGCCCTGCCAGCGCAGGTAGTTGACGTAGTAGACGTTCCCGACGAGGTTGGTCTCCTCGAAGCCGACGACGTGCCGGATCTCGTAGTAGTCGCTCATCAGGCGGCCTCCTCGGTGGTCTTCGGGGCGAGGCCGGCCAGGACGACCGGTCCGTCGTGTGTCGTGGTGTGCGTGACCCAGGTCGCCACGCGGTGCTCGCCGGCGGTGAACGTGACCCACTCGTCGGTGCACAGCTCGAGGCTGATCGCACTCGAGGAGGAGCCGGTCTTCCGGACGCACTCCAACGCGGTCCACACCCGCGTCCGGGCGATGTCGTCGGTGTCGCCGCTCTCGCGCACCACGAGGTCGGCCAGGATCACCAGCTCCGGGCCGAGGAGGTCGGCCCACCCGGCACCCGGTCCCCCGACGCCGGCCTCGACGTCGCAGGTGACGAGCTCGCCGCCGACCATGGCCAGCGTGAAGCCGGCGCCGTGCGCGGCCGTGACCGTCTCGTCGGCACCCGGGATCTCCGGGCGGCCGTCGGGCCGGTGCAGCACCGTGATCGGCTCGCCGACCGCCCGGGACACGGCGGTCTCGGTGCCCTCCCGGCGCGCCTGGACCGACCCGTCGGCGTCGTCGGGGTCGGGCTCGACGGCCACGGCGCGCTCGCCACCGAGCGTGCGCTCCATGCCCCGCTCCAGCAGTGAACCCAGCAGCGGCGCGGGCCACGGACCCGCGCCGTCGCGGTGCCGGACCGCGCGCAGGGCCAGGCCCTCCCACCGCTCGACGAGCACGCCGTCGGGGTCCCGGACGTCGACGTCGTAGACGTAGCGGTCGCCGTCCTGGGAGCGCTCGCGGGCATCGAGCACGAGGTGGTCGAAGGCATCGACGGCCGGATCGGCCAGGTGCAGCCGCTCGACGGACTCCGGCAGCAGGGTCGCGTCCGGGACGCACGCCTGCAGGGCGTGCATCGCCGTGTCCCGCGCTCCCGGGTCGGCGAGCAGGCGCGTCTGGGGCAGGAACGGTGCGAACCAGATCGGGTCGGCGCCGACCCCGACCTCCGCGACGGCGTGCCGCGCGGCGGCGCGCCGGTAGGCGGTGAGCCGCTGGAAACGCTTGCCCTGGAAGAGGACCTCGCCGTACAGCTCCGTCCCGGGGTCGAGGGGCACGGGGGGCAGGTCGAGGACCGGCGCCCCGTCGTCGACCGGGGCCGGAGCCCCGAACTCCAGGCGGGCCAGGAAGTGGTCGGCGGCGAAGTCGGTGTCGGCGCAGCGCACCGCGACGTCCACGGTGCGGGCGTCCCGGGCGAGTGCCGCGATCCGCACCGTCGTCGTCCCACCGGGCGCGACGACCACCGGGCGGAGGAACTCCATCCCTGCCATCGTCGGGACGTCGGTGCGGTCGAGGAGGGCGGCCGCGACCTGGGTCATGGCCTCCATCCCCAGGACCGCGGGGAGGAGCAGATCTCCGTCGAGGGCGTGGTCGGAGAGGTACGGGTCGTTGCCCTCCGAGAGCTCGGCCTCGGTGATCAGCTCGATCCCCGGGTAGTGGACCACCGTCCGGTCGACGAAGCGGCGCAACGGGAGCTCGGGCCGCTCCAGGACGAGGGTCTCGAGGTTCCCGGTCCGTCCGGAGATCACCAGGGTGCCCGGGACGGAGGGGTCCGCGACGATCCGCAGCAGCAGGTCGATGCCCACGTCGGTGGGGATCGGGGTGATCCCGTCGCGCTGCAGCGCCTCGACGACGCCGAGCTTCTCCCCCATGCCGGCCCCCGACCACACCGACCACTCGCATGCGATCGCGCGGGCCCACGGGTGGTCCTCGGTGAAGCGGCGCGTCAGCTCCGTCATCTGGTCGTTGGCGGTCGCGTAGTGCGCCTCGCCGCGCAGGCCCGCGCGGCCGATGATGCTGCCGAAGGTGATCAGCAGCTTGATCCGCTCGGGGTCCACCGCCGCGAGCACGGTGCGCAGCCCGTCGACCTTGGGGGCCAGGGTGGCGTGGAAGGCGTCCTCGGAGAGCGCGGTGAGAGCGGCGGGCTCGTTCCGGCCCGCCCCGTGCAGCACGGCGCTGACCGGGCCGTGCTCGGCCTCGACCGCGCCGACCGCCGCCACCACCGACGTGGCGTCCCCGACGTCGGCGCGGGCGTAGGTCACCCGGATTCCCGCCGCCCGCATCCGCTCGAGGTTCTCCGCCAGCTCGGCGTCCTCGGCGGGGTCGCTGCGCCCCAGGAGTCCGAGCGCGGCACCGGAGTCCGAGGCGAGCGCGAGCGCGCTCTCCGCGGTGATGCCCTTGCCGCCCCCGGTGACGAGGAGGACGTCGCCCGCCGTCAGCGGTGAGCCGCCGGGCTCCGGGTGGACCGGGCGCAGCCGGGGCACGGTCCGGGTGCCGTCGACGGCGTGCCGGACCTCGACGTATCCGGACGTCGCCGCGACCTCCGCGACGACGGCGGCCACGGTCCTCTCGATCCCGTCGGTCGTGCGGGGCTCGACGTCGGCGAGGTCGAGCACCGTCACCGGGATGGACGGGTGCTCCAGCCGCAGCGTCCGGGCGAGCCCCCCGACCCCGAGGCCCTTCTGCACGACCACGAACCGGGGCGGGGCCGCCGGGACACCGTGCAGCTCCACCGGAGCGGTGTCGGTGCCGCTGCGGGCGATCACCTCGCGGGCCGCCGCCAGTGCCAGCTCGGGGAGCCGGGGACCGCCGTCGGCCGGCAGGCACAGCAGCACGCCGTCGCCGACCCCCGCTCCCACCAGCGCCTCGGTGAGCGGCCCGGCCAGCAGGTGGTCCTCGGGCGCATGGGTGGTCCAGGCGGCCGGCTCCGTGGACCCGCCCCACTGCACGTGGACCGGACGGGCGGTCTCGACGTCGGTGACGGCGAAGGCGCGCACCCAGTCGCCGATGCCCGACGGCTCGCCGGCGACGACGGCGTCGTGCTCGGTCGCGGCCAGCTCGTCGATCATCTCGGCCACCTCGCCGAGGCGGGCGGTCCCGAGGTTCGGCATGCCCTCGAGCGGCGGCCGTCCGCAGGCCCGGCAGGCCTCGTTGACGAGCTGCCCCACGGTGATCGACGACAGGTGCAGGTCGTCGAGGGGGTGGGTGTCGGCGGTCACGGCCTCCGGGGGGAGTTCGACGCGTTCGGCGGCCAGGCGGGTCAGGACCTCGAGGGTGTCCTCCCCGGTCCCGGCCGTCCCGCCGGTCACGACGTCCTCGACGGCCGGCCCGACGTCCATGCCCTCGCCCAGCGCGGGCGCGGATTCGCACGGGTTGGCCAGGAAGGTCATCGAGCCGTCCAGCGGCAGCGGCCGGATCACCCGGCCCTCGAACAGGGCCGCCACGTCGAGGGGAGCGCCCAGGGCGAACGCGGCCCCGAGGACCCGCAGCAGACCCACCAGCGACGGGTTGTCCGAATCGACGGGCAGCACCGGGGTCGCCGGCACGGTCTGCGCCGCCAGCCCGGAGAGCACGCGCCCGGGCCCCACCTCGATCAGGAGGTCGGCATCGGCCGCGAGCTCGGTCACGGCGTCGGTGAAGCGCACCGGCGCGACGATCTGCTCGGTCAGGAGCTCGGCCGGCTCCACGTCCGCGGCGAGACCGGTTCCCGTCACGGTGGAGACCACGCGTCGCTGCGGGGCCGCGAACGAGGTGGCGGCGAGCTCCGCGGCCATTGCCTCGGCCGCCGGGGCGACCAGCGGCGAGTGGAACGCGTGCGACACGGCGATCGGGGTGGCGGTCACCCCACGGCGGGCCGCCGCGGCCGCGACCGTGTCGAGCGCGGCCTGCGGGCCCGACACCACGGTCTGGTCCGGGGCGTTGAGGCCCGCGATCACGGCGTCGGTCCCCGCGCACAGGGCCGTCGCGGTCTCCGGACCCGCCTCGAGGCCGAGCATGGAGCCGCCGCCCTCGCTCGCATCCGCCATGATCCGTCCCCGGGCGGTCGCGAGCCGGACGACCTCGGCCTCACCGAGCGACCCGGCCCAGTGCAGGGCGGAGATCTCCCCCAGGCTGTGGCCCGCGGCCGCCTCGGCGGTGATCCCGAACGTCCCCAGCACCCGGAGGGCGGCGAGCGACCCGGCCACGATGCGGGGCTGGGCGACCTCGGTCGCCCTCGGGTCGCCGCCGCTCGGCAGACCCGCCAGCAGCTCGTCGACGACCGGGAACCGGCGGGGCAGGGCTGCCGCGCCCGAGCCCGAGCCCGAGCCCTGCCCGGGGAACAGGAAGGCGATCCGCGGTGCGGTGTCCGCCGCTCCGAGAGAGATCCCGTCGGCGTCCACGACGCCCCCGACGGCGCCCTCGGCCAGCAGCTCCGCGGCGCGACCGAGCTTGCGGACCGCCTCCTCCGGGGAGCGGGCGACGATCGAGAGCCGTGCCCGGCCCTCTCCGAGCTCGGCCGCGAGAGCGCCGGCGAGGTCGGCGAGTTCGGCGAACGAGAGCTTCGCGACGACCGGGGTCAGCTGCTCGACCCGTGCCGCGAGTTCTGCGGCGTCGGCGGCGTCGAGCAGCAGCAGCTCGGCGTCCTGGCGACCGGCGACGGCCGCCCGGGTGCGGTCGTCGAGACCGTCGAGGCGGTTCGGGTCCCCGGGGGCCTCGCACAGCGCGATGTGGCTGTTGACTCCGCCGAAGCCCATCGCGGAGACACCGGCCCGGCGGGGGGCGCCCGCGGGCCAGGGGGTCGCGACGGCCGGCACCTGCATCATCGCGTCGGGGGCGGTGAGCAGGGCGTGGGGCTCGCGGTGTCCCGTCGCCGGCGGGATCACCTGGTGGTGAACGGCGAGGGCCGCCTTGATCAGTCCGGCGACCCCCGCCGCGGCCTTGGTGTGACCGATGTTGCCCTTGACGGTGCCGAGCGCGGCCGTGCTCGTTGCGGCGGCATCGCGACGGGCGGTGGAGAGGGCCTCGATCTCGGTGGCGTCGCCCAGCTCGGTGCCCGTGCCGTGTCCCTCGAAGTACGCGACGTCCGCCGGCGTCCACCCCGTGCGGGCGTAGGCGCGTTCGATGGCCGCGACGTGCCCGTGGGCCTCCGGGCGGGTGATGCCGCCCTTGCCGTCCGACGACACGCCCCACCCGGCGATCGAGGCGTAGATCCGCTTTCCGGCCGCGACGGCGTCGGTCTCGCGCATGAGCACGAGGACCCCGCAGCCCTCGCCCGGCCAGAAGCCGTTCGAGTCCTTGTCGTAGACCTTCATCTCCCCGGTCGCCAGCGCGCCGGTCTTCGCGAACCCGATCACCTCGAACGGGTCGATCGAGAGGTCGACACCGCCGGCAAGGGCCACGTCGAGGTCGCCCTCGCTCAGCTGGGTGGCGGCCGACGAGACGGAGAGCAGCGAGGACGAGCAGGCGCCGTCGACGGTGAAGCCGCCGCCGCCGAGGTCGAACACGTTGCAGATGCGGCCGGCGATGGTGTTCGCGAGACCGCCGGCGAGCGTGTCCTCGTCGATCTCGGGGAACGGCGACTTGTACTGGCGCTCGAGGTCGGCGAGGAACTCGGCGGTCTCCTCGGTCTCCCAGCCCTTGTCGCTGAGCGCTGCGGCGACCGTGCGCCGGACGTAGGGCCAGCGCAGGCGCATCACATTGGCGCGGGTGAACTCGCCGGTCAGGGTGTTGCCGAGGACGACGCCGGTGCGCTGGTGCGGCAGCCCCTCGCCGGCGGCGAACCCGGCATCGGCCAGGGCACGGCCGGCGACGTCCAGCGCGAGCCAGTGGGTCATGTCGGTGGTGCGGAACGTCGACCCGGCGACCTTGTGGCCGACCCGGTCGAACTCGTAGTCGCGCAGGACCGCGGCCTTCGAGGCGTAGAAGCGGTCCGGGGCGGACGGGTCGTCGGAGTAGTAGTCCTCCGAGTTCATCCGCTCGTCGGGCAGCCGTCGGAAGGCGCGCCGGCCCGCGAGCACGTTCTCCCAGTACTCCTCGGTGCTCGCCGCGTCGGGGTACCGCAGTCCGATCCCGACGATCGCGATCCGTCCTACTGACATGGTTCTCGCTCCGTGATCGACGGGGGCAGGTGGGCACGACGCCGCCGCATGTCGGCAGGCGGGTGGGCGACCGGCCGAGGCCGGTGCCGGGACGACCCCGGACACCGGCGCTCGGTGTCGGACAGGTCGTCAGCTCTGGATGGGGCTGGTCTGGTGGGACAGCAGCTGCCAGACGCCGTCGCGCAGGACCAGCACGTACGACGCACGCACCTTCTCGGCCTCGGTGAGCTCGACGCCCGGGCGGGTCACGCCACCGGTGGTGATGGCGACCGTGACCCCCGGCGAGACGGTCTTGATCTCCGTGGGTTCCTCGACGAGGACGGTGCCCGCGAGGTCCCCGGCGAACTGCGCCGCCATGTAGGTCCGGATGGCGTCCCTGCCCTGCAGCTGGTCGTCGGAGACGAGCATGCTGCCCTCGTCGGCGAAGAGTTCGGCGAACGCGTCGGCGTCCCCCGCCTCCCAGGCCGCGCGGGCCCGCAGGGGCACCGTCAGCGAGGCGCCCTCCTCACCGGTGGTGTAGTTGCCGTAGAGGTCGGCCCAGTTCTTGGCCTGGTCGACGAGTGCGGTGGCCGATGTGGTCATCAGAGTCCTCCTGGGTTCGGGGTGGGCCGGTCACCAGCGCAGCGTGGCGCCGGAACCGCGAGGGCTGTTCTGGTAGGCCGCGAGCTGCCACCGGCCGTCCCGCTTCACGACCACCCACGTGGAACGCACCGCGAGCTCGGGAGCGATCTCGGCCTGCCCCTCGGCGAGGATTCCGCCGTGCGTGCGGATCAGGGCGCAGTCGTCGCTCGCGAAGCGCACGTCGACCGGCTGGCCGGTGACGCCCGTGCCCTTGAAGGGGCCGGCGTAGGCGGCGGCCATGAAAGCGCCGATCTCGCTGCGGCTGCGCTTGAGCACGTTGCCCGGCAGAACGAGGACACCGTCCTCGGTGAAGACCTCGGCCACGCCGTAGCCGTCGTTGCGCGACCACGCCTCGACGAGACGGAGCGGGATGCCGAGGACCTCCTTCTCCTTCTCGCCGGTGAACTCGCCGTAGTAGTCCGCCAGGTCCTGGCGCTCGGCAGTCGGTGTCGACATGCGTCCTCCTTCGTTGCCCGGGACGGTCCGTGGACCGGAACCCTGTTCATCGTCGGGGGGAGGGGGGTCGCGGATCGTCTCCTCGACTGCGGGCGCCCGCCCGGGTCTCAGACCGCCGGGCAGCTGTGGTGGGACAGCAGCTCGAGAACGGCGGGTGCGCGGCGCCGGACGACCCACGTGGCCCGGATTCGCCGTTCCGGCGCGACCTCGGTCTCCTCGGGCATGACGATGCCGCCCTCGGTGACGCTCACGGCGACGTCCTCGGCTATCACGTCGCAGGTCAGCGGGCCGCCTGCGACCGACGCGCCGGCCAGGGGTCCGGCGAACCCGGTTCTCATGAACTGCCGGATCGCCTCCCGGCCGAAGAGCTCGTTCTCGCCCAGCGCGAGGCTGCCTTCCTCGGCGAAGACGTCGGCGAAGGCGTCGGCGTCGTTGCGGGCCCACGCGTCCTGGATCCGCTGGGCGACGGTCAGGACCGCCTTCTGCTCCGGGGACGTGAACTCCCGGTAGTAGAGGGGGTCCTCCACCACGTCGTGGGCGGCGAGCATGTCCCGCGCGACACCCCAGTCGGTGTCGGGAACGGTGGACGGGTCGACGGGCATGATCTCTCCTCGGGTTCCGGGGCGGGCACGACACCGCCCCCCGCCCGCAGCAGCGGACGAGGGGCGGGGACGTGGTTCAGACGGTCTTCTCGGCGACCCCGCCGAGCATGCGACCGACCGTCTCGCCGTGCTCGCCGTCGGCATGCCAGCGCCCCACCGGGACGATCCCGGGCGGGAGGACCTGCAGCCCCGAGAACAACTTCGTGATCGCCTCCGGCTCACGGAAGATCATCGGAGCCGTGGCCTGGTCGTAGCTGTCCTCCATGTCCGCCTGCTCGCGGCTTCGCGCGGGATCCACCGTCAGGTGGGACAGGGCGAGGTAGGAGCCACCGGGCAGCGCTCCCAGGTAGCGGTCGACCAGGCCCCACGGGTCGCCGGCGTCCGGCACGAAGTGCAGGACGGCCACCATCAACAGGCCGACCGGCTCGGTGAAGTCGATGAGCTCGCGCGTTCTGGGGTGCGACAGGACCTCATCGGGATCGGACACGTCCGCGATCACGATGCGGGTGTCGGCGGTGTCGTCGCCGAGCAGCATCTCTCCGCCGTGGACCTCGACCGCCGGGTCGTTGTCGACGTAGAGCACCCGGGGCCGGCTGCAGTGGCGGGCCGCGACCTGGTGGGTGTTCTCCATGCTGGGCAGCCCGGCACCGAGGTCGATGAACTGGCGGACGCCGTTCTCGGCGAGGTGCCGGACCGCTCGGCCGAGGAAGGCACGGTTCTCCCAGACCACCTGGCCCGTCAGCTCGGAGCCGACCTTGGCCATCACGGCGTCGCCCGCCGCGCGGTCCTGGGGATAGTTGCTGGAACCGTGCAGGAAGTAGTCGTACATCCGCGCCGGCGACGGCCGACCGAGGACGACGGAGTCGTTCGGGGTCATCTGGTGTCCTCCGGTTCAGAGATACATCGTGTTCGGTTCCAGGCCGCACATGACCCGTCCGAACAGCTCGTAGTTGGTGTTGGGGTGCATGAGCGCGTGCTTGTTCAGGGCGTTCACGTCGCGCTGGATCCGCTGCATCGCGACGTTCGAGTAGATCGAGGACCCGCCGCTCGCCGAGGCGAGGACATCCACCGATTCCTTGGCCAGCTGGGCCATCCGCCCGAACGAGCCGCGGTAGCGCACGCGGTCCTCGAGCTTCCACGGCTCACCCGCCGCGCCCTTGCTCTCGAGCATGTCGGCCATCTTGTAGGCGTGGTACTCGGCCTCGTCGAGCTTCAGCATCGCCTCGGCGACCTGGAAGTGCGTGATGGGCGCCTCCGCCTGGGCGGCGTAGTCGGTGAAGGTGATCTTCCGGTGCGGGAGCCGGGCGAAGAAGTCCACCTGCGCGGCCCGTGCGAGTCCGAGGACCACCCCGATGAACCCGGACGCCCCCGTGGGGAGCATGGGCTGGTTGAACAGGGGCGAGTCACGGTTGGCGTCCGACCGGTACTGGTTCCCCATGATCGCCGCCATGGGCAGGGTGCGCTCCCACGGCACGTGGACCCCGTGGGCGACCGAGGCGACGCTCCCGGTGCCGACCAACCCGGAGGTGTGCCAGTCGTCGACGATCTCCAGGTCCGACATCGGGACGAGGCCTGCGACCGGCCACTGGGTACCGTCCGGCGCCGGAGCCATCGTCAGCACGACCTGCCAGCTGCTGTGCAGAGCACCGCTCAGGAACTCCCACCGACCGTCGACGACGAGCCCGTCGTCGGTCTCCGTGGCGGTCGCGGTCGGGCTGAGCACGACGCACACCCGCGCGTGGTCGTCGGCGAACACCTCGTCCTGGACATGGTCGGGGAACATGCCGACCATCCAGGCTCCGATGGTCCACGCCGAGGCGTTCCAGGCGATCGCCCCGTCGGCCCCCGCGAGGGTCGACAGCACCTCGATCATCGTGCGGGTGGAGGACTCGTATCCGCCGAGTCGGGCGGGGCGCCGCATGTGCAGGATTCCCGCACCCGTGAGGGCCTCCACGGCCTCGTCGTGAGGCCGCCGGTTCTGCTCGTTCCAGGCACTCAGGGCGGCGAGCTGCTCACCGAGCGCCGCCGTGCGCTCGAGCAGCCCCTCCTCGGGTGGGACGGTGATCACGCTGTCCATGTCGCCTCCAGGCCGGTCCGGTGAGTTCGGTCCTCGCGGTCGGTTCGGACACCACCATCGGGCTTCCGACCGTCCCGGGACGCCTCCTGCCTTGCGGCTGGGAGGACCCCGCGGCCGCGTCCCGGCGCCGGGGTCGTCATGCGCTCGCGCGCCGCGGCACGTGCTCGCCGGCACACGTCCGCAGGGGGGCGAGCACCCGCTCCACCACCGAGTCGAGGCCGGGTCGGCTGCGCGCGAGAGCGGCCAGATCGGTCGCCGCGCCGAGCATCGCCGGGTCCTCCAGCACGTGCAGGCAGTGGTCGGCGATGCTGATCGCGTCGTCGGTGTCCCCACCGAGGACCACGCCCGCACCCGCCCGTGCCAACGCCGCGGCATTGCCGTGCTGATCGTCGAACGAAGGTGTCATCACCGACGGCCGGCCCGCGAGCACCGCGGCGAGTGCGGTCCCGTGCCCGCCGTGGTGCACGACGACGTCGCTCGACTCGAGCAGGTGGGACACGGGGACGTGTCCGGCGACCCGCACCGCCGCGGGCAACGAACCCCACTGGGCGACCGCGTCGGTGGGGGCGGCGATGACGACCTCGCAACCCCGCTGCGCCAGGGCCCGCACCAGGTCCGGGACGTCCGGAGCTCGGCCGGAGCGCGAGACGACCGTGCCGAGGGTGATACAGACCCGTCTCCCGTCCGAGGGCGGCACGAATCGCCCCGTGAGGTCCCCGGGCCCCTCGTAGGGCACGTGCCGGTACTCCCGCACGGACCGATGGTCGCGGCGGAGGGCGTCCGGCCAGGGCGTCACGATCTCGCGTGGCCGGGACCGCAGCGAGTCGTCGTCAGCGGCGGTCCTGAGCTCCCGGTGGGCGGCGACCTCGTACTCCCGCGGTGCCTCCACGCTCCACCGCAGTTCCATCCAGGGGAGGTCGTTCTCGGCGGCCACGACCCGCCCCGCCAGGTCGGCCCGCTCCACGACGACCAGATCCGGGCGCCACGCGCGGACAGTCCGGCGTGTCCCGTCGAGGCGTTCCCGGGCGGACCGGCCGAAGAGCCGCCCGCGCTCCCAGGACGACGGCGCGTCGGCGAGCTCGCGGGCTCCCACCACCCCCGCCGCCGGGGCGTCCGCCCCGACCCCGAGAACGGGCAGGCCACTCACCACCGCGGCCTCGACGGAATCGGGGGACGTGCACAGCAGGACCTCGTGTCCCGCGATGCGGCACGCCCAGGCGAGCGGGACGAGCGAGCGGAGGTGACCGCTGAGCCCGACCGCGGAGAACAGGATGCGCATCGGGCAACCCTTCGGGAGTGGTGACCCGGTCCTCAGGGGCCGGGCAGCTGGGGTGTCGGGGGTCGCGCCCGGTGCGGCCGCCCGGCGGACCGATCCGGATGCGACCGCCACGCAGCCATCCGCGCGAGGGACGACCACGCGAGCCCGACGGCCGCGGCGAACATCGCGCCGGTCGCCGTCGCCGTGATCGCCGACGAGGCGGACACCAGCACGACGGCGGGAGCGGCGCGGGCCACGACCGCGCGCAGACGGGGACGGTCACCCCGCACGGCGGCGAACGGGACCGCGAGCCCCGCGATCGCGAGCGCGGCGAGCCCGCCGGTCGGCATCCCGTCGAGCGGTCCCCTCGTGAGCAGCAGGGACACGCCAGCGGCCGCCGCCCCGAGCGTGGCCGCCTTCGCGTGCAACGCCTCGTCGCGACCGTCCAGGAACGGCCGCAGCGCGACCGCCACGACCGCGGTCAGGAGACCGAGGGTCAACATGTTCTCGAGCAGCAGGGGGCCCACGACCACGGGCAGGTCGATCCCGTGGTCGTGGCCCTGGGCCGGCACCATCAGGTCGGCCCCATCAGGCCGGCACGGACTCGCGGTGGCGCACCGCGCTGCACGTGCACCCGGCCGGCTCGTCGTCGGGACGGGGGTGCCGGTGGAGCACCATCGCGACGATCATCGGGATCGTCACGATCGTGTTGTAGAACAGATGCAGCTCCACCCGGGGGAACACCAGCTGGGCGACCGAGGTCGGCTGCGCCGCCCCCAGCAGGAAGGAGCCGGTGAGCGCCTGCAGCAGGAGCAGCAGGTGCTCGAAGTGGTGCCAGATCTGGATGCCGGTCGCGGCGTTCCACCAGGTCCGCGACCGGCCCGTGAAGCCCGGTCGCAGCGCGAGGAACGCGATCATCATGATCACCGCGTAGCCGTAGTGCATCCACTCCGACGTGACCAGCCACGGCCACGCCAGTCCGAGCACGCCGTTCGCCTGCTTCGTCGGCCAGCCCAGCACGTAGATCTGGAAGGCCTGGGCGATGTGCTCCGCCCAGTGTCCGACGACGATCACGGCGAACACGGCGAGCGCGGTCGCGTGGTACCTCGTGTTCAGGGCCCTCAGCACGGTCCTCACCTCACACTGAGCTCGAGCGTGCGCCGCGAACTGATCCCGCCGTCGGGGGTCGGGGCGCCGTACGAGACGTCGATGCCGCGCTCGCGGGCCGCGGCGACGATGCCGGGGGCGGCCCGCTCGGCGAGCGCGGCGATGGTCATGGCCGGGTTCACCGTGAGCGCGGCGGGCACGGAGGACCCGTCGGTCACGAAGATGCCCGGGTGCCCCCGGAGCTGGTGGTCCGGGGTGAGCGCGGAGGTCGCCGGGTCGTCCCCGATGCGGCACGAGGACAGCGGGTGGACGGTGTACGCCCCGACGACGTCGTTGGTCCAGGGCTCGACGACGCCGAGTCCCGGCTTCTCGATGATCTCCTTGCACTCGGCGTCGGCGAGCTCCCAGCCGTGGCGGGTGTTCGCCGTCGGGCGGTAGGAGAGCGCGCCGCGACCGAGCATCTGCTGGGAGATGCGCTGCGCGTTGCCCGTGGGCGGCGGCGGACCGAAGACGCCCTCGTTGTCGTCCTCGACCATCTGGAAGATCGTCAGCCAGTCCTGCCAGCGCTCGAGCAGCTCCTTCTTGTGCTTCCCGAACCACCGCGGCCCGTCGCCGGCGACGAGCTCCGGGACCTGCGCGAGGATCGTCCCCAGGCCGGGCGGGAAGTAGAGCTGCTCGAGGGAGTACCGCTCGTACTCGGGCAGGTCGGCCGTGAGCCGGTCCCAGTTCGCGACCGTCGGGCCCTTCCCGATCTGGTGGGCCCGGTACCCGATCCCCTCCTCCCGGGCGAGGCCGAGGACCCGCTGCACGGCCTCGTCGTCGAGGATCGCGGTGTTGAGGCGCTCCCCGTTCCCCGAGAAGTACCGGCCCACGCCGTGGGGCATCGCCCCGAGGTGCTCCTCGGAGCGCTGCAGGATCACCGGCGTCGCCCCCGCCCCGGCCCCGAGGACGACGATCTTCGCCTCGATGACGCCGTCGTCGTGCAGGACGCGGTAGTCCTCGCCGTCGACGATCCGGTAGTGGACCCGGTAGGAGCCGTCGTCGGTGCGCTCGAGGTGCTGGACCTCGTGCAGGGGGCGGATCTCCGCGCCGTGGGAGAGGGCCGCGGGCAGGTAGTTGGTCAGCAGGGAGCGCTTGGCGTCGAACCGGCAGCCGGCCATCATCCAGTTGCAGTTGGTGCAGCTCGCGTTGTCGATGGCGACCGGCGTCGGGTTGGCGGTGCGGCCGGAGTGGTGGCAGGCCGCGGCCCAGAGGCCGCCGGAGTAGGTGACGTCGTCCCAGGTCTGGCGGGTCACCGGCAGCGACTCCTCGACCCGGTCGTACCAGGGGTCGAGCGTGTCGCGGCTGATCTCGGCGGGCCACATCCGGCGCCCGATCGACCCGTGCCGGTCGAAGACGAAGCCGGGGGCACGGGGGTGGGCGGCGAAGTACACGACGGAGCCGCCGCCGACGCAGTTGCCGCCCAGGATGCTCATCCCGTCGCCGACCGTGAAGTCGAAGATCCGGGTGTAGGACGAGCCCAGCTCGAAGTCGTGCTGGAAGTCGTCGGCAGCGAGCCAGGGCCCGCGCTCGAGGACGGTGACCTTCGCGCCGCCGGCGGCCAGGTGGTAGGCCTCGATGGCGCCGCCGAAGCCGGACCCGACGACGACCACATCGGTCTTCTCGATACTCATGCGGGACTCCCCGAGGGTGTGGTGTCCGGGTGCAGGTCGGCCAGCACCCGGCGGTAGGAGTAGGCGGGGAACCGCCAGAGACCGTCGGCGTCAGGTGTCGCGATCCCCATGGCGCGCAGCCCGGGATGCCCCTCGGCCAGGGCCTGCAGGGTCGGCAGGTGGGCCGCGGAGTCGAACGCCATGTTCGCGAACATGAACAGCCCGACCCAGACCTCGCGCTCCGGGTGGCCGGGCCGCGTCAACGACTCGAGCAGGGCCGCGCGGTCGTCGTAGGCGAGCGCGACGAAGGCCGGGAGCGTCCCGTCGAGCACGATGTCCCGCTCCCCCGCGTACTTCGCGGCGTGACCGTCCAGCATGGGGGCGAGGAAGGGGAGCCCCTCGGCGAGTCCGGTGGCCTCGTCGTACATGAGCGTCAGGGCACCCGCCTCGACGGCGCCCGGCGTGTCGCTGACCCCGACGACGGCCGGGTCCTCGGGGCCGCGCTTCCGCCCGGGCAGGACGGTGTCGGCGAACGCCTCCAGCGTCATCGTCACGGGATCGCGTGGGATGTCCATCGGCTCATTCCTCCGGCTTGTGGACGGTCAGGGGCAGCCCGCCGCGCACCCGCAGCGAGAGCATCGGCTCGGGTGCCGGTCCGCGACCCGGGACGGCACGGAGGTCCAGGTCCCGGCACAGGCGGGCGAGGACGAGGACCGCCTCGGCCGTGCCGAGGTTGGATCCGACGCAGAAGTGCCGGCCCGCGCCGAAGGGCAGGTAGGCGTCCCGCGACCACGACCGCCCGGGCGCGAAGCGGTCGGGGTCGAACACCTCGGGCTCGGGCCACCAGGCCGGGTCGCGGTGGATCGCGTACGGGCAGACGACCACGTCGGTCCCGGCCGGCACCCGGTACCCGGCGACGACGTCGTCGTCGACCGCGACCCGCGGCAGCAACCACACCGGCGGGTGCAGGCGCACCGTCTCGGAGACGACCTGGCCCGTGTAGGTGAGCCGGCGCAGGTCGTCGACGTCGCCGGGTCGGTCGCCGAGCACCTCCCGGGCCTCCGTCCGCACCCGGCGGCGGATCTCCGGGTGGCGCGAGAGCCGGTGGAGCGCCCAGGAGAGCGTCGACGCGGTGGTCTCGTGGCCCGCGAGCAGGAGCGTCGTGATCCGGCCCCGTACCGTCGCCCGGTCGACCCCCTCGCCGAGACGGTCGACGAGACCGTCCGACGCCGGACGGCCGTCCAGGAGGTCGTCGACGACCGCGGCGAGGCGTCGCCGGGCCGCCCGGAAGCGGACGCCACCCGGGGTCGGCCGCCACGACGCGGCCGCGCCCAGCGTGACCGCCTCGAGCATCGCCTGGTCCTGCACCGTCTCGAAGATCTCGCCGAGGTCCGGGTACGGCGAGAGGTCGGCGCCGAGCACGGCCCGGCCGAGCACGCCGAGGGTCAGGGTCGTCATCTCCGCGGTGACGTCGGTCGGGCCCTCGTCGATCCGGGCCGCGAGCCGGTCGACCAGCGCGCCGGCCTCCTCGGCGACGACCGGGAGCTGCTCGGCCAGGCGCGCGGGGGTGAACGTCGGACCCACGGCCTTCCGCTGGTCCCGCCATCCCGGCCCGTCGCTGGTGAGCACACCGTCGCCGAGGACCCGACGGGCCTGAGCGAGACCGATCCCCTTCGTGTAGTTCCCCGCGTTCCCGACGAGGACGTGGGCCACCGCGTCCGGATGGTTGGCCACGACCATCGTCTTCGGGCCGATCCGCAGCCGCGCGACGTCGCCGTGGCGGCGGGCCCGCGTGAGCAGGCCCAGCCGGTCGACGAACAGCTCGCGCAGGAGCACCGGGGTGGCGAGCAGCGACGGGCCCGGCGCGGGAGGCGCGGTCATGCTGCCCTCGCCGCCCGCTCCGTCCGGTCCGGCCCGGGCGTCGGCAGGCTCGTGACGGTCGACAGGGGCTCCGCGTGCAAACCGGCCCCGTACTTGTCACGCAGGTACAGGCCCCACAGGAACGCCCCGCGGATGGCGCACACCGTGGCGGTGGCGAAGAACAGGCCGTAGGGGAGGTTCGACCCGGTGTAGAAGCCGTAGACCACGGCCACGCCCGCCCCGAACGCGAACTGCGGGAACGGCTTCGACGGCGTCGTCCCGGGGTCGGAGATCATGTAGTTGGTGAAGAGGATGAACGCCGTCCCGGTCATGGTGGCCAGAGCGCCCGGCAGCGCGTTGCCGACGATGAGCCACCGGGCGACGGACTGGATCACGAAGAACGACAGCCACCCGACGATGAGCCAGGTCCGGCCGGTCAGCTTGGCGTTCAGCATCGTGCCCAGGGTCAGGATCGCGACCGGCAGGATCCAGTCGGCCCACCCGGAGAGCGCCTCGGTGAACTGGTAGGGCGGCGCGATCGAGGCCCAGGGGAAGAGCACCAGGATCGTCGCGATCCCGAGGTTCGACGGATTCATGAAGTGCCGCAGCCGGCCCTTCACCGGCGCCCGGAGGACCCACTTCGCGCCCACGCCGATGGCGACCGCGAAGATCATCGTCCCGAGGTGGTCGAGCGGGTAGGAGAGCATGTTGATCGCGAGGGCGGTGATGTGTGCCGGGAAGAGGAACTCCATCAGGCCCTTGGCCCCGCCGCCCGCGTATCGAGGATCGCGGCCCTCCTGCCACGCCCCGACGCGCTCCAGGCCGATCTCGATCACGTAGGCCGTGAGCACCGCGATGATCGGCCAGGTCCACGGCTGCTCGAAGCCCAGGAACGCGTAGCCGACGATGTTCAGGGCCGTGATGGACATCGCGAACCGGCGCAGCGCCGTGATGTGCTTCGGTTCCTTCTTCAGCGCGTCGGTCCTCGCCTGGCGATCGTCGGCCGCGGGCGCGCCCGGGGGCGGCGGGACCGGTGTCGTCGTGCTCATCACTGCACCACCTGATCGATGACGGTCGCGGACTGACCCAGCTCGACGGTGTGCCGGCCGGGGGTGAGGGTCACGGTCTCCGAGTGCGGGACACCGGTGGCGTCGCGCCACGTGAGCGCCACGGGCACCGGGCCGTCGGCCGCGCCGAGCCCGAGGTGGAGCTCGCTCGAGCGCTTGCCGGAGTGCCCACCGCCGCCGTCGACGGTCTCGACGAGCGTCCGGCCGTCGGGCCTCGCGAGGCGGGCCTCCGCGCCGACCACGGGCGATCCGGGGCCGAACGTCCGCGAGCCGGCGTGGACGAGGTCGAGGGTCATCGCGTTGCCGGCGTCCGGCGCGACGTTGCGGTAGAACGCCGGCACGTCCCACTGCCGGGCCACCGCGACGTCGAGGCGACCGTCCCCGTCGGCGTCGCCGGTCGCGATGCCGCGGGTGGGGATGGCGGCGTCGAGTCCCAGGACGTGGGAGAGGTCGGCGTAGCCGCCGCCGGGCCGGGGTGCCCAGAACCGGACGGCCTGGTTGCCCGAGAGGTCGTCGCCGCGCGAGACCCGGGGCCACATGGCCGGGTCCGACACGAGGGTGTCGTTCGCGGTCGCGAGCTCCTGGAGCTGCGGCCAGCGGTTGGTCTCCCCCTTCACGAAGCCCGTCGCCTGGACGACCGCGAGGTTCCCGGAGTTGTCGAAGTCCCCGGACTTCACGTCCCAGCCCCAGCCCGACCAGGCGATCCCGTTGCCGGTCGACTCGTCCACCCAGGGCGCGCGGCCCTGGGCCATCGCCGCGCCCATGGCCTGCGGCGTGGCCTCCGTGGCCATCCACTGGAAGTTGGACTCCTGGATGCCGTACGGCTGCGTGATGTTCGAGACGAAGAGGTCCTTCACCCCGTCGCGGTCGAGGTCCGCGAAGTCGGCGGACATCCCCTTGAAGGAGTCGGCGCCGATCCGCTTGGACTTCGGGACCATCGGGTCGCGGTCGCCGTACACGGGCTCGAACGCGATCCGTCCCGGGGCCGAGACGTTGTGCAGCATCGCGTCCTTGCCGTGGTCCTGCGCGATGTACAGCTCCGGACGCAGGTCGCCGTCGATGTCCGAGGCGGCCGAGCCGAGGACCCAGCCCCCCGACACGTCGTCGGCCAGCACCCCGGGGACCTCGGCGAAGGTGCCCGGGCGCTCCGGGAGGCCGCGGAAGATCGCGTCCTTACCGCCGTTGGTGGCCGCGGAGAGCGAGGCGTTCATCGCGACCCCGTCCGAACGGGTCGGGTCGAGCACGGGACCGTCGGGGAAGTAGTTGCCGACGTAGAGGTCCAGCGTGCCGTCGCCGTCGAAGTCGGCCACGGCCATGGCGTTGCTGTTCCACTGCGGACCGGTGTACGTCGCGCCGCCGGTGTTGGGCACCAGCTCGGTGGCCGTCCAGGCGTCCGGTCCCTGCGGCACCCCCGGCCGGGCGAGGTGCACGATCGGGGTCCGGCCCCAGTAGTAGACGACGAGGTCCATGCGCCCATTGCCGTCGACGTCGGCGGGGGTGCACCCCATCGGCGCCATGGCGGTGCCCATCGGGAGGGCGCCGGAGGTGAGGGCGTATGGCGCATAGCGACGCTCCGACCCGGGGACGGGAGCCGGGGTGACCGAGACCTGGTCGGTCCGTGGGTCGACCACGCACAGGTCGTTGGGCAGTCCGTCCCCGTCGAGGTCGTTCATCGCGATGGCCGCCCCGACGGACGAGATCCAGGCGTCGATGTTCGAGTAGGCCTGGTTGACCGGACGGATCTGCTTCTCGGGGTACCCCTGCGGCAGGCCGATCGACCGGGACTCGAAGCCGTAGCTCCCGGCCACGTCGACCTTCTCGGCGTCGGACACCTGGGGGATGCGCGCTGCGAAGAACAGCGCCGCGATCAGCGCCAGGGCGATCACCCCGGCGACGTTGCGCCGGAGGAAGCCCCCGACGGCACTGGGACGGAGATACCTCATCAGAACCCTCCGGCGGCGCGGGACGTGGCGGTCGGCAGGGCCGCGCCGATCGCGCGGCGCCAGGTCTCGTAGGCGGGCTCGCCGTCGGCGCCTGCCGCGGCCGTGGACGGGCGTGTCCGGAGGCAGACCTCCGACGCCGACCGGGGGTCGGTCCCGGCGAGGACCTCGGTGGCGGTCGACACGTGCGGCACGAGCAGGCCGGCGCGCAGCCGGGCCTCCGCCGCGAAGGCCGAGCCCTGGGCGAGGTCGGTCCGGTAGGGGCCGGCGGCCTCGACGAGGACCCCGAGCTCGGAGGCGTCCGACCCGCCGGCGTAGGTGGCGGCGAGCCCGATCCCGGCCCAGAGGTCGGCGTGCCGGTGCCCGGGGTAGGCGCGGAGCAGCTCGACCGCCCGGGCCGGGTCGGTGCCGGCGACGAACCACAGGGCCCGCCCGATGCCCTGGTCGGCCGCCCGGCGCTCGTAGCCGTGCGGATCGACCGGCTCCCAGCCCAGGTGGACCTCGGGGCGGGCGCCGTGCACGTAGGAGTCGGTGTGGAAGTAGGCCTGGTGGAAGCCGTACCCGTCGAGCACCAGCCAGCGCAGCATCGGGTCGAAGCGGTCGGCCCTCGGCCACAGCATCCGCGGCAGGCGCGCCATGGCCCAGCCGACCCCGACGAGCACCATGTAGACGTGGTCGCCGCCGCGCCGGGCGAGGAACTCGTCGACCCGGTCCGGACGCGTCATCGGGAGGGCGTCGAGCACGGCGAGGCCCATGCCGGCGCCCTCGGCCGCGAAGCCCCGGAACCGTGGCGGCACGGTCTCGAGGAAGACCTCGACGTCGGGGACCGACATCGAGCCGACGGCCTCACCGAAGCCGTCGAGGAAGCTCGCGCCGACGGTCTCGAGGGTCGACACCGCCTCCGGGCTCTTGACGTGGAAGCCGCGGGTCGCGACGCGGGTCTCGGAGATGTTCGGGGTCATGACGCGACGCCGCAGGGCGCCGAGGGCATGGGAGACGGACACGGTGCTGTCCTCCGGTCGTCGTTCTGGTCGGGGTCGAGCGTGCGGTCGGCGCGGGTCGGGGGACGTCTCGCTCCTTGCGGCCGGCAGGGGTACGTCAGGCGCTGCGCAGGACCGGAGAAGTCACCGCGAGACGTCGACGGATGCGGGCCCGCCAGCGCAGGTACTCGCCCGGGTCGGTCTCGTCCGGACGCGGTGCCGTGGCCTCGCCGACCGCCACGGCGTCGGCCACCGGAAGGCCGCTGAGGGCGTGCACGCCGGTCGCGACGTGATCGGGGACCATGCCGGTGTCGGTGGCGGCCGCGGTCGCCGCCGTCGCTGCGAACACCGCACCGAGCCCGAGCTCGCCGGCGTCGCCGGTACGGGCCAGGCGTCGGAGGTCCTCGGCCCCGGCGCCGCCGGCGAGGGTCGCCGCGAGCCCGACCCCCGCCCACAGGTCGGCCCGGCGGTGGGCCCCGAAGCGGTTCACGGCGATCCCGACCGCGTCGACGTCGGCGCCGTGCACGAACCACAGGGCGCGCCCGAACCCCTGGTCGATCACGTGCGGAACGCCCGCGGAGTCACCGCGCCAGGCGAACGCCGGCACCCGCCCGGCCCGGTCGAGCCATCGCCGGTGGTCGAAGAACGCCAGGTCGAAGGCGTACCCGTCGACGGCGAGCCAGCTCATGACGGCCTGGTGGTCGAGGTCGTCGAGGTCGGGGACCGCCCGGGACCACACCGGGCGCGGGAGCTTGGCGAGGGCGAACCCCACCCCGATCCAGCCGAGCAGGACGTGGGCCCGGGCCGGACCCGTGAGCAGGGCCCGCGCCCGCCCGCGACCCCTCGGGTCCATCGCGTCGACCACGCAGGCCGCCATGACGGCTCCCTCGTGGTGGAAGCCGCGCAGGTCCGGGGCCTCGGCGGTCGCACGGGTGGCGACCTCCTCGAGCGGCGACCCGTCGATCCCGCTGCGGAACCCGCGGACGACGGCCGCCGGGACACGTTCGAGGGCACGGACCGCGGGCGTCCCGACGACGGGGAAGCCCCGGGAGGCGAACCGGACGTCGGCCTCGGTGGGCGCGAGCAGCCTCCGGCGGAGGCGACCGATGACGGTGGTCACGGCGGGCGTCAGGCGACGGCGCGCAGGTGGCGGCGACCGGCGACCGCGAGCGACCCCATCGGCACCGGGCCGGGCATGCCGCGGGCCGGATCGAGGAGGGACACCGCCAGCGGCGCGTGGATCGGCTGCGGCATCCCGAGGTGCAGCTCGACCGGCGGGACGACGTCCTCGTGCGCCCGCACCTCGACCCGGCAGGACGCGAAGGACGTCACGGCACCGTCGGTGCCGTCCCCCGCCACGGCGAGCACGACCCATCGTCCGGGCGGGAGGCCCTCCAGGACGGCGCCGGTCCCCCCGGCGGGGACCGGCGCCAGGGCGACCGGGGCGCCCTGGGGGACGGGGCCGCCGAAGACCCCGACGGCGACGCGACCGGCGTCTCCGGCCCCGACCACCCCGACGGACAGCGACGCCGCTCCCGGACCCGGACCGGCGGCGTGCTCGAGCACCTCGACCGACGGGATCCGGGAGTACTCCGAGGAGATCGCGAGGAGCCCCTCGGCGATGATCGGGTCGCGGTACTGCCCCGGGGTGAGGCCGACCGCGCGGGTGAAGCGGCTGGTGAAGGTCCCCACGCTGGAGTACCCCACCGAACAGACGATGTCCGCGACCGTGTCGTCGGTATCGAGCAGTCGGCGTTTGGCCTCGAAGAGCCGTACCGCCGTGAGGAACCGGCCGGGCGTGATCCCGACGGTGCTCGCGAAGACCCGGGAGAAGTGGAACGGACTCACGAAGACCTCGGCGGCGAGGTCGTGCAGAGTGATGGGCTCGTCGTAGCGGTGACGCATGGACGAGACGGCGTGCTCGACAGCGGCCTTCATGGGGTGCCTCCGGCTCGTGGCCCTCGGAATTCGACGAGGACCACGCTCCGCCGGAGCCCTTCGCTCCCGGTCACGAGCGGAGCAGCGGCGGGTGGGAGAAATTCACACGGAAGTGGAGGGTGCGAGCCGGGGCGAGTGGCACAGTGACACGAGGACGGATCGATCCCGGCGCGGGGCGGAGACCAGGGGGCTGTTCGGGTGATCAGAGTGCTCCTGGCGGAGGATCAGCACCTCGTCCGGGGCGCACTCGTCGCGCTCCTCACCCAGGAGCTCGACATCGAGGTCGTCGCCGAGACCGCGTCGGGGGACGAGATCGTCCCCCTGGCGATGTCGTCCGGCCCGGACGTCGCCGTGATCGACATCGACCTCCCCGGCAGGGACGGGATCACCGCGGCCGGCGAGCTGCACGAGGCGCTGCCGAGCTGTCGGACCCTGATCCTCACCAGTCTCGGCCGTCCGGGGACCGTCCGCCGCGCCCTGGACGCGCGGGTGAACGGGTACATGCTCAAGGACGCGCCCTCCGAGCGGCTCGCCAATGCGATCCGACAGGTGGCGGTGGGACGGCGTGTCGTCGACGGCGACCTGGCTCTCGCGGCGTGGGACACGGAGGACTGTCCGCTCGCGGGACGGGAGATCGAGGTCCTCCGGCTCACCTCGAACGGCCACACCGTGAACGACGTCGCCACGTCCCTGTTCCTCTCCCCCGGGACGGTGCGGAACTACCTCACGTCGATCGTCTCGAAGCTGAACGCCCGCAACCGGGTCGACGCGATCCGGATCGCGGTCGAGGCCGGCTGGCTCTAGTCCGCCCCGCCGCTGTTCGGGAGGACCCCGACGACGATGAACTCGTCGTCCTCGTGGCGCACGGTCAGGGTCCCGCCCTGCTCCGCGAAGCGCTGCCGCAGGTTGGCGATGCCCCGCCGGGTGCACGGCGGCCGCTCCGCCGACGACTCGTCCCCCTCCCCCGCCCGATCGTTGCTGATGGCCATGCGCACCGACGGCCCCTCCCGCGTGACGGCCATGTGGCAGACCTCGGCCTTGGAGTGCCGGAGCACGTTCGTCGCGGCCTCGCGGACGAGTGTCCCGAAGAGGGACCCGACCTCCGCGGGGAGGACGACGTCGGCACCGTGCACCGACGTGTCGATCTCCGCGGCCTGCAGGACCGACTGTGCGCCCCAGAGCTCCTCGGGCAGGGAGAGCGTCGTGTACCCGGCCGCGACCATCCGCACCTCGCCGAGTGCGCGGCGGGCCGTCGTGATCACCTCGGCGATCTCGGCGTGCGCCCGGTGCGGTTCGGAGAGGACCAGGCCGTTGGCCAGCTCGGCCTTCAGCGTGATCGTGGACAGGCTCATCCCCAACAGGTCGTGGGCGTCCCGGGAGAAGCGCACCCGCTCCTCCGCCACCGCCATGCGCGTCAGTTCCTCCCGTGCCTCGTGCAGCTCACGGACGACCCTGGCGAGCCGGGTGAGCCCGAAGATGACGAGCCCGGTCACGGCGGTCGCGATCACGGCGTAGGTGACCGCGAAGGTCGGCTCCAGGTCGTCCGCGCCGAACCGGCGTTCGACGAGACTGCTGCCCAGGACCACCAGCAGGTAGCCGCCGAGCCCCCACCGCAGCGGCAGCGCGATCAGCAGGCACCCGGCGAGGAAGCCGTTGAACGCGCTCCAGTACGACCCGAGCTGCACCAGGGGCAGGTAGGTCAGCGCGGCGAAGGCCGTGAGCGCGACGGCCGAGCGCACCGGCGTGAGCCGGGCACCGGGACGGCTGAAGTAGCCGAGCTGGAGCGCCACGAGTGCCACGGCGTAGACGGTGCTGAGGACCGCCTCCGTCCCGCCGACGTTCTGGAGGATCCCGACGTAGGTGATCGCCGCGTACCCGAGGCTGACGATCGCGACCAGCGCCGTGGAGAACCGGTCGGCCTCCCGGCTGACCGACAGTGACGACGCCCGGGCATCCGCGGCGTTCCCGGGCCGACCGTCCGCTTCGTCCTGGTCCGACGGCTGACGGCCACCCACCGCGTCCATGGGGTAAACGTAACCGAAGCGAAGATCACCCCGAACCCTCGTCACGGAGAGTTCACCTTGCCGGATCTAGGGCGCACACGGCCACCGGGACCTCCGCCGGCCACACCCGATCGATCACGGCCTGCCAACCCTCCGTGGCGACGAGGGGTGCCGGGTACACGGTCACCTCGTTCTCCCGGCCGACGAGGAGGAGGATCTGCTGGAGCGCTCCCGCCTGGACGAGAGCCGTGGCATGGGTGGCCGTCCCCGGCGTCCCGGCGCTCCCCGCTCGCCGGGACGTCGCCAGCAGGACGGCCGCGGGGGCGAACTCCTGCTCCCCGATCTCGGAGGAGCACGCGGCCACGATGTCGGTGACCGTCGGCCGCGGCAGCCCGAGGGACGTCAGGGCGTGCTCCGCCGGGTCGTAGTGGTAGACGTCGGTGTCGAGCTCGGCACGGTCGAGTGCGACGTAGATCTCGAGCTCGCAGAGCCGCCCGACGCTCAGGTAGGGGCGCTGGGGAGGGCCGACCTCCGGGGCGCGCCGGTCGTCGGGGGCCCGCATACGGAGCCCGCGGGAGAGCAGGGCACCGAGCCGGGCGGCCGTCAGGACCCCGCCGGTGAAGGTCGGGAGCTCGTACGCCGGGGCGAGCACCTGGTCCATCCGGGAGTTCCGTCCGCCGACGGTCGGGAGCGGCACCGACGTGCCGGGATACGGCTCGCGCACCGCCCCCATCGTCGCGACCCGGTCCCGGAGCTGGAGGCGTTCCGTGGCGACCTGGCCGGGCCGGCGGGTCCGCGCCTCGAACTCGAGCTCGAGCGGGGTCCACCCGACGAGGTCGGGGTCGACGTCCTCGTCGTAGGTCCCGTCCTCGCGACCCACCTGGACGACCCCGGTCGCGATCAACCATCCGAGGACGTCCTCGACGTCCTGGCAGGTCGCACCGTCGAGACACGGATCGCCGTCCGGGCCGCCGTCCGTCGCCCGGCCGCTCAGGGCGGCCACCCGGACGCTCGACGCGATCTTCGACAGCAGGGCCCCGAGCACCGGCCCCTCGCACACGACCTCGTGGCGCGCTCCGGGAGCGCTCACGACGAGGCTCCCGGCCGACGGCCGGATGACGGTCAGCCGCGAGAGCCGGACGACGGAGCGGGGATCGGCCGGGACGGGGCGGAACGGGGCCTCCGCCGCGATCGGGACCACGGACAGGCGGGCCTGCCCGAGCCCGGCCTGCTCGAGGGAGTGGGCGACCGCGCCCGTGACCCCGTCGAGGACCTCGGCGAGCTCGGCGCGCCGGTCCGGCTCCGCGTTGTCGAGATCGACCGGACCGAGGGCGAGCCGACGTAGGTCGGGTTCCACCCGGGTCGCCCTCCGGCCGAGGTCGATCTCGCCCCACGGGGCGATCATCGTCAGTCGGTCGTCCCCGGACTCGAGCGCGACCGTCTCCCGCAGCGACCACAGCCGCCGCAGGGTGCGCACCTCCAGCGCTCTCACAGGAACACCACCCGGGGGTTGAGCGACTCGTACGGGAGGGGTTCCGCACGACGGCCGAGCTCAACCGGGACGTCGAAGAGCCGTCCGGGCGCGAAACGCGCCCACATCGGCCGCAGGGTTGGGACCACGGTGCGCACCACCGGCAGTCCGACGTCCGGTCGGGTCTGGTCGAGCACCAGCGGGTCGAGACCGTGGGCGCACAGCCGGGCGACGACGGCCGACACGCCCCCGGCGGGGTCGACGGTCCCGCCCCCGAGGAGGTCGGTGACCGGGACGGCCGGCCCGGGCGACGGGCGCAACCAGGGTTCACCGGCCGTGTCGACCTCGTCGATCCAGCGGCGGACGTCGAGGTCCTGTGACACCACGGCCCCGTCGAGGACCAACGGGATCGAGGAGGCCAGCTCGCCGAGCGCCCGACGCAGGGCGACGGCCGGGTCGGGATCGGCCCCGAACCCGAGCATCACGCGATCGGCGGCGCCGTCGGGGCGGCGTCGACCCGAGAGCGCGACCACGACCGGGATCCCGAGGTCGGAGGTCAGGTCGAGCGCCCAGAGGTCCCGGCCCAGGGACCGGTGCCGCTCGCGGACGGCGCGCGTCCCGGCGTCCCCGTCGAGGTCGAGGCCACGCATCGGCGTGCGGTTGTACCACCAGAGGGCCACCGCGTCCCGTTCGACGAGCTCCAGCAGGCCGCGTCGGATCGCCTCGTCCCGGGTGGGCCCCGCGGCGCAGCCGTTGGAGTCGGCGGGCGCCCAGAGCGGTCCGGGGGCGCCGTGGTGGAGCATGCCGGTCGGGAGCAGGCGCCGACGACCGTCGCGCAGCGACCACATCGGGGTCCAGGAGGTCACCTCCTCGTCGTCCACCGCCGGCGCGACCTGGTTGAACACCCCGTGCTCGGCGTTCCAGCGGTCCCGGTCGCCGATCTGGCGCGGGTCGAGGAGGAGGCAGTCGCGGGGGTCGACCGCAGCGTCACCGAGGTCGTTCCGTCGGGCGCGGACGTGCTGCTCGTCGCCGAACCACTGCCCGCACCACCGCTCGAGCGCCTCGCCGAGCCCGGAGGTACGGGCCGCCTCCGGCGAGGAGCCGGCGCCGCCGCACCCCAGCCGCGCACGGCGGCGGACCGCGTCCATCGAGATCCGACGGGGAGAGGGCAGCGGACCGGTCCTGGCGATGAAGGTCTCCGCGACCGGACCGGGAGTGACCTCGAGAGCGGGTACGACGCCCGTGACGGGGCTGACGAGGTGCCCGAGCGCCGCGGGGAGACCCCGCCCGGGCGGGGCGTCGCCGGGCGTCGGGCCGAGCCGGACCTGACGGTTCGCCCGCCGCGTGACGATCCCGGTGTCGCCGCAGGTCGGGCACTGGGGTCGGCGACGCAGCTCGTGGCGCTCGGAGGTCATCGTCCGGCTGTCGTGCACGACCACCGCGCGACGGACCGGCCGGTCGAGCCCGTGGGCCCAGGCGTCGACCTCGAAGGCCACCGCGTGGGCCGTGTAGCCCAGCGTCGCCGGGTGGGCGGGCAGGGCCCGCGCCAACGGCCTCGACTCGCCGCGCCGGTCGAGCACGGCCTGCTCGGCGCGCCGGTGCATCCGCAGCCGGTCCGCCAGGCAGGTCCAGCACGGCCCGTCGGGGGTCGTCCCGAAGAACGGCCCGATCCACTGCCGGACACCCCGTGCCCGCACCGGGAGCCACGGGCGGCCCTCGGCACGGAACTGCGCGTCGAGCTCGGCCAGCCCGGGATCGAGGAGATCGGAGACGGTGACGACGGTGACGTCGACCCGTTCCGACGCCGTCGCCGGTCGCGCGCCGATCCCGTCGAGAGCGGCCGAGACCGCCGGCGCCGTCTCCGGGTCGCCGAGATCCAGGACCTCGACGACGGGGGACGGAGCCGCGTCGACCCGGGCTCCCGACGTGGCGCCGTGGAACGTGCTCAGCTCGGCACGGGGGCGCTCCGCCGGGGCGTCGGACCGGACCTCGACGAGGCCGCAGGAGCGCAGCCGTTCGAGGACGGCGACCTCCTCGGGGTCGGCGTCGAGAGCCGGGACGGTCCGGTCGCCGTCGACCAGCGCGCCGACGACGGCAGCCGCGCGACCGCGGAGGACGGTGATCCCGTCCTCCCCGACGACCAGTACCGCGTCGCCGTCGCGCTCCAGCCGCAGATGACCCCGCAGCCGCAGGCCCCCGGCCCGGGCGACGTCGACGGTCACGAGGAGGACGGGTCGACGGCCATGCACCAGCAGGTGAGGACCTGGTCGGCGGCCGGAGTCCAGCCGTCGAAGGACTCGAGCTCGACGACGCCGTGCACGGCCTCGGGGAAGGGGGTCGTGACGCTCTGGTTCATGTCGGCTCCCAAGCGGGTTTCGGAGGTCGATGGCGACCCGGATCACTCTGCCCACGGGCGGCGGCCCGAGGCAGTGGACCGCTCACCGAGGCGGGTGTGAGGTCTTCACACCCGTGGATGACGCCTCCATCGCACCCCCGTGCCTCGTGCACTGACCGCGATCGTCCTGGTCGGGGCACCGTCGACACCGTTCACGGCAGCAGGTGGACCGCCCGTCGACAGGAGACCACCCGTGGCCCCGCACCCACTCGATCCCCCCGCCCCGGAGCGCCGGCGGCTCACCCACCCCCTCGACGCCGGGTCCTTCGAGGACCACCTCGACCCGCACGTGCGCTTCCGGCTGCTCGGACGGCTCGAGGTGGTCGTCGACGGCCGGGACGTCGCCCCGACCGCTCCCCGGACGTTGCAGCTGCTCGCACTCCTGCTGTTGGGGTGGCGGCACGTGGTCCCGGCCGACGCGATCGCCCAGGAGCTGTGGGGGGACCGCCCGCCGCGGCGGGCGCGCTCGTCGGTACAGACCCACGTCCACCAACTGCGTCAGTGTCTCGTCCGACTCGGTCTGACCACAGACCCCGACCGCGTCCTGGTCACCCGGGCACCCGGGTACCGGCTCGAGGTCGACCCGCGCCGCACCGATCTGCACGAGTTCGTCCTCCGCCGGCGGGACGGTCTGCACGCCCTGGACGAGAAGCGCCCCGCCGAGGCGGCACGCTGCTTCCGCGAGGCCGAGGCGCTCTGGGCCGGACCGCCGCTCGCCAACGTCGCGCGCGGGCCGGTGCTCTCCGGCGAGGCGGTCGAGCTGCTGGAACGCCGACGGGCCGTCCGGAGCGCCCGGATCGACGCCGACATGATGTGCGGCCGGGACCGCGACCTCGTGGGTGAGCTGCAGTCGCTCTGTCTGGCCCACCCGCTCGACGAGGTCGTCCACGCGCAGCTGGTCCGGGTCCTCGGACGCTGCGGGCGCCGGGCGGACGCGATGACGGTCTACCGCCGGCTGCGGGACGCCCTCGACGCCGACCTCGGCGTGTCGCCGAGCGCGGAGGTCGAGGAGGCCTACGCGGAACTCATCAGGGTCCGGCAGGCGGGTTGAACCCGCTCCGGGGCGACGACGGGCCCGCTCGCTAGGCCTGGCTCGCCGGGACGTCCTCCGTCGAGCCCGCGGTCGGTGCCCGGTAGCGCCAGAACGCCGGGAAGGCGAGCACCACGGCGAGCATCCCGACGACGACCGCCACGCCGCCGATCGTCGTCGCCGCGCCGGTGCCGATGCTGTCGGCCACCCAGCCGTGCCAGAGGTCGGCCACCCGCGGGCCACCCGCGACGACCACCACGAACACGCCCTGCATCCGCCCGCGCATCTCGTCGGTGGCGACGGTCTGCAGCATCGTCGAGCGGAACACCGAGCTGACCAGGTCGGCCGCGCCGGCCGCCGCGAGCAGCAGGACGGCGAGCCACAGGATCGAGGTGAGCCCGGCCAGCGCGACCCCGACGCCCCAGAGGCACACCGCGATCGTCACCGCGACGCCCTGGCGGGCGACGCCCTGCAGTCGCCCGGAGAGCAGGCCGCCGAGCGCGGCACCGCCCGCGATCGACGCGGAGAGCAGCCCGTAGGCCGGCCCGCCGCCGTAGACCTCCACGGCCGCCTCGGGGAACACCGCGCGGGGCATGCCGAAGGCCATCGCGACGAGGTCGGCGAGGAAGCTGACCAGCAGCACCTTCGACATCGCGGCGTAGCGGAAGCCGTCGATCACCGAGCGGAGCCCGGCGCTCGTCCGGATCGCGTGCAGGACGCCGCGGACCCCGGTCTCGGCGCCGTCGGCGACCGGGAGGCGCGGCAGCCGGTAGGCCGCGTAGATCGACACGGTGAGGCAGACGGTGTCGACGAGGTAGAGGACCCCGACGTCGATGAACGCCAGCGCCACGCCGCCGACCAGCGGGCCCGCGAAGGCCCCGAGCTGCTGGACGGTGAACCACAGCGTGTTGGCCGCCGGCAGCTGGTCGAGCGGCAGGATGCGCGGCAGCACCGCCGAGCGGGTCGGCTGGTTCACCGCGAGGCACGCGGTCTGCACCGCGAAGATCCCGAGGACCGTCCACGGCCCGCCGATGTGCGTCAGCGCGCTCACCCCGAGGAGCGCGGAGGAGATCGCGATCCCGACGCCGGAGACCACGAGCAGCATCCGGCGGTCGACCGCGTCCGCGATCGCGCCGCCCCAGAGCCCGAACACCACGAGCGGGACCAGCCCGAACAGCCCGGTGAGCCCGACCCACGACGACGAGCCCGTCATCTCGTAGAGCTGGAAGGGCACGGCGACGACGGTCAGCTGCGCGCCGACCACGGTGACGATCCCGGCCGTCCAGAGCCGGCGGAAGGCCGGGGTCCTCAGCGGCGTCGTGTCGGCGAGGAGGCCCCGCCGTGGTCGTTCGCTCACCGAACGATCCTAAGCGCCCCTAGGGGGCCAGGCGCTCGACCACCCAGCCGCCGCTGCGCTCGTCGAACCGGAAGCGCAGCCGGTCGTGCAGCCGGGAGGTGCGGCCCTGCCAGAACTCGACGTGGGTGGGCATCAGCCGCCACCCGCCCCAGTGCGGCGGCGGCGGGATCTCCTCGCCCTCGGGGAAGCGGGCCTCGACGTTGGCGAACAGGCCCTCGAGGGCCGTGCGGTCGCGGACGACGGCCGACTGGGGCGAGGCCCACGCCCCGAGCTGCGAGGTGCGGGGACGGCCACGCCAGTACTCGGCGGTCTCCTCCTTGCCCAGCAGCTCGACGGTGCCGATCACGGTGGCCTGCCGCTGCTGGGCGTACCAGGGGAAGGTCACCGAGGCCTGCCGCGTCTGGCGCAGCTGGTGGGACTTCTCCGAGGTGTAGTTGGTGAAGAACGTGACCCCGGCGGCGTCGACGTCCTTCGCGAGCACGGTGCGGGTGGTGACCCGGTGATCCTCGTCGGAGGTGGCGAGCACCATCGCGTTCGGGTCGGGCACGCCGGCCTCGCGCGCCTCCTCCAGCCAGCCCACGAGCTGCTCGTGCCAGGTCGACGCCAGGTCGTTCACGTCGAGTTCACCGGCTCGATAGTCGACACGCAGGTCAGCGATCGGTGCGTTCACCCGGCCACGGTAGGCAGCCCGACCCCTCGTCGGGAAGGCGGTGAGAGATGGGACAAATCGCCGACGCCAACCGGCGACGTGGCACAGGACACAGCACGGGCACCGCGGGCTTGGGAGGATGCGGCCGTGACCGCTGAATCAGTGACGATCCCGGCCGACCTGCTGCCCGCCGACGGACGCTTCGGCTGCGGCCCCTCCAAGGTGCGGCCCGAGCAGCTGCGCGCGGTGGCCGACGCGGCCGACCTGATGGGCACCTCGCACCGGCAGAAGCCGGTCAAGGACCTCGTCGCGCGGGTGCGCAACGGCCTCTCGGAGCTGTTCACCCTGCCCGCGGGCTACGAGGTGGTGCTCGGCAACGGCGGGTCGACGGCGTTCTGGGACGCGGCGGCCGTCGGGCTGATCCGCGAGCGCTCGCTGCACCTGACCTACGGCGAGTTCTCCTCGAAGTTCGCCGGGGTGGCCACGGGCGCGCCGTTCCTCGCCGACCCGATCATCGTCCCGAGCGATCCGGGGTCCGCGCCCGAGCCGGTCTCCGACCCCTCGGTCGACCTCATCGGCTGGGCGCACAACGAGACCTCGACGGGCGTCGCCGTGCCGGTGGCCCGGCCGGCGGGCAGCGAGGGCAAGCTCGTCGCGATCGACGCGACCTCGGGCGCCGGCGGGCTCCCGGTCGACGTCTCGCAGAGCGACGTCTACTACTTCGCCCCGCAGAAGGGGTTCGCCTCCGACGGCGGGCTCTGGATCGCGCTGATGTCTCCCGACGCGCTGCAGCGCGTCGAGGAGATCGCCGCGACCGACCGCTGGATCCCCGAGTTCCTGGCGCTGACGACGGCCGTCGAGAACTCGCGCAAGGACCAGACCTACAACACGCCGGCGGTCGCGACGCTGATCATGCTGGCCGACCAGATCGACTGGATGAACTCGAACGGCGGCATGTCGTTCACCACGGGGCGGACGAAGGACTCGAGCGACCGGCTCTACGCCTGGGCGGAGAAGACCTCGTACACGACGCCGTTCGTCGCCGAGCCCGCGCACCGCTCGCAGGTCGTGGGCACGATCGACTTCGCCGACGACGTCGACGCGGCGGCCGTCGCGAAGATCCTCCGGGCGCACGGGGTGGTCGACACCGAGCCGTACCGCAAGCTCGGCCGCAACCAGCTGCGGGTCGGCATGTTCCCGGCGGTGGACCCGGACGACGTCACGAAGCTGACCCAGTGCATCGATCACGTGGTGGGCGCGCTCACGGGCGCGTGAATCGCGGGCCCGGCG
Source organism: Actinomycetospora atypica (assembly GCF_042653685.1). NCBI lineage: Bacteria > Bacillati > Actinomycetota > Actinomycetes > Pseudonocardiales > Pseudonocardiaceae > Actinomycetospora > Actinomycetospora atypica. The sequence continues at coordinate 13,274 of NZ_JBHSIV010000021.1, read as the reverse complement.
CGCCTCCCTCGGACGGGGTGGACGCTCGCCTAGCGTCGTGCGGAGCATGCACACCGCCGACGGGGAGGCCCTGACATGCGAGAACTCCGGGTCGTCGGCCTCGGCGACGACACGTCGACCGTGATCCTCGAGGACCCCATCCGGCACGAGCGCTTCACGATCCCGTCCGACGAACGGCTGCGCGCGGCGGCCCGCGGCGACATCCGGAGGCTCGGGCAGATGGAGATCGAGACCACCTCACCGCTACGGCCCCGCGACATCCAGGCGCGGATCCGCGCCGGCGAGTCGGTCGCCGAGGTCGCGGCCGGCGCGGGCGTCCCGGCCGCGAGCGTCGAGCGGTTCGCCTACCCGGTGCTGCTCGAGCGCTCGCGGGTCGCCGAGATCGCCGGGCGCGGGCACCCGAGCACCGCGGCGGGCACGCCCGACCCGCGCAGCCTGTCCGAGATCATCACGACGACGCTCGGCGGGCGCGGGCAGGACCCGTCCGAGGCGACGTGGGACGCCTGGAAGGGCGAGGACAACGTGTGGGTCGTCGCGATGTCGTGGCGCGCCGGGCACTCCGACCACGTCGCGCACTGGACCTACGCCCCGGGCGCCAACGGCGGGGTCGTCGCGCCCCGCGACGAGCCCGCCCGCGACGTCATGGGCCTCGCCCCGGTCGACGGGCCGCGGCGCGCCGACGGGACCTCGGCCCGGCCGCCGGCCGAGGCCGCCCCGGAGGAGCCCGCCCGGGCCGAGGAGCCCGCCCAGGGGGCGCTGGCGGTCGGTGGCGGGGTCGCCCCCGTCGCCCCCACCAAGGGCCGGGGACGGTCCTCCCGTGCGGTGCCCGACCAGCGGGCCCCGGAGCAGCGCCGGGCGCCCCGCTCGGGCGGGCGCCGGAGCGAGCCGCGCACCGACCCGGCGCGCGACGACGGCGGCGGGGACGAGGGCAGGCGGCGCCAGCGCTCGCACCCGATCGTCCCGTCCTGGGAGGACGTCCTGCTCGGGGTCCGCTCCCCCCGCGACGGCAGCTGACCCTCCCGGGCCGCTCAGCCCGCCGCGGCCACCATCAGCGGCAGCACCGCGAGCCCCATCCCGACGAAGGCCCCCCACACCGCCCAGCGCCAGGTGAGGGCGGTGCGGTTGAGCCACAGCGCCGGCACGAGGCCCGCCACCACGACGAGGTCGATGAGCACGCCGACCCAGCCGAGCCCGGCCACCATCGGCAGCGCCAGCGACAGGTTCACCAGCAGCACGAGGCCCGCCACGAGCGCGCTCAGCGTCAGCCCGGTCGCCCACGGCGTGGGTTCGGTGAACACCGTCGAGACCGTCCCGCCGGACTGGCGCCGCCCAGACCGGAGAGCACGCCGATAGGGGGTCGGTAGCGGCACCGCGGGCACGCGCGGCCGGGTGGTCACGGCGCGCAGCGGGATGCGCAGCCCGGTGACGGGGTCGCAGTAGTCGACCGGGCGGCCCAGGGCCACCGACACCCGGGCGGCGAGGTGCCGCCCGGTGCGGCTCACCCGCACCGCCGCCGGCGACCCGGGCGGCTCCGCCGACCGGGAGAGCGAGTCCGCCGCCCGCGCCCACTCGTCCAGCAGCTCCACGAGGGGCCCGGACAGGTCGGTCCCGGGCGCGTAGAGCCCCCAGCCCTCGTCGTCGGGACCGCCGTGGGCGCCGACCGGGTGGCCGCCGACCAGGGCGCGCCCGCGCCGGGCCGCCACCTCGAGAACGGTCACGCGCGGCCCGTCGTCGGGAAGGCCGTCGTCGGGAGGACCGGGCTCACCGGACCCCCGCCGCACCGACCGCGGCGAAGGCGACCGCGCCCGCCGTCGCGACGTTGAGCGAGTCGACGCCGGCGGCCATCGGGATCCGCACCCGGTGGTCGGCGAGGTCGAGGGCCTCGTCGGACAGGCCCGGACCCTCCGCGCCCAGCAGCAGCGCCACCCGGTCGGCTGCCGCGAGAGCGGCGGGCGGGGTGTCGCCGGAGGGCGTGAGGGCGCCCAGGACGAAGCCGGCGGCCCGCAGGGCCCCCGCCAGCTCGTCCCAGGTCCCCGCCACGAAGGGCACCCGGAGCACGTGGCCCATCGAGACGCGGACGCTGCGCCGGTAGAGCGGGTCGGCGCACCCGGGCGCCAGCAGCACCGCGTCGACGCCGAGCGCGGCGGCGTTGCGGAAGAGGGACCCGAGGTTCTCGTGGTCGTTGACGCCCTCGAGCACCGCGACACGCCCGGCGGTGGCGAGCAGCGTGGTGAGGTCGGGGACCGGCGCGCGGTCGGCGCTCGCGAGCACGCCGCGGTTGAGGTGGAACCCGACGACGGCCGCCATGGTCTCGGCGTCGGCGACCAGGGCGGGCACGTCGAGGCCCGCGAGCTCCGGGGCGAGCTCGTCGATGCGGCGCGACACGCCCAGCAGCGCCCGCGGCGGGTAGGGCGACCCCAGCAGCCGGCGCACCACCACGGTGCCCTCGGCGAGCACCAGGCCACGCCCACCGGGACGGTCGGGGCGGCGGTCGGCGCGGGCGAGGTCGCGGAAGTCGTCCAGCTCCGGCGGGGCCCCACCGCCCGCCAGGTCCACGATCCGCGCCACACGGGCATCGTTCCAGATGTGATCGATGCTTCCCCCCGTCGCTCCGCCCGCCCCGACCGGGGTCGGGGAGCCGGACCGGCACGCGGGGGTGTGCCGGGCCCGGGCAGGGGGCATGCCGGTCGCGGGGGCCCGGACCGCTCGAGCCTGACGCCATCCGGTCGCGGCTGACAGGATGGGGCTCGGTGTCCGGCGGAGACGAAGCACAGCGGAACCCGATCATCGGGGCCGCAGGTCCCCGGGCCACGGGAGGCGAGTCGTGAGCGAGATGCGGGTGGTCGGCGTCCTGGCCGTCGACGACGCGGCGCAGCAGGCGGCGTCGGAGTCCAACCGGCACCCGGTGGTGCTCCTGCAGGAGGCGGCGGGGAAGCGCTGCCTGCAGATCTGGATCGGGCTCGCCGAGGCCGAGGCCATCGCGCTCGAGCAGCAGGGCCGGCTCCCGGAGCGGCCGCTGACGCACGTGCTGATCGCCGACGTGGTGACCGCGCTCGGGCGCACGCTGGAGCGCATCGAGATCACCGAGGTGCGCGGCGGGACCTTCTACGCCGACCTCGTGTTCGACCGTGGGCTGCGCGTGTCGGCCCGGCCCAGCGACTCCATCGCGATCGCCCTGCACGCCGACGTGCCGATCCACGCGACCGAGGCCGTGCTGGTCGAGGCCGGGGTGCTGGTCGACGACGACGAGGGCGAGGAGGCCGCGGAGGGGTCCGACGGCGTCCCCGACGAGGAGGAGGTCGACCGCTTCCGGGCCTTCCTCGACAATGTGTCGCCGGAGGACTTCGGCCGCGGCGGCTGAGGACGCCCACCGCGTCTGCATGTGCGCCCAACGGTCGGTGATCCACTCCCGCCTCCGCTGAACGGACGCTATGACGAGGCGAACGGCCACCGGGCCTGGTGCGGGTCCCGGACGTGTGCCACCGTCAATCCGGTCGTCGGGGATCGAACGGGTCCCGGCTCCCCGCGGTTCCGCCGCACCGGGAGCCCGGGCCGAGAGAAGGAGCCGGGTCACAAGATGGGGCCGACCGCCGTACCGTCCATCCCGGCGCACATTCCCGGCGACGACCGGTCCGGGTCCGGCGTCGTGGTGGGCAGCCCACCGCACCGCCGCCCGGTGACGGGAGCCAGGGTCGACGCCTGATGGGCCGGGTCGTGTCCCGCACCGTCCTGTCCGACCGCGAGCGGTACCGGGTGAAGGTCCACCGCTGCCTCGACGCGCTGCGCCGCATGGTGCACGAGGGCCGGTTCGCCCCCGACGAGCTGCGCACGGGCGTGGAGCTCGAGCTGGCCCTGGTCGACGAGGCCATGGAGCCGGCGATGCTCAACCACGCCGTGCTCGACCGGTCGGCCTCCGACCTGCTCACCACCGAGCTCGGCCGCTGGAACCTCGAGATCAACCTGCCGCCGCGCACGCTGCCCGGCGCCTCCGCGTGCGAGCTCGAGGACGACGTCGTCTCCCACATCGGCGCGGCCCGGCGCTCGGCGGCCGTCGTCGGGGCCACGCCCGTGACGATCGGCATCCTCCCCACGCTCGCCGCGGAGCACCTCGACTCCGACCAGCTCACCGACGACCCGCGCTACGACCTGCTCAACCGCCAGATGGTCGGCGCCCGCGGGGAGCCGTTCCACCTCGACATCGCCGCGCCGGGCGACTCCGAGCACCTCGTCCTCGACGTCGACTCGATCGCCCCCGAGGCCGCCTGCACCTCGCTGCAGCTGCACCTGCAGCTCACCCCGCAGACGTTCCCCGCGCACTGGAACGCCGCGCAGGCCATCGCCGGGGTCCAGGTGGCCCTGGCCGCGAACTCCCCCTTCCTGCTGGGCCACCGGCTCTGGGCCGAGACCCGGGTGCCGCTGTTCGAGCAGGCCGTCGACGTGCGCACCGTCGAGCTGCGCAACCAGGGCGTGCGCCCGCGGGTGTGGTTCGGCGACCGCTGGGCGTCCTCGGTGACCGACCTGTTCGAGGAGAACGTCCGCTACTTCCCGGGCCTGCTCCCCCTCGTCGACGACGAGGACCCCCTCGCCGTGCTCGACGACGGCGGCGCCCCGCAGCTCCACGAGCTGCGCCTGCACTCGGGCACGGTCTGGCGCTGGAACCGCCCCGTCTACGACGTCGCCGACGGCGTGGCCCACCTGCGCCTCGAGAACCGGGTGCTGCCGGCCGGGCCCACCGCGATCGACGCCGTCGCCAACGCGATGTTCTTCTACGGCCTCGTCCGGGCGCTCGTCGTGCTCGAGCACCCGCCGTGGGCGTCGATGAGCTTCTCCGCGGCGCACGCGAACTTCACCGAGGGCGCCCGCCACGGCCTCGACGCCGAGCTCTTCTGGCCGGGCCTCGGGACGGTGCCGGTCGACCGGCTGGTGCTCGACAAGCTCCTGCCGCTCGCCCGCTCCGGCCTGGACGCCTGGGGCGTCGACGCCGCGGTCGCGCAGCGCTACCTCGCGGTGATCGAGGCGCGCTGCCGGACCGGGTGCACGGGGGCCTCGTGGCAGACCCAGATGGTGGCGGCGCTCGAGAAGGACGGGTGCACGCGGCCGGAGGCGATGCGGCGGATGCTCGAGCGCTACGTGGCGCACATGAGCGACAACATCCCGGTCCACTCCTGGCCGGTCACCTAGGTCCCGACCGACCGGGCGGAGAGAGCGGCCGCGACGTTCCCGACGAAGGTCGCGGGCTGCTCGGTCAGCTCGAACCAGTTGGTCCGGATGACGACCCAGCCCCCCAGGACGAGAGCGTTCTGGCGGGCGGCGTCCCGGAGGAACTCCCGGAGATCGCGGTGGTAGGCCCACCCGTCGATCTCGACCAGCACCCGGGGTCCGAGGAACGCCAGATCGAGCACCGCGTTCCCGTACCCCGGGAGACGGACCTCGTGGTCGGCCACCCATCCGACGATCCCCGCCGCCCCGAGGGCCCGGTGCGCGACCCGTTCGGCCTCCGACCGCGCACCGCCCCCGGCGAGCCGGAGGAGCTCGGCGCACGGGCCGGCGCCCCGGCGGCCCGACGTCCGGAGGTGGACGCTGCGCAGTGCCTCGAGCCCGACCACACCCCTCTGCAGCACCTGGTCCATCAGTCGTGCTCCGGCCACCAGACCCAGCATCGCCGCGGCCGCGAGGACGGTCGTCGCCTTCTTCGTGACCGCCACGCCGTCGACCGTGACCCGCTCCGACGGGAGGACCGGACGCCGGAGGATGCGCACCCCGCGACGGGGACGCGGCTGGCTCTCTGGCGGGACCGCGATCTCGACCTCTGCCGGAGCCACGTCGATCATCCGCCACCAGTAGGCGGCCGAACGGCCGACGAGGGTCGCGTCGGGGCCCACCGAGAGCACGGCGGCGCGGATGCGTGAGCGAGGTGTCTCCGGGTGCTCCGCGGACCGGAGCACCCTCGCGTGGACCCGAATCCACTCACCGCGCCGCACCTTCGCGGCGATGAGGGCACGGCTGAACCCCGCCGTCCGGGCCTGGGCGACGGTGAACATCCCGTCCTGACCACGGATCTCCGCCCGGAACCGAGCTGCCTCGTCATTCATGTGGGCTCGGACGTGGCCAGGCCTCGATCGGCTCCCGGTCCTGGGCAAGATCTTATGGCGTGGGGCGTGTCTTCATGCCCGTTGGGCGTGTCGCCACGAAGAAGTGGATCATGCCGGCGGGAGACCGCCGAACGGGACCGCGTCAGGCCGGGGCGGCCACGGCGGCGCGGGCCCGGCGCGCCTGCAGGGCCAGCAGCCCCGCGGCCACCACCACCGTGGCGACGGTGAGCACCCCGCCCACCACCAGCGGCGCCCGGCCGCCCCACACCTCGGCCATCCAGCCCAGGACGGGCCCGCCGAGCGGGGTGCCGCCGAGGAGCACCAGCACGTAGAGCCCCATCACGCGGCCGCGCATCGACTCCGAGACGCCGAGCTGCACCGCGGCGTTGGCGGCCGTGGTGAACACGAGCTGCGCCAGGCCGGTGGGGATCAGGACGAGCGCGGTGAGCGCGTAGGTCGGCATCACCCCGGTGACGAGCTCGGCGACGCCGAAGAACAGCCCCGCCAGGAGCACGGTCCGGATGCGGGGGCGCCCGACCCGCCGGGCCGCGACGAAGGCGCCCACCAGGCAGCCGACCGCGAGCGCCGAGGTGAGCAGGCCGTAGGACTCCGCGCCGCGCCCGAAGACGAGCCGGGCGGTGATGGCGAGGGTCATGAAGAAGTTGATGCCGAACGTCGACACGAAGAAGACGACGGTCAGGAGCACGACGAGGTCGGGGCGCCGCCGGACCTCCTGCAGGCCCCGGAGCACCGAGCCGCGGGCCCGGGAGGCGCGCTCGTAGACGAACATCTCGGCCGGGCGCATCATCGCGAGCCCGGTGAGCACGGCCGCGAAGGTCGCCGTGTTGACCAGGAACACCCACCCGGTGCCGACCGCCGCGATCATCAGCCCGGCGATCGCGGGCCCGACGATCCGCGCGGTGTTGAACGTCATCGAGTTGAGCGCGACGGCGTTCGTCAGGGTGTCGGGGCCGACCATCTCGCCGGCGAACGACTGCCGGATCGGCGCGTCGACCGCGGAGAAGCAGCCGAGCAGGGCGCAGAGCACGTAGACGAGGCCGAGGGTGGCGGCGCCGGTGACGTCGAGGAGGCCGAGCGCGAGGGCGCAGGCACCCATGCCGACCTGCAGGGCCATGAGGACCCGGCGCTTGTCGTAGCGGTCGGCGACCGCCCCCGCCGAGAGGGAGAGCAGGAGGGTCGGGCCGAACTGCAGGGCGGCCGCCACACCGAGGGCGACGGGGCTGCCGCCGGAGAGGTCGAGGACCAGCCAGTCCTGGGCGACCCGCTGCATCCAGGTCCCGACCAGCGAGACCACCTGGCCGGAGGCGAACAGTCGGTAGTTGCGGACCCGCAGCGAGGCGAACATGGTCGGCGCCGTCGCCGCTTCGGCCGTCACAACCGTTGAGCCTACCTAACTATCTCGCCCCCGGCCGGGGTGTCACGACTTGGTGTCCTCCAGGGCGAACCCGATCTTCAGGGTCACCTGGAAGTGCTGGACCTCGCCGTTCTCGACGTGGCCGCGGATCTCGGCCACCTCGAACCAGCCGATCTCGCGCACGCTCTGGGAGGCGCGCTTGATGGCACCCTTGATGGCGTCGTCGACGCCGATCTCCGAGGTGCCGACGATCTCGCTCTTCGAGTAGATGTTGTCCGCCACTGGGCTCCTTCGTCCGGGGGTTCCGGCACCGGCGGGTGGTCCGGTGCCGCACTTCTGAACCGGTACCCGTTCTGGGGCGGACACCCACGGACGGACGGTTCGTCGGTGGGCACCCTCACCACGAGGAGCTCCGACGAGAGGGGACCCGACGCACGTGGACGATCGGCGGTACCGGGCATGACGACCTCGCAGGAGTCGCGCGACGAGGCACGCGTCGCACCCGAACCCGAGTACGGCTTCCCCCGGGCCCTGTGGCGCGGGATCGGCCGCATCCCCGTGCCCCCGCCCGCGCACCCGAGGACGTGGCGCAGCCCCCTGCGGGGCACGTGGCTCACGTCGGTGTTCGGCGCCGTGCTGCTCGTCGGGCTGCCGATCGTCATCCTCACCGGGCTGATGTCGTTCATCGCGTACGGCCCGCAGTTCGGGCAGGCGATCCCCGGCGACGTCGGCTACCTGCACCTGCCGTTCTTCGACTGGCCCACGAACCCGTCGTGGTTCTACCGCCTCACGCAGGGCCTGCACGTGGTCGGCGGGATGGTCCTCACGCCGATCGTGCTCGCGAAGCTGTGGTCGGTGGTGCCGAAGCTCTTCGCCTGGCCCCCGGTCACGAGCATCGCCCAGCTGCTCGAGCGGATCTCGCTGCTCGCCCTCGTCGGCGGCATCCTCTTCGAGTTCGTCACCGGCCTGATGAACTCGCAGTACGACTACTCCTGGGGCTTCGGCTTCTACACCGCCCACTACTACGGCGCCTGGGTCTTCATCGCGGGCTTCGTCTCCCACGTCGCCCTGAAGTTCCCGACGATGCTGCGCTCGCTGCGGCGCGGGCCGCACGGCACCGGCGCGTTCGACCGCTGGCTCCACGACTCCCCCGCGACGACCGAGCCCGAGCCGATGGACTCCCACGGCCTCGCGGCCCTGGCCCCGAACCGGCCGACGCTGTCGCGGCGCGGGCTGCTCGGGATGGTCGGTGGCGGGTCGCTGCTGGTGGGGGTGCTCTCCATCGGGCAGACCTGGGACCCGCTGCGCCCCCTCGCGATGCTCTCCCCGCGCGGGCAGTCCTACGGCGACGGGCCGAACGACTTCCAGATCAACCGCACGCTCGGGGGCTCCGGGATCGACCCGGTCGCGCTCGGCGACGGGTGGCGGCTGCGGATGACCGGCGGGTCGGGCGAGGTGTCGCTGAGCCGCCAGGACCTCCTCGGGATGCCGCAGCACACCGCGACCCTGCCGATCGCCTGCGTCGAGGGCTGGTCGGTGACCCGGACGTGGTCCGGGGTGCGGCTGCGCGACCTCGCCGCCCTCGCCGGGGTGCCCGAGCCCGCGAACGCCTTCGTCCAGTCGGTCGAGACCTCCGGCGCCTTCGCCCGCGCGACCCTGCAGCGCACCCAGGTGCTGCACCCCGACGCCCTGCTCGCCCTGCGGGTCGGCGACGACGACGGGGGCCCGATGGCCGACCTCGCGCCCGACCACGGCTTCCCGGCCCGCGTGATCGTCCCGGCGCTGCCCGGGGTGCACAACACCAAGTGGGTCGCGTCCATCGACTTCCGGAGGGCCTGATGCGGGCGGTCCTGCGCTTCTGGCGCTACCTCTACGGCGCGAACCCGCTGCACCTGCTGGCGATGGTCGGGTGCTTCGCGCTGGTCGGCTACGCCGTGTCGTTCGTCTACGAGGACCCGAGCATCGTCGCGCTGGCGATCTGGTTCGTCGGCGCCGTCCTCGCGCACGACCTCGTGCTCTACCCGCTCTACGCGCTCGCCGACCAGCCGCTGACGATCAGCCGGTGGGCGCGGCGGCGCTACGGCCCGCGGCGCCCGCCGCTGGTCCCGGCCATCAACCACGTCCGGGCGCCGGTCCTCGGCTCCGCGGTCCTCGGCCTGATCTACTTCCCGACGATCGCCGGGCGCGGCGAGGACGCCCTGCGCTTCACCGCCGGCATCAGCACGGCGCCCATCTACGGGAACTGGCTGCTGATCACCGGCGTGCTGTTCCTCGGCAGCGCGGTGATCTACGCGATCCGGCTCGGCATCGCCGCCCGTGCGCGGAACGTGGGGTCGTAGCCCCACGTCCCGCGCACGTGCCGTCAGGCCTGGGCGAGCTGGCGCTCGGGGAGCGCCGACTCCATCTCGCGCACGAGCGGGAGGACCTTCTCGCCGAACTGCTCGATCTCCTCCTTGACGTGCAGGAAGCACAGCAGGGAGAGGTCGACGCCGAGCTTCTTGTACTCGACCAGCCGCTCGGCGACCTGCTCGGCGGTGCCGATGAGCTGGCTCTTGAAGCCGTCGTTGTACTGGACGAGGTCCTCGAACGAGGAGTCCGCCCACATGCCCTTCTTGTCCGACGCCGACGCGCCGGCCTGCTGCACGGCCTGCCGGAAGCCCTCGACCTGCTCGACGTTCGCCTTCTCGACGATCTCGCGCAGGGTGTCCCGGGCCTCCTTCTCGGTGTCCCGGACGATCATGAAGCCGTTGAGCCCGAACTTGACGGTGCGGTCGTGCTCGGCCGCGGTCGCGTTGATGACCTCGAGCTGCTCGGTGACGCCGTCGAAGTCCTTGCCGTTGGAGAAGTAGTAGTCCGACACCCGGCCGGCCATCTTCTGCGCGGCCGTCGAGTTGCCGCCCTGGAAGATCGTCGGGTGGGGGCGCTCCGGGGTGTTCAGGGGCTTGGGCTTCAGCGAGTAGTCGTGGAACCGGTAGAAGTCGCCCCGGAACTCGAAGTGGTCCTCCTCCCAGATCCCCTTGAGGCAGCGGATGAACTCCTCGGTGCGCCGGTAGCGCTCGTCGTGCTCGAGCCACGGCTCGCCGAACGAGGTGAACTCGCCCTTGAACCAGCCGGAGACGACGTTCGTCGCGAAGCGGCCGTTGGTCAGGTGGTCGGCGGTGGCGCCGAAGTTGGCGAACACGCCGGGGTGCCACATGCCGGGGTGCACGGCCGCCATGACCTTGAGGCGCTCGGTGGCCATCATGATCGCGAGCGACAGCGAGGTCGACTCGTGCTGGTACTCCGCGGAGTAGCTGGCCATGTAGCGGACCTGGGAGAGCGCGTACTCGAAGCCGTTGTTCTCGGCCGCGATGGCGGTCTCGCGGTTGTAGTCCCAGTTCCAGTCGGTGCGCTGCTCGATGCCGCTGGTGACGAGGCCCCCGGAGACGTTGGGGACCCAGTAGGCGAACTGCAGGGGGTCGGACGGGATGCCGACGGACACGGGTGGCCTCCTGGAGGCGTGGGGGTGCCCCGGACGCGGGGCGGAGGGAAAGGGGCGCGGACCGGTCAGGGCCGACACGCCTGGGTCGCGAGGAGACCGAAGTCGACGTGCCTGCGGCGTGTCAGCGGCACTCCTGCGTCACCCATCGGACACAACCGTTCCCGGCGTCCGTACCAGTGTCAACCGGACGGGGACCTGCTCACACCTCAGGCGAGCGCGGCGCTGATCGGCCCCACCGCGAAGTAGGCGACGAAGGCGACCGCGACGACCCACATCAGCGGGTGGATCGTCCGGGCCCGACCGGTGGCGGCGTGCAGGACCACCCAGCTGATGAACCCGACCCCGATGCCGTTGGCGATCGAGTACGTGAACGGCATGACGACGATCGTCAGGAACACCGGCAGCGCGACGCGGAACTCGGCCCACTCGATCTCACGCACCCCGGCCATCATCAGCGCGCCGACCACGACGAGCGCGGGCGCGGCCGCCTCGACCGGCACCACCTCGTAGAGCGGGGTGAAGAACATCGCGGCGAGGAAGAGCACGCCGGTGACGACGTTCGCGAGGCCCGTCCGCGCCCCGGAGGCGATCCCGGAGGCCGACTCGACGAAGACGGTGTTCGAGCTCGACGACGCCGCGCCGCCGGCCACCGCGCCCGCGCCCTCGACGACGAGCGCCCGCCCGACGTTCGGGAGCTGGCCGCGGTCGTCGAGCAGGCCCGCCTGGCGGCCGAGGCCGGTCATGGTGCCCATGGCGTCGAAGAAGTTGGCGAGCACCAGCGTGAACACCAGCAGCGTCACGGCGATGATCGGCAGCCGCGTGAAGGCGCCGAGGGAGACGTCGCCGACGAGCGAGAGGTCGGGCAGCCCGACCACCGACGAGGGCACGCCCGGGTAGCCGAGGTTCCAGCCCTTGGGGTTGGTGCCGTTCGAGGGGCCGACCTGCGCGATCGCCTCGACGACCACCGCGAGGAGGGTGGTCACGACGACGCCGATGAGGATCCCGGCGCGGGTGCCGCGGGCGACCAGGACCGACGTCAGGAGCAGGCCGATGCAGAACACGGCCGTCGGCCAGCTCGCGATGGAGCCCTCGATGCCGAGCCCGACGGGCACCGTCGTGTTCGCGGCGTCGGGGAGCCGGCGGACGAACCCGGCGTCGACGAGACCGATCAGCGCGATGAAGGCGCCGATGCCGGCGGCGATGGCGATCTTGAGCGCGTCGGGGATCGCCGCGAACACCGCGGTCCGGAAGCCGGTGAGCCCGAGGATCACGATGATGATCCCCTCGACCACGACGAGGCCCATCGCCTCGGGCCACGTCATCTGCGGGGCGATCGTGACCGCGACGAGGGTGTTGATCCCCAGGCCCGTGGCCAGCGCGAACGGGAAGTTCGCGACGAGCCCGAACAGGATCGTCATGACCCCGGCGACGAGCGCGGTGACGGCCGCGACTTGCGGGACCGAGAGCGTCGCGCCCAGCACGTCGCGCTTCGCCGACGGGGCGGCCGGGTCGAGGCTGCCGAGGATGAGCGGGTTCAGCACGACGATGTAGGCCATCGTCACGAAGGTGACGAGGCCGCCGCGGACCTCGGCGCCGACGGAGGTCTGCCGCTCGTCCAGGTGGAACAGTCGCTGGAGCACGGCGGGAGGATAGCCGCACGTACGCTGCGTGTGTGGCCGAGATCGACACCGCTCCCGAGTGGCAACCGCCACCCCTGCCGCGGCGCCTGACCGACCCGGTCCGCCCGGTGCTCGTCGGGGCGGCCCTGTGGGTGGTCGCGCTGATCGTGCTCGCGCTGACCGGTGGTCCGGGCCCGTGGCTGTGGGCGTCCGTCGTGGGGGTCGGGCTCGGCGGGATCGGGCTGTCGGTCCTCTGGCTGCAGCGTCGCGCCAACGCGCGCGGCTCCCGGGGAGCCCAGAAGCTCTAGCGGGCCCAGGCCGCGAGCAGCGCCCGCACCGGGTCGTCGGTGTGCACGGCGTCGTCCTGCACCCACACCCCGGGGAAGACCTCCCGGGTGTCGCCGTCGCCCGCGACCGCCACGCGCAGCCGCTCGTGCACCACGACCTCGCCGCCCGGCAGCTCGCGACCCGCGGCGGCCGCCCACGTCACGGCGGCCGTGAGCGCGGCCCACGGCGTCGGCGTGCCGGGCGAGCGCACCTCGCCGTGCACCCGCTCGCTCGCCAGGGGCAGGTCGAGCAGATCGGCCAGCACGGCGGCCCCGCCGGGGGCGACCGGCACGAGCGTCGCCGGGTCGAGGGCGGCGACGAGCCAGGGCCGGTCGAGGACCGCGGGGGCGGGCCCGCGGTCGGGGTCGGCCGCGACGACG
>NZ_JBHSIV010000020.1:0-105677 GCF_042653685.1 Actinomycetospora atypica | reverse complement strand
GTCGCGGGCGACCTCGAGGATCCGCAGCCGCAACGCCTGATACCCCAACCCCGGGCCTCGGGGAGCACGATCTCCACCACCCGCGCGCACTGCTCCAGTTCCAGGCCTTCCAGGGCGGAGTGGAAGATGCCGGCCTTGTGCTCCTCGAGCACCCCGGTGCGCATCGCCTCGCCCAGGGCGGGGACGGCGTCGCGGGCGAAGTAGGCCAGCTCGTGGCGTCGGGCGGCCATGGTCTGCGACCAGCCGAGCCCGGCGGCGGCGATGTGCGGGGCGAACTCGTCGGTGCGGTAGCGGGTGGTGGTGTCGGCGCGGGAGCGGCAGGCCTCCTGGATCGCGCCCAACAGCTGCCAGTCGTAGTGGTTGCGTTGCCGGGCGATCGCGCGCATCCACGCCGCCGCGTCCTGCCCGACCAGTCCAGACGGGTCGACCGCGGCGAGGGCGGCACCGAGCTCGACCCCGGGGGTGACCCCGTCGAAGGGGTCACCGCCGGGGGTCTCGGTCTCCAGCACCGCGGTCATGACTCGAATACTAGTTCGAAGGTCCGACAGTCACGGCCGGAACGAGAAAGCCGACGACGCATCGTCGGGAAGGGCAGGCCCGGCCGGGACCGGACCTGCCCCCGAGGGGTCAGGACCCCTTGACGTTGACGATCTGGCGCAGCGTGTGCCGGACCTCCACGAGGTCCGCGGCGTCGGCCATCACGACGTCCACGTCCTTGTAGGCGCCCGGGATCTCGTCGAGGAACGCCTCGGAGTCCCGGTACTCGATCCCCGCCATCGCCTCCCGGAGCTGCTCGACGGTGAAGGTCTTCCGGGCCTTCGTCCGCGAGTACGCGCGGCCGGCGCCGTGCGGCGAGCTGGTGAGGCTGAGCTCGTCGCCCTTGCCGGTCACGACGTAGGACGCCGTGCCCATCGAGCCGGGGATGAGGCCGGGACGGCCCTGCTCGGCGTTGATGGCGCCCTTGCGGGACACCCAGACCTTCTCGCCGAAGTGGGTCTCCTGCTCGGTGTAGTTGTGGTGGCAGTTGATGCGTTCCTGCTCCTCGACCGGCTCGCCGACGAATTCACCGGTCTGGCGCACCACCCGGTCCATCATCTCCTCGCGGTTGAGGAGCGCGAAGCGCTGGGCCCACCGCAGCTCGCGGATGTAGGCCCAGAACTCGTCGGTGCCCTCGACGAGGTAGGCGAGGTCGCGGTCGGGCAGCTCGATCCACCAGCGGGTCACGGCGTCCTGCGCGACCTTGATGTGCCGCTGCGCGATCTTGTTGCCCACGCCGCGGGACCCGGAGTGCAGGAACAGCCACACCCGGTCGAGCTCGTCGACCGTCACCTCGATGAAGTGGTTGCCGGAGCCGAGGCTGCCGAGCTGGAGGGCCCAGTCCTTCTTGTAGGACGCCGGGTCGAGCCGCGCCTTCTCCGCGAGCTCCGTCAGCTCCTGCACGCGCGGCTCCGCGGTCTCGACGATCGTGCGGTTCTGCTGGCCCGCGTTCAGCGGGACCGCCCGCTCGATCGCCTCCCGCAGGGGCTGCAGGGAGCCCTTCGCGACGAGCCGGTCGCGGGTGAACTGGGTCCGCACCGCCGCCATGCCGCAGCCGATGTCCACGCCCACCGCCGCCGGGATGATCGCCCGCCGGGTGGGGATCACGGAGCCGACCGTGGCGCCGCGGCCGAGGTGCGCGTCGGGCATCAGGGCGATGTGCGGGAAGACGAAGGGGAGGGTCGACGCCGTCTCCGCCTGCTCGCGTGCCCTGTCGTCGAGGATCGACGCCCAGTTCACCAGGCGCTCGTTGATCCGCTCCATGTGTGTCCCCCTCACGTGACGGCCGAACTGTAGGAAGCCGCCGCCCGTTCGCGCGCCGCAATTAGCGGGCCGGCTTGTCCGAAAGCGCACCCACGCCCCGCGGGCCCGACCTAGCGTGCGGAGACCGACGAGGAACGGGAGCAGCGATGACGCAGGCGTTCGACGCCGCCACGGGGGCGATGCAGGGCGGGGCCGCGCAGCTGTCGTCGGCCGGGAGCCGGCTGGGAGCGGCCGGGGGAGAGGCGTCGGGGGCGGCGGCGTCGGCCTCGGGCGGGGTCAACGGCGGCGCGCTCGCGGGGGCGCTCGGGGCCCTCGGTGCCGAGCTGGCCGCGAAGGCGCAGGAGCTGGCGGCCGCGGTCGAGGCGTCGTCGGCGGCCGTCACCGCGGCGGCGGCGAACTACCAGTCGTCCGACGCTGCCGCGGGCCGCCGTCTCGACGGCACGCTCTAGAGGCGCGCCCCCGCGTCGGCGGCCGCCGCGTAGATGCCCAGCACGCCCGCGAGCAGGGGGAGGACGGCCACCGCGGCGGTGGTCTCGAGCCGGCCGAGGAGCCGCTGGGTGCGGGGCCGGTGCCACCAGGCGACGACGCCGTCGGCCCCCGCGGCCGCGGCCCGCAGCGCCCCGCCGAGCCCCACGAGCAGGCCGACCGCCGCCACCGCGGCCGCCACCACGACGGCCCGCGACCCCGGCCCACCGGTGAGCGCCAGCGCCCATCCCACCCCCGCGAGGCCGACGACGCCCGCCCCGACCGCCGAGGCCGACTCCATGACGAACACCGACCGCCGCGCCCGCAGCAGGGCCGCGACCGACACGGCCGCACAGAAGCCGAGGACGATGCCCCCGCCCGCCGCCGACGTCGCGAGGACCCACAGGCCCGCACCCGCCGCGACCCCGCCCGCGAGGGCCGCCGCGTCGAGCGTGCGCCGGGTGGCCGCCGCGTGCTCCACGAGCTCCGGGTCGTCGGTCGGGTCGGTCCAGGTGCGGCTGCGGGTCACCAGCCAGGGCAGGGCGAGCAGCAGCCCGAGCCACAGGGTCAGCACCACGGCGATCGCCCGCGGCGCGGCCAGGACCCCGCCGGCGACCAGCGCGGACGGCAGCGCCACCCCGCCGCCGAGCGTCCCCGCCGCGGCCCACCACGCCCCGCGTTCGCCCACCGCGAGCCAGGCGAGCCCGGCGCCCAGGGCCAGCCCGGCCCCGGCCAGCGTCAGCACCAACGCGGTCCCGCCGCCGGTCACCAGCCCGCCGGCGACGCCCGCGCCCACCCACGCGCTCAGCGAGGCCAGCCCGGCCCCGAGGGTCGGCAGGTCGGGGGCCGGCTCCTCGTCGAGGCGCACCGTCGGGCGGCTCCGTCGCTGCACGACCGCCCCCGCGAGCAGCATCAGCGCGAGCGCGAGGGGCACCAGCGGCCCGCCGGGCAGCGCGAGCGACAGCCCGGCCGCCACCCCCGTCACCACGACGAGCAGCGCGGTCACCAGCACGGCCGCCCGCCGCACCGTCCAGCGGGAGACCTGCGCGGCGCCCTCGGCGAGCGCGACGAGGCCGTCGTCCACCGGCTGCGCCGGGCGCGGCATCGGCCACGGCCCGAGGTGCAGCACGTCGCCGTCGCGCACCCCGGCCGTCTCCAGCGACACCCCCGGCGGCAGCGGGCCCGCGCCGGTGCGGTGCAGGTACCACGGCCGCCCGTCGGCGCCACGCACCAGCGGTGCCCCGGGCAGCAGCCGCCCGGCGAGCTCGTCGACCACCTCGGCGACGCTCGCGCCGGCGGGCAGCGCGGCGTCCACCGCGCCCTCGGGTCCCCGGACCCGCACGGTGCACCAGGTGCCCTCACCGGCCGGCAGCTCCCGCGCACCCGTGTCCGGGCTGCCGGTCGCGGGGACGGGCTGACGGGCCATGGCCATGAACGACATCCTGGTCCACCGACCCCCGCGCGGGGGGCCGGTTCGGCCGACTCCCCGGCCCGTCCGCCTGGCCGACCCGCCCGCGTCGGGCGGCGGGGGCCCGACCGCCCCGTGGACGTACGCGCTGGTCCCGCTGCTCGGCAGCGGCGGCATCCTCGTGTTCGCGATCGTGAACCGGAACCCGGTCTACTTCCTCGCGGGCGGGATCTTCGTCCTCGGCGCCCTCGGCATGGGCCTGATGATGATCCTGCAGACCCGCGGGCGATCGGCGGAGCAGGGCACCGATACGCGCCTGCGCTACGGCGCGCACCTCGCCGAGGTGCGCGCAGCGCTGCGCTCCGCCGGCGAGGACCAGCGCCGCGTGGCCGAGGAGCAGCACCCCGACCCGCCGCTGCTGCTCGGCTTCCCCGAGCGCGCGGAGCGGCTGTGGGAACGCCGGCCCGACGACCCCGACTTCGGCTGGCTGCGTGTCGGCCGCGCCCGGGTGCCGGGCATCGCGGCGCCCGAGCTGCCCGACGCCCGTCCCGACGAGCCCCGCGACCCCGGCACCGAGGCGGCCGCCCGCCGGCTGGTGGAGCGTCTCGGACCCGTGCCCGAGGTGCCGGTGGCGGTCCCGGTGCGCGGGGCGGTGGCCGTCGTCGGCGACCCGGCCCGCGCCCGGGCGCTCGTCCGCGCGATGGTCGCCCAGCTCGCCGCGCTGCACGCCCCCGACGACGTGCGGCTCGCGATCTGCTGTCCCGACGAGGCCGCCCGCGCGGCCTGGGAGTGGGCGAAGTGGCTCCCGCACGCCCGCCACCCCTCCGGCGGCGGCCCGGACGGCACCGGGCTGATGGTCGCGGAGGACCCGCCCGCGCTCCTGCGGCTGCTCGCCGCCGAGCTCGACCGGCGCCGCCGCGGCGCCCGCCCCGGGACCGTCCCGACGACCGCCGGGCCCGCCCTGGTGGTCGTCGTCGACGGGCCCCTCCCCGTGCCCGACCCGCTGGGGGAGCTGGCCGGGCTGGGCGTCGGGACGGTGCACGTCCTCACCGACCCGCTCGACCGTCCCGCGCACACGGACGTCACGGTGCACGTGGGGTCCGACGCCGCGATCGAGGTGCGGCGCGGCCGCGACGGCAGCCCGCCCGCGCACCTCGCTGCGCTGACGACCCTCGACCGGCTCGTGCCCGACGTCCTGGGCCTCGCCGAGGCCGAGACCCTCGCCCGGCGGCTGACCCCGCTGCGGCTCTCCCGCCGTGCGGGGCGCACCGCGCTCGCCGAGGTGAGCGGGCTCGCCGACCTGCTCGGGGTGGACGACGTCGCGGTGCTCGACCCGGCGCGGACGTGGGCGCGACGCTCCGAGCAGGAGCTGCTGCGGGTGCCGCTGGGCGTCGACGCCGACGGCGTGCCCGTGGAGCTCGACCTCAAGGAGTCGGCGCTCTCGGGCATGGGCCCGCACGGGCTCGTCGTCGGCGCGACCGGCTCGGGGAAGTCCGAGCTGCTGCGGACGCTCGTCACGGGCCTCGTCGCGACCCACCCGCCCGACGACCTCGCCCTCGTCCTGGTCGACTACAAGGGGGGCGCCACCTTCGCCGGGATGGCGGGCCTGCCGCACCTGGCCGGGTCGATCACCGACCTGGAGGACGACCCGGAGACCGTCGAGCGCTTCGGCGACGCGCTGCGCTCGGAGCTGCGCCGCCGCGAGCAGCTGCTGCGCGACGCGGGCCTCACCGGCATCCGCGAGCACCGCCGCCTGCGGCTCTCGGGCGGGGGGACCGCCGAGGCGCCCCTGCCGCACCTGCTCGTCATCGTCGACGAGTTCTCCGAGCTGCTCGCCGCCCAGCCCGACTTCATCGACCTGTTCGTGCAGGTCGGGCGCGTCGGCCGCTCGCTCGGCGTGCATCTGCTGCTCGCCACGCAGCGCCTCGAGGAGGGGCGGCTGCGCGGGCTCGACTCCCACCTGTCCTACCGCCTCGCCCTGCGCACCTTCTCGGCCGCCGAGAGCCGCACCGTCATCGGCAACTCCGACGCCTTCGACCTCCCGCCGGTGCCCGGCTCGGCCTACCTCAAGGTCGACACCAGCGTGTACCGGCGGCTGCGGGTCGCGACGGTGTCCGCGCCCTACGTCGAGCCGTCGACCACCCGCACGGCGCGGCCCCGGGCGCGGGTGTTCCGGGCGTTCGACGGGCGCGGTGGCGCCGACGACGACGCCGCGATGCCGGCCCTCGGGCTCGACCTGTCCGACCCCGGGCGGCGCTCGACCCTCGACGTCGTCGTCGACCGGCTGGCGACGGCGGCCCCCGCGGTCCACCAGGTCTGGCTCCCGCCGCTGCCCGCGGCGCTCCCGCTCTCGGCCGTGCTCGCGCGGCCCGCGCTCACCGCCGGACGGGGCCTGCTCGCGTCACGCCCCGGGCCGCTCGCGATCCCGCTCGGCACCGTCGACCGCCCCGACCGGCAGGCCCGGGAGCCGCTGGTGGTCGACCTGTCCGGGCCGGGCGGGCACCTCGGGATCGTCGGGGCGCCCCGCACCGGGAAGAGCACCGCGCTGCGCACCCTCGTCACGGCCGCGGCGCTGACCCACACCCCCGACGAGCTCAGCGTCTACGCGATCGACCTCGGCGGCGGCTCCCTCGCGGCGCTCGAGGCGTGGCCGCACGTCGGCGGGGTCGCGGGCCGGCACCGCCCCGAGGTGGTGCGCCGGCTGGTCGCGCAGCTCGAGACGCTGGTGGGCGAGCGGGAGCGGTGGTTCGCCGAGCACGGCCTCGAGTCGGTGGAGCGGCTGCGCCGGCCCGACGAGCCCGGGGTGGAGGTCGCCGTGGCCGCGGCGCCGGGTCCCGGGACCGACGTGCTGCTGCTGGTCGACGACTGGGCGGCGCTGCGCGCGGAGTTCGAGGACCTCGAGCCGCGGCTCACCGCGCTCGCGACCCGCGGCCTCGGCTACGGCCTGCACCTCGTCGTCGCCGCGGGCCGCTGGTGGGACATGCGCCCGGCGTTGCGCGACGCGCTGGGCACCCGCATCGAGCTGCGCCTCGGCGACTCGGCCGACTCCGTCATCGACCGCCGCGCCGCCCGCACCGTGCCCGCGACGCCGGGGCGCGCCCTCGTCGGTGCCGGGTTCCGCGCCCAGCTCGCCCTGCCGGTGCTCACCGACGGGGCCGGGCGCACCGAGGACGCCGCGACCACCGCCCGGCGGGTCGCGGCCGCGTGGGCGGGCGACGGGGCGCCGCCGGTCCGGATGCTGCCGTCGCTGGTGCCGCTCGCCGACCTGCCCGCGGGGACGATCGGGCTACGGGAGCACGACCTCGCGCCGCTGCCGCTCGACCTGCTCGGCGGGCGCGACCCGCACCTGCTGGTGCTCGGCGACCCCGGGTCGGGGCGCACCGCGGCGCTGCGCGCGGTGGTCGCGGCGCTGTGCGCGGCGCACCCGCCCGAGGAGCTGCGGGTGCTGGTGGTCGACTACCGCCGCACCCTTCTCGACGCCGTCCCGCCCGAGCACCTCTCGGTGTACCTGGGGTCGGCCCCGGCCGCCGAGCGGACGCTGCCGGTGGCGGCGGAGAAGATGGCCGCGCGGCTGCCCGGGCCCGAGGTCACGCCCGCCCGGCTGCGCGCGCGGGCCTGGTGGGAGGGGCCGCACATGCTCGTCGTGGTGGACGACCACGACCTCGTCGCGACCCCCGGCGGCGACCCGCTCACCGCCCTGCTCGACCTGCTCCCGCAGGGCCGCGACATCGGGCTGCACGTGGTGCTCGCGCGCTCGGCGGCCGGGGCCGCGGGCGGGATGCTGCAGCCGGTGCCGCGGCGGCTGCGCGAGCTGGGCGGCCCAGGCCTGCTGCTCTCCGGGCCGCGCGAGGAGGGCGCGCTGCTGCACGGGGTGCGGGCGACGGACCTGCCCGCCGGCCGCGCGCAGTACGTGACGCGGCGGGCCGACCCGCAGCTCGTGCAGGTGGGGTGGGTGCCGGAGGCCGACGGCTGACCCCCCGGCCCCGGCCCGCCGGAGCGAGCGGGCCGCTCGCGCGCGTAGAAGCAGCGGACGTGCCGTTCGCTCCCTCGGCTACACCTGGAACGACTGCGCCGCCGCGCGCTCCACGTCGGTGTAGCCCTGGTTCGCGCCCGCCGTGGCCTGCCCGAGCTGCGCGAGCGCGTCCTGCAGCTCGGCCCAGCCCGCGTCCCACTGCTGCTGCGCCGCGGCGTAGGACTCGCGCGCCGCGCCGTCCCACGTGGAGAGCATGGGGGCGACGTCGGCCCGGAGCTGCTGCATCCGCTGCTCCATCGCCCGGGCGCCGCCCTGGACGTCGGCGACGGCCGTGTCGAGCGCGCCGAAGGAGACCTTGATCCGGTCGGCCATGGTGGTCCTCCTCAGAAGCCGGGAACGGTGACGTCCATGCCCGACCCCGACTGCGTGAGGCGGGCGCTCGCGTCCGCGTCGCTCGAGTCGTAGCCGGTGTGGGCGCGCTGGACGAGACCGGAGATGGTGTCGAGGGCCTGGTTCAACTTCTGGTTCGCGGCCTCGTAGCGGGCGTGCGCGCCGGTGAACGCCGTGTTCCCGTCGCCCATCCACTGGCCCTCGAGCGCGCCGAGCCGGCCGCGCAGGGCGGTCAGCTCGGAGCGGATGTCGGCCACGGTGGCCACCATCCGCGACTGCGTCTGGGCCATCGCGCCCATCGAGACGTCGTACTGCCCCGCCATGTGGGCCCCTCCCGGGTCGGGTTCCGGTCGCGTCCCACCATGACGAAGCCGCCGGCGCCGTGGTGGCGCTTTGACGAAAGCTCTGCCCGGAACTCAGTCCGTCACGACGAGACGCGGACCGGCCGCCAGCAGCGCGAACCAGGGTCGCCCCAGCGGCAGGACCCGGCCGCGGTCGTAGCCCAGCGCACGCAGGGCCTCGTCGTCGGCGACCGGGAACCCGAGCCCGGCGTCGACCAGCACCATGCCCTCGTCGACCTCGCGACCGGCGGGTCGGCGCCCGGGATCGAACTCCGGCGGGGCCAGCAGCGCGCCCCCGCCCGGCGGGACGTGCCACGTCACGCGCACCGGCCGCTCCCCGCCGGCGAGCAGGCGCTCCGGGCCCGCCACGAGCCCGGCGGCGTCGACGGACGCGGCCACCTGCAGCCGGGGCCCCTGCCCGCCGCCCACCACGCACGGGACGACCGGGTCCTCGCGCGCCGGGACGACCGGCGGCTCGCTCGGTACGTCCGGGACGCCGAGCACCGGCCCGGGCGGCAGGCGCAGGACCTCGTCGGGGACCATCGTGCGGGCCGGGGACGGCAGCAGGCGGGCCGTGGTCGCGTCGGCGACCAGCCGCGCCCGGCCGCGGTCGATCACGTACCGCGCTCCCTCGGTGGTGGCGACGACGGGACCGGGCGCCTGGCGCAGCGACAGCACGCCGGCGCGGGGGAGGAGCGCGAGCCACGGGCCCGGGACCTCCCGCACCTGGCCGGGGCTCCAGCCGAGGGTCGGGAGCGCGGCCGGGTCGACGAGGTGCGAGCGGCCGCCCGCCAGCAGCACCGTCTCCGACGTCCCCGACGCGCGGGCGAGGAACCCGGAGTCGGCGGTCGGGGACGCGCGCACCGCACCGGCGTAGGCGGCGACCCGGTCGGGCCCCGTGGCGCAGGCGGCCGGCGGCACCGGGGGACCGAGGGCCGGGGGGACCTGCGGCAGGCCGTCGTCGGGAAGGGCGGTGCCGACCGGCATCGTCAGGACCCGGGCGTGCGGGACGAGCACCGGCCCGCGGCGGCCGCCGGCGAGCATCGCCGCGGTGAGCGACGGCGCCGGCCGCAGCACGCCGTCGATCGCGAGGTAGCGCGCGCCGGACTCCCGGTCGACGACGAGGCTGCCCTCGTCGCGCCACCCGTCGGGCGCGCGGCCGGTGAGGAACGCGGTGGCGGCCGACCCCGCGGCGAGCAGGACCACGACGACGAGGCCTGCGACCAGCGCGGCGTTCGGCCGCCGCGGGACATCCTCGATCGCGAGGGTGTCCCCCCGCACCAGCGCGGCGACGCCCCGGCGGCGCTGGAAGTCCTCGGACTCGATGAGCTCGCGCCTGCCCGCCACGGCCACCGATGCTGACAGTCGATCATGCGCGGCAGGTGCGCTTCGGGAGAACTGCTCGCTGTGGATAAGGTGAGCCTCACCTGACCAGGGGGGCGAGGAGGCGACCGTGCGCGTGGTGTTGTTCGGCTACCAGAAGTGGGGAGCGCGGCTGCTCGCGAGCCTGCTAGAGACCCGTCACGAGGTGGTGCTCTGCGTGAGCCACCCGGAGAGCCTCGGTGAGCACGAGCCGTCGATCTTCCAGGAGCCGGTGGCCGACCTCGCCCGGGAGCACGGCATCCCGGTGCTCTACCGGGACAAGGCCGTGGACGACGAGCTGGTCGCCGCGATCGCCGAGCACGGCGCCGAGATCGGGGTGGCCTGCAACTGGCGCACCTGGATCTCCCCGGAGGTGTTCGGGGCCCCGCCGCGCGGCACCGTGAACACCCACGACGCGCTGCTCCCGAAGTACGCGGGCTTCTCCCCGCTCAACTGGGCGCTGATCAACGGCGAGTCGCAGGTGGGCATCACCGCGCACTGGATGGACGCGGACCTCGACCGCGGCGACATCATCACCCAGCGGACCGTCCCGGTGACCGCCACCGACACCACCGAGGACCTGTTCCACCGCACCGTCGAACTGTTCGGCCCGCTGACGGTCGACGCGCTCGACCGCGTCGAGTTCGGGCCGTTCGACTGGCAGCGCCAGGACCCGGAGCACGCGAGCTTCTTCCACAAGCGCGCCGACCCCGACAACCGCATCCACTGGGACCGCTCCGCGAAGGACCTCGTCAACCTGGTCCGCGCCCAGACCGGGCCCTACCCGAACGCGTGGTGCCTGCACGAGGGCCGCCGGCTCCGCGTCCTCGAGGCGAGCGTCTCGACGAACCGCGCGGGCGGCAACCACGGCCGGGTGTTCGCCCGCGAGGGCCGCGGCGTGATCGTGGTGGCCGGCCCCGACTCCTGGCGCGGCGACCAGCACGGTCTGGTGCTGCAGCGGGTCAAGGACTCCGACGGCGTCGAGTACGTCGCCGGGGACTACTTCCGGCGCATGGGCGACTACCTCGGCTGAAACACGGACCACACCATGCGGTGACAGCGCGTCACGACGAGGTCGCGGCGAGGTCGACGTTCCGGGACATGACCGTCATGTCCCGGAACCACCTCGGGGGACCGATCCCATGACTGCCACCCGCAAACGACTCGCCGTCCTCGGCGGGGTCCTGCTCGTGCTCGCCGGCGCGGGCGTCGCGTTCGCCGCGTACCTCTCCAGCGGCTCCGGCTCCGGTCAGACGACCTCCAGCGTGGCCGTGAACTCGACGATCAGCTCCAACACCCCGGGCGCGCAGCTCTACCCGGGCTCGACGAGCACCTACACGGTGACGATCAACAACCCGAACCCCTACCCGGTGAAGGTCGTCTCGATCAGCGCGAGCGCCTCGGAGGTGACCAGCGGCGGCTGCCCCGCCGGCACCGTCACGAGCCCGGCCGTCGCCAACCCGGCCGGGACGATCGCGCCCAACGGCACGGTGAACTACCCCCTGACCGCCACCATGGCGGCCGACCCGGCGAACTCCTGCCAGGGCCAGACGTTCACGATGCCGCTGACCGCCCAGCTCGCCTCCGCGGCCGGGTGAGGGTCGACTCGCTGCTCCAGCGGGAGGGGCGCGGCCCGGTCGAGCGGACGGGGCCGATCCCGCTGCCGGGCAGACGCCCACGCCATCTCGCCCCGTCGCGCCGCCCCGGCGCGACGGGCGTCCAGCCGCCGCCCGACGACACCGTCACCCGGCCCTTCACGGCCCAGGCCTCCGCGACATCTCCGTCGCGTCCCGGGGGCGCGGCCTTCGCCGTGCCCCCGGGGGCGTTCCCGCCGCCGGGCACGGTCCCGGGGCTGATCCCGGTGGTGCCCCGGGGCCGCGAGCCGCGTCCCACCCCGCCGGCGGGGACCCCGGCGCCAACCCTCGAGCGCGCCCGCGCGCCTCGTCCGGACGGCACCGGGCCGGTCCCGGTCGACGACGAACCCACCACCCCGTCGCGCCGCCGGCGCCGGTGGTGGCCGCTGGGGCGCGCCCGGATGTCGCGCCGCGCGCTCGTGATCGCCCTCGCGGCCGTCGCCGCCGTCCTCGGCGCCGCCGGGATCGCGGTCGCGGCGTGGCTGTTCTCCGGGACGGGCCGCCCGGGCGTCTCCGCGGGCACCGCGCTCGCCCCTACGACGACGACCGTGGCCGGCAGCGCCGTCACCTCCGGCCTGCTCACCCCCGGCACCACGGGGACCGCGGTCGTCACCCTCACCAACCCGAACCCCTACCGGGTGCGGGTCACCTCGATCGCCCCCGCGGGCGCCGTGACCGCGTCCGGCGGCGTCGGGACCTGCGCCACCACCGGGGTGAGCTTCACCGCCCAGACCCCGCCCACCCTCCTCCTCGTCAAGGGGGCGAGCACCACGCTGACCCTCCCCGGCGCGGTCGCCATGTCGACCGCCTCCGAGTCGGGCTGCCAGGGCGCGACGTTCTCGGTGCCGGTCACCGTCGCGGCGGTGAGTGCACCGTGAGCCGCGCCCTGGTCACCCTCCTGACCGTCGGGGCCCTCCTCGCCGGTGGCGGCGTCGCGTTCGCCGCGTGGACGAGCAGCGGGCCGGGCACCGTCACCGCCCGCGCCGGGGCACTCACCGCCCCCACCGCCACCGCCACCGCCTGGAGCTGCGGGTCCACGGCCGCCGCACCCCGGTTCGCCGGCGGCGATCGGGCGGTCGAGGCGTTCCCGGCGGCCGCGCCGACCACCACCGCACCGGCGGCGCCCCTGGCGGCGACCACCACCACGGTCCCGACGACGACGCCCTCGAGCGCCGCGCCGACGACCACCCCGTCGGTGACCCCCACCACCTCGGTCCCGGCCCCGGCCGCCGCGACCACGACCACCACGACGACCACGGTGGCGCCGCCGACGAGCTCGACGAGCGGGGTCGTCACCGGCCTCGGGGCGGCCGCGGCCACCCTGAGCTGGACGTCGACGGGGGCGGCGGGCTACCAGTTCCAGGCCGCCACCACGGCGGACTTCGCCAACCCGGTGGCCGCGGGCACCACCGCCGCGACCTCGGCGACGGTGACGGTGCGCGCGATCCTGCCGACCACCGTGTACCTCCGGGTCCGCGGCGTCGTCGGCGCCTGGACCGGGCCCTGGAGCCCGGCACTGACCACCCGGGCGGGGCCGTGCCTGCTGTAGCGCTCACCTGCAGGATCCGGGAGGTTCCACCAGAGTGGTCGCCGTGACCGTTGCTCCTCCCGAACTGGTCGTCCTCCTCGACCCCGCCGGCGCCGCCCTCGGCACCGCCGACAAGACCGGGGTGCACCACGCCGACACCCCGCTGCACCTCGCGTTCTCCTGCTACCTCGTCGACGACGACGGCCGGGTGCTGATGACCCGCCGCGCCGCGACGAAGCGGACGTTCCCCGGGGTCTGGACCAACAGCTTCTGCGGCCACCCCGCCCCCGACGAGCCGTTGGACACCGCCGTGCGCCGCCGCGGTCGTCAGGAACTGGGGCTCGACGTGGGCCCGCCTCGGCTGGTGCTGCCCGGCTTCCGCTACCGCGCGGAGCAGGACGGGGTGGTCGAGCACGAGATGTGCCCGGTGTTCGTGGCCTCCGCGACCGGGACCGCGCAGCCCGAGGCGGACGAGGTCGACGAGGTGCGGGCGGTGCCGTGGGGCGACCTCGTCTCCGCGGTGCGCGACCGGTCCTGGCCGGGGCTCTCCCCGTGGTGCGTCGAGCAGGTCGAGGAGCTGGCGACGCTGGGGGAGGGTCCCCTGTCGTGGCCCGAGGGCGACGCCACGGCCCTGCCCCCGGCGGCCCGGCTCGCCTGACCCGCCCGTCAGCCCGTCGGGTGACCCGGGTAGGTCCCGAACTGCCAGTGGTTGCCCTCGGGGTCGAGCAGGGTGCAGTCGTGCGAGCCGTAGTCGGTGTCGTAGGGCTCGGCGACCGGCTTCGCCCCGGCGGCGACCGCGCGCGCCCAGACCTCGTCGGTGTGCGCGGCGTCGCGGGTGACCACGTAGCCGCCGAACGTCCCGGGGGACAGGGACCACGCGTTCCCCGGCTCGTCGCGCTCCTGGCCCATCATGATCCCGCCGCCGGGCGGCCACGCGAGCTCGGCGTGCGCGACGCCGCCGTCGTCGCCGGTGTACACGACGGTCTCGGTGAACCCGAACGCCGAGACGTAGAAGTCGATGAGGGCGCGGGCGTCGCGGGCGCGCAGCGTCGGCCACACCTGGGCCGGAGGGGTGTGCTGGTTCATGCCGCCCAGCCTGGCGTCGGGGCGGGGTCGGTGTCTTGGACGGAACCGATCGCGGGACCGACGAGGCCGCCGTGGACCTCCTCCGCCACCCACCGGGTCGCCGAGCACCCGGCCAGGGCCCGGAACTCCCGGGCCAGGTGCGCCTGGTCGGCGAACCCGTGGACCACCGCGACGTCGGCGAGGTCGAGCCGGCCGGCGATCGCGCGGGAGGTGATGTCCTGGCGGGCCCGGTCGAAGCGCGCCAACCGCCCCGCGACCTTGGGCCCCACCCCGAACTCGGCCCGGAAGCGGCGCGAGAGGTGGTCCTCGCTCCACCCGACCTCGCGGGCGGTCGCGCGCACCGAGCGGCCCGCGAGCACCCGCGCCCAGGCGTGCCGGACCTCGTCGGAGGTCGCCGGGCCGTCGTCGTGGGTCCGTCGCAGCCGGTCGAGGACGTCGTCGAGGGCGGCGAAGCGCTCCGTCCACGTGTCGCCGGTCCCGATGCGCTCGACCAGCTCGTCGCCGACGCGGCCGAGGACGTCGGCCGCCTCCACCGACACCCCCGCCAGCTCCGCGGCCGGCAGGCCGAACAGGGCCCGGGCGGCGAGCGGGGGCACGGAGAGCTGGATGCCGGTCTGGACGCCGTCGTGCACGATCCGCTCCGGGGCGGCGTGCAGGCCCGCGAGACACGCCCGGAAGTGCGCCCGGGTGCCGTCGGGGGCCTCCAGCTCCAGGTCCGGCCCGATCGGGAGCACGAAGGTCAGGGTCGGCGACGGCAGCCCGCGGTGGGTGCCGGGCGCGGCGAGGCGCACGTCGTAGGCGTGGTAGCTCACCGGCCCGTGCTGCACGGGAGCCAGTGTGGGCGCCCGACGTGCCGACCGACCAGCCCGAACCCCGGAGGAGGTGTGCGCGGGGCCACGTCCGTGTCAGGATCCGGGCATGATCTTCATCGCCGTCAAGTGGACGATCAAGCCGGAGTACGCCGACCGGTGGCCGGAGCTCTCGAAGGAGTTCACCGAGGCCACGCGGTCCGAGCCGGGCAACATCTTCTTCGAGTGGAGCAAGAGCCTCGAGGAGGAGAACACCTACCAGCTGGTCGAGGCGTTCCAGGACGACGCGGGCGGCGACCACGTGAACTCCGACCACTTCAAGAAGTTCGTCGCCGAGGCGCCCGACTACGTGGCCAGCACGCCGAAGATCGTCAGCGTGCAGGGCGTCGACGGGAACGGCTGGGGCGAGATGGGTGAGGTGCAGCCGCGCTGAGCGTCCCGGAGCTGGGCCTCGTCGAGCTGGCGGCGGCGATCCGGGCCCGCGAGGTCTCGTGCGTCGAGGTCGCGGCGGCGACGCTGGAGCGGATCGACCGGGTGAACCCGGCGGTCAACGCCGTCGTCGCGCGCCGCGACCCCGCAGCCGTGCTCGACGAGGCCGCGGTCCGCGACGCCGAGCTGGCGCGCGGGCACCACCGCGGCGTGCTCCACGGGGTGCCGCAGGCCGTCAAGGACCTCGCCGAGGTCGAGGGCCTGCGGTTCACGGCGGGGTCGCCGGTGTTCGCCGACCGGGTGGGGCTGGTCGACGCGCCGCACGTCGCGCGGATGCGGGCGGCCGGGGCGGTGTTCGTCGGGAAGACCAACACCCCGGAGATGGGGTTCGGCTCCCAGACCTACAACCCGGTGTACGGGACGACGCTCAACCCGTACGACCCGACCCGCACCGTCGGCGGCTCGTCCGGCGGCGCGGCCGCGGCCCTCGCGACGCGGATGCTCCCGGCCGCGGACGGCAGCGACTACATGGGCTCGCTGCGCAACCCGGCCGCGTGGTGCTCGGTCTACGGGCTGCGGCCCTCGCGGGGCCGCGTGCCCGGCGTGCCCGGCTTCGTCGCGCAGATGGGCGAGGCGGGGCCGATGGCGCGCTCGGTGGCCGACCTCTCGGCCCTGCTCGGGGTGCTGACCGACGGCCCCCCGGTCGGCCCGCTCGACCGCGCCGACCCGCTCGACCTCACCGACCTCGCGCCGGCCGACCCGGCGGGGCTGCGCGTCGGCTGGCTCGGCGACCTGGATGGTCGGCTGGCGACGGAGCCCGGCCTGCTCGACCTGGCCCGCGCCGGGTCGGCCGACGTGCTGGCCGGGCTCGGGGCGGAGGTGGAGGACGTCGTCCCGGCGTTCGACCTCGACCGGCTCTGGGACGCCTTCCTGGTGTGGCGCTGGTGGAACGCCTGCGAGATGGCGCCGCTGCTGGAGCGCCGCGAGCTGCTCAAGCCCGAGCTCGTGTGGGAGATCGAGGCGGGCCTCGCGACGTCCGCGCTCGACGTGCACCGGGCCGCCGCGGTGCGCGCGGAGTGGTTCCGCGCGGTCGTCGGGATGTTCGGGCGGTTCGACGTCCTGCTCGCCCCCGCGACCCAGGTGCACCCGTTCCCGCACGACGTGACGTGGCCGCGGGAGATCGCCGGCCGGCCGATGGACACCTACCACCGCTGGATGGAGACGGTGGCGCCGTGGTCGATGGCGGGCGTGCCGGTCCTGGGGATGCCGGCGGGATTCACCGCCGAGGGCCTCCCGGTGGGCGTGCAGCTCATCGGGCCGCCGGGCGGCGACCGCCGGGTGCTCGAGGTCGCGCTCACCCACGAGGCGGCGACCGGGGCCCGCGCCCGGCCGCCGGGTCTCGCCTGATGTCAGCGACGTGCCATCGCTGACGTCAGGTTTCAGCGAAGTGCCACCGCTGACACCGGCTCCGGCTCGTGCACCGGGCGCAGCAGCCGCGCCTGCCAGGCCGCGTAGGCGATCGCCGCCGCCGCGACGAGGCCGGCCACGGCCAGGGCGAGCGTGAACGCCGCCCCCGCCACCCCGGCGGACGACGGGTCGACCGCCAGCGTCCCGCCGAGGGTGTCGCCGGGGACGCCGGCCGGGAGGCCCGCGCGGTAGACCACGGCCGCGACGCTGCCGAGCACCGCGATCCCCAGCGCCCCGCCGAGCTCGAAGCCGGTCTCCGAGATCGCGGACGCGGCCCCGGACCGGTCGGTGGGGGCCGACTCCAGCACCAGGTCGGTGGTCAGCGTCTCCACCATCGCCAGCGCCAGCCCGGCGACGGCCATCCCGACGACGACCGCGAGCGGCCCCGCCCCGAGGGCGAGCAGACCGAGGACCGCGAAGCCGCCCGCGGCCACCGAGAGGCCCACGACGACGAGCCGGCGCACGGCGAACCGCCGCGCCAGCCGGGCGGCGACGAGCGCCCCCGCGACACCCGCGAGGCTGCCGGGCAGCATCCACGTGGCGGCGACGAGCGGCGACATCCCCACCACGAGCTGCAGGTACTGCGGCACGAGCACGAGCAGCCCGATCAGGGCGAACACGCAGAGCAGGTTGGTCGCCACCGACACCGAGAAGGCGCGGTGGGAGAAGAGCGTGAGGTCGAGCAGGGGGTCGGCCACCGCGCGCTGCCGGTGCACGAACACGGTGCCGGCGGCGAGCCCGACGACGCCGGCGACCACGCCGGTCGTCGTGAACCCGTCGGTCGCGAGCGACTTCAGCGCGTAGACGACCGGCAGCATCGCGGCGAGCGCGAGCCCGGCCGAGACGAGGTCGAAGCGGCCCGGGTGCGGGTCGCGGCTCTCGGGCAGGAGCACCGGGCCGAGGGCGAGCAGGGCCAGGCAGACCGGGACGTTGACCAGGAACACCGAGCCCCACCAGAAGTGCTCGAGCAGCCAGCCGCCGATCACCGGGCCCGCGGCCGCGCCGCCGGAGAACACCGCCGCCCAGACCCCGATCGCGCGTCGTCGGGCGCTCGGCTCGGGGAACACGGTCTTGATCAGCGAGAGCGTCGAGGGCATGAGCGTGGCGCCGCCGAGCCCGAGCAGGGCGCGGGCCGCGATCAGCGCCCCGGCGCTCGGCGCGAAGGCGGCCGCGACGGAGGCGAGACCGAACGCGGCGGTGCCGATCAACAGGAGTCGGCGGCGCCCGATGCGGTCGCCGAGGGACCCCGCGACGACGAGCAGGCCGGCGAGGACGAACGAGTAGACGTCGACGATCCAGAGCTGCGCGGCCGCCCCGGGGCGGAGGTCGGCCGAGATGGCGGGCAGCGCGGCCCCGAGCACGGTCATGTCGACCGTGATCAGCAGGACGGGTGCGGTGAGGACCCCGAGGGCGAGGGCTCGCCTGCGCATGGTGTGGCTCCGAGTTCATGGACAGTCCGGACGGTACAGTTTGAAACTGTACCAGCTGGACGGTGTAGTGTCCGCCCATGCCGCGACCCTCCCAGCGGGACCGCATCGTCGACGCCTTCGTCGACCACGTCGTCACCGACGGCCCGGAGACGGTGACCCTCGAGGCGGTCGCGGTCCGGGCCGGGGTCTCCAAGGGCGGCCTGCTCTACCACTTCGGCTCGCGGGAGGCCCTGCTCGGCGGCCTGCTCGACCGGGTCCGGGAGCTCACCGACGCCGACATCGCCGTGGCCCGCGAGCGCGCTGCGGCGGGCACCGAGACGCTCGCGCACTACTACCTGCGGACCTCCGCCGACGACCCGGCCAGCGACTCCGCGTTCTTCCGCGCCATGGTGGCCGTGCTCAAGCTCGCGGGCACCGAGGAGGCCGCGGCCGCCGCCGCGCGGGCCTCGATGACGGCCTGGCACGACGTGCTGACCTCCGAGATCGGCGACGAGCTCGTCGCCGACGTCGTGGCCGCGCTGGGCGACGGCATCTACCTGCGCGCGATCGCGCAGCAGGGCCCGACCGCGATCACCCGCGACTGGGACGCGACGCTCGCGGTGCTGCTGCCTGCCGCGACGCGCCCAGCCCCGTGACGGTCCGCCGTCGGCGATCCTGCCCGGCTCCGGCGTGGCCGACCCCACGGTGTGGCGGTCACTCCGGTCGGGTCACCCTGAGCTGGTGCAGCAGCAGCCCGACGAGGACGACCCGCGCGACTCCGCCCCCGCCGGCGCCGGCCCGGCCCCCGTCGACCGGCGGTTCGCGGCGCTCGTCGGGACGCTCCGCGCGACCGACCCGCGCTTCGCCCGCCGGGTCTCCGAGCCGTACCGCTTCACCAGCGGGCACCTCATGACGATCCTGGGCTTCGTCGCGACGGTCCTGCTCGGCATCGCGCCGCTCGTCGTCGGCATCCAGCTCCAGGCCGCGGTCCTGCTGACCGTCGGCGCGATCGGGACCGCGTTCTCCCCGCTCGTGGTGCCCCCGGTGGTCGGCCTCGTGCTCGCGCGCGTGCGTCCCGCCTGGTGACTCAGACCTTGACGGCGTCCCGGATCCAGCCGATCAGCTCGCCGTCGACCTCGTCCCGGTTCGTCTCGTTGAAGATCTCGTGCCGCGCCTCGGGCCAGACCCGGAACGTCACGTCGGTCAGCCCGGCCGTGCGGTAGCGGTCGACGAGGGCCTGCGCCAGCACCACGGGGCCGCTGACCGGGTCGTGCTCGCCGACCGCGACGTAGACCGGCAGCTCCTTCTGCATGGCGTCGAGGCGCTGCGGGTCGGCGACGTCGCGGCCCGCGGCGAACATCTCCGCCCCGCTCGTCGCGTCGAGCCCGAAGCCGCACCAGGGGTCGGCGACGTAGGCGTCGACCTGGGCCTCGTCGCGGCTGAGCCAGTCGTAGTCGGTGCGCGCGGGCGCGAAGGGCGCGTTGAACGCCGACAGGTCCACGGGTCCGGACGTGTCGATCGCGCCCTCGAGCTGGTCGAGCAGCGTGGTCCCGGAGAGCACGGCGGCGTCGACGTCGGCGGAGTGGTCGAGCAGGAACTGCTGCACCGCGAACGAGCCCATGCTGTGCCCGAGGAGCACCACCGGCACGCCGGGGAAGTCCTCGCGGCCCCGCTCGACCAGCCGGCCGACGTCGGCCACCAGCTCGCGCCAGCCGCCCGCGCCGAGCGCACCCGGCTCGGTCCCGTTCGCCCGGGCGGTCGCGCCGTGGCCGCGGTGGTCCTGGCCCTGCACGACGAACCCGAGTGCCGTGAGCCGGTCGGCGAGGTCGCCGTAGCGGAGGACGTGCTCGCCCATGCCGTGGGTGAGCTGGACGACGCCGCGCGGCTCGGCGTCGGGCAGCCACCGGAACACGGCGACCGTGTGGCCGCCGGCGGACGGCAGGTCGATACGGGCGGGCTCGCTCATCGGCTGACTCCTCGTCGGGTCGGGCGGGAGGGAGTCTGTCCCGCCCGCCCCGCGAGCGCCAGAGGTGATCACGCGCGGCGGCGCCACCGCCACCAGGGGCGACGGGGGGCGGGGGCGGGCGGCTCGACCGGGACGGGCACCGCGGGACGGCCCGCCCGCCAGCGCTCGACGACCGCGTCGGCCGAGGGGCGGCGGATCGGGACCCGCGGACCCGACGGCGCCCGGAGGTAGGCCACCACCCGGCGGTCGAGGTCGGCGACGACGGCGCGCACCGCGGCCTCGTCGGGAAGGTCGCGGACGTCGTCGGGAAGGCGCTCGATCTCCTTGCGCAGGCGCAGCGAGGGCGGGAGCAGGGCGTCGGTCGGCACCCCCTCGGCGCGCATCTTCGAGCGCACCCACCAGAACTCGTCGTCGCGCGCGGGCAGGTCCAGCGGCTTGCCCGCGCCCGGGAGGTCGTCGAACGCGCCCTCGTCGTACGCGCGCCGGATCTGCTCCTCGACGAGTGACTCGTAGTGCTCCCAGTAGCTCTCGCCGCGCTCGCCCCGCACTCCTCCACGGTGCCCGAGGGGTGGCGGGGGCGCACGTCCTACTGGGCCTCGAGGACCACCGTCTGCGTCGCCCACGCCGCGAACGGGGCGGTGGGGGTGAGGGAGACCGGCGCGGCCGGGTCGGCGGCGAGGGCCGGGCGGGCGACCAGGGCGGTGGTCGCCTTGATGACGTTGTCGGCCTTCACGGTCCAGGCGTCGGTGAGCGGGTCGGCGACGGGGACGTCGGCGACGCCGCTGCCGGCGACGAAGTAGAGGACCTGGGAGGCGCTGTCGTCGGGGGCCGGGGCCGCGGTGACCGCGCCGCCGTTGCCGGTGGCCTCGCCGGGCGTGGTGACCGAATCGATGTGCGACCAGCCGCCGATCCCGCCGAGCAGGGTGGCGGGGGTGTCGACGGAGAAGGTGACCGGGCCGCCCGCGTTCTCGGCCGTCGTCGTGAACAGCGACACCGAGCCCGCGCCGCCGGGCAGCGCGGTGGTGCGCAGCAGGCTCCAGCCCTGGGGCGGGCGGACCTCCCCGGCGCCGGAGCGCAGGATCTGGGCGACGAGCACGTCGCCCTCCTCGACCCCGGCCGGGGTCGTCAGCGTGATCTCGGTGGCGGCGTCGGCCGCGGTGTAGCTCACGGCGCGCGAGAGCGGCAGGAACGGCACGGACGCCGCGACGACGATGCCCGCGACGAGGCCGATCACCACGAGCGCCAGCGCCCCGGTGGAGAGCAGGGCGGGCGAGGGGGCGCGGCGTCCGGCGGCGAAGCCCGCCACGACGAGCAGCCCGCCGAGGCCGACCGCGAGGCCGAGCAGCGTGGCGGTCGAGTCGGAGCGGAAGCCGCGGACGGCGAGCTCGGCGATCGCCACGACGATCCCGACGAGGGCGACCAGGGCGCCGAGCCCGATGAGAATCCGCTGCAGCGCGGGGGTCGGGGTCACCACGAAGACGACGACGGCCGTCAGGACGACCCCGACCGCGGCGGCCGCCCAGGCCACCGGGCTGGAGAGCGCCGAGGCGGACACGACCGCCAGCACGGCGACCACCACGGCCGCCCCGATCGCGACGACCTTGCGCACGTCCACCCGTTCCTCCTGATGCCTGACGGTCCTGCTCCGTCCGCCCATCCCGGTGGGGGCGGTCCGGCGGTGTCTCCACGGCGACCGGCTCATGACCATGTCGCTCGCGCAGGGTCCTCCGTTTCGGACGCGTGGGCCGCCGTCCGGTCGCCCGATCCAGGTCACGGTTGCATCACGAAATGCGCGCGAGGGGTCGGAATGCGAAGTCACCCACTCGAATCGCCGTGCGCCGTTACGGAACGTGGTCCGTGGGCGATGCCCCCCGGACGCGGGTCGCGGACCCGCCGGGGAGGACACCGAGTGCTGCGGGGCTACGCGAGGGTGACGTCGGCGGACGACGACGCCGACGGCCAGGTCGACCGCCTGCGGGCCGAGGGCGTGGATGCCGACGCGATCCGGGTGGACCGGTCGGCGGGCACGCGCGGCGCCCGGCCGGAACTCGACGCGCTCCTCACCGGCCTGGAGCCCGACGACCTCCTCGTCGTCACCTCGCTCGACCGGCTCGCGTCCTCCGTGCTGCACCTGGTGCAGGTCGGGGCGCGCCTGCGAGCGGCCGGCGCCGGGCTGCGGGCCCTCGACGACCGCGTCGACACCACCGGCGACCCCGGCACCGGGTTCCTGGAGACCCTCGACCTGCTGGCCGGGCTGCAGCGCTCCGTCGTCTCCGCCAGCACCCGCGCGGGCCTCGACGCCGCCCGGGCCCGGGGCCGGCGGGGCGGGCGCCCGCCGCGGCTGGGTCCCGAGTCGGCCGCCGAGGCGCAGCGGCTCTACGACGAGGGCCGGTCGGTCACCGAGATCGCCGAGCGCCTCGAGATCCCCCGGACCACGGTCTACGGGCACCTGCGCCGCCCGAGCTGACCGGCGCGACCCGGTCGCGCGGTTAGGGTGACGGCACACGAGACCCAGGAGGTGGACGTGGAGGTCCTGACCGGCGCGGACGCGGTACGCGAGGCGGTGGGTCGCGAGTTCGGCCCCGGCGAGTGGTTCACGGTGGACCAGGGCCGGATCGACGGGTTCGCCGACGACACCGAGGACCACCAGTGGATCCACGTCGACCCCGAGAAGGCGGCGTCGAGCCCCTTCGGCTCGACGATCGCGCACGGGTTCCTCACCCTCTCGCTGCTCCCGCACCTCGCGAACTCCGCCCGCCGCTTCGACGGCGCCCGCATGGGCGTGAACTACGGGCTGAACTCGGTGCGCTTCCCGAAGCCGGTCGCGGTCGGCAGCCGCATCCGGGCCCGCGTGACGATCGCCGAGGTCACCGAGCTGCCCGACGGCGGTCTGCAGCTCGTCCAGAAGGTCGCGGTGGAGCTCGAGGGCTCCGACAAGCCGGCCTGCGTCGCCGAATGGGTCACCCGCAGCTACTACTGAGCCGCCCGCCCGGGGGATTCCGCGTAGGGTCCCCGGCCGTGTTCCTCACCCGTCGGCGTCACGTCGATCTGTGCCGGCTCGCGTCGGCGGTCTGTCCGGCGCGCTGACCCGCGCGCCCGACACCGCCACCCGTGAGGACATCTCCGTGAGTACCCCCAGCCCCGCCGCGCCCGTGCGCACGCCCCGCAAGGTCGCCGTCGCGTCCGCGATCGGCACCACCGTCGAGTGGTACGACTTCTACCTCTACGCCACGGCCACTGCCCTGGTGTTCAACACCCTGTTCTTCCCCGGGGTCAGCTCCACCGCCGGGACACTGGCCGCCTTCGCCACCTACGCCGCGGGCTTCGGGGCGCGGCCGATCGGCGCCGTCGTGGCCGGGCACCTCGGCGACCGGATCGGGCGCCGCACCGTGCTGGTCGGCGCCCTCCTGACGATGGGCGTCGCGACCACCCTGATCGGGGTCCTGCCGACCTACGCCTCGGTCGGCGTGCTCGCGCCCACCCTGCTGGTGGTCCTGCGCCTGGTCCAGGGACTCGCCGTCGGCGCGGAGTGGGGCGGCGCCGCGGTGCTCTCGGTGGAGCACGCCTCGGCCGGGCGCCGCGGGCTCGTCGGGAGCTTCACCCAGATCGGCTCGCCCGCCGGGATGCTGCTGGCGACCGGCTCGTTCTTCCTGGTCCGCACGCTGGTCGACCCGGAGACCTTCCTCGCGTGGGGCTGGCGGCTGCCGTTCCTCGCGAGCGCGGTGCTCGTGATCGTGGGGCTGGTGGTGCGCCTGCGCATCGTCGACGCCCCCGAGTTCGTCGCGCTGCGCGAGTCGGGCGACGTCGCCCGGATGCCCGTGGTCGAGGCGCTGCGGGGCTCCACGCGGTCGGTCGTGCTGACCACCGGCCTGCGCATCTCCCAGATCGCGCTGTTCGTCCTGGTCACCACCTACGGCCTGACCTACATCTCGCAGACCCTCGGCAAGAACTCGTCCGCCGGGCTGCTCGCCGTGGTGATCACCTCCGCGATCGGGCTCGCGAGCACCCCGCTGTGGGCCTACGTCTCCGACAGGGTGGGCCGGCGGCGGCCGTCGCTCTTCGGCGCCTTCACGGGCCTCGTCGGGCTGGCCCTGTTCTTCCTCGCGGTGCAGACCGGGTCGACCCTGCTGATCGTCCTGGCGTCCGTCCTCGCGATCAACGTCGCGCACGACGCGATGTACGGCCCGCAGGCCGCCTGGTTCGCCGAGCTGTTCGACGCCCGCGTGCGCTACAGCGGCGCCTCGCTGGGCTACCAGATCGGGTCGGTGCTCGGCGGCGGGTTCTCCCCGCTCGTCGCGGCCGCGCTCGTCGCCCTGACCGGGGCACCCTGGGCGGTCGTCGCCTACCTCGCGATCCTCACCGCGCTCACCGCCACCGCGGCCGGGCTCGCGCGCGAGACCGCGTTCGACCC
Source organism: Actinomycetospora atypica (assembly GCF_042653685.1). Taxonomy (NCBI): domain Bacteria; kingdom Bacillati; phylum Actinomycetota; class Actinomycetes; order Pseudonocardiales; family Pseudonocardiaceae; genus Actinomycetospora; species Actinomycetospora atypica. Next base: position 81,199 of record NZ_JBHSIV010000020.1, on the reverse strand, counting down.
CGACCCCGTCGCGGACCCGGACACCCCCGCCGTCAGGGTGTGACCATGTCCCGCCGCATCCACCTCAACGCCTTCGCCATGATGTGCGCGGGCCACCAGTCGCCCGGGCTGTGGCGCCACCCGTCGGACCAGGGCTTCCGGTACACCGACCTCGACCACTGGACCTCGCTCGCGCGCCTGCTCGACGAGGCCGGGTTCGACGCGCTGTTCCTCGCCGACGTCCTGGGCGTGTACGACGTGGCGGGCGGCTCCCGCGACGCCGCGGTGCGGGCCGGCATCCAGATCCCGCTGGGCGACCCGATGATGCCCGTCTCGGCGATGGCGGCGGCCACCACCTCGCTGGGCTTCGGGCTGACCGTCTCCACCAGCTACGAGCACCCCTACGCCCTGGCCCGGCGGTTCACGACGCTCGACCACCTGACGAAGGGCCGGGTCGGCTGGAACGTCGTCACCGGCTACCTGGAGAGCGCCGCGGCGAACCTGGGCCTCGGCGCGCAGCTGCCCCACGACGAGCGCTACGCCCAGGCCGACGAGTACCTCGAGGTGTGCCGGCGGCTGTGGACCGAGTCGTGGGAGGACGACGCCGTGGTGCGTGACGCCGCCGGCGGGGTCTACACCGACCCGGCCAAGGTGCACGACGTCGACTTCCACGGCCGGTACTACGACGTCCCGGGCCCGTTCCTCTGCGAGCCGTCCCCGCAGCGCTCGCCCGTGATCTTCCAGGCCGGGGCGTCGCCACGGGGGCTCGCGTTCGCGGGGCGGCACGCGGAGGCGGTGTTCGTCTCCGGCCCCTCGACCGCCGTGGTGGGCGGCCAGGTCGACCGGCTGCGCTCGGCGGTGTCGGACGCGGGTCGCGACCCCGCGTCGGTGACCGTGTTCGCCCAGCTCGCGCCGGTCGTCGCCGGCACCGCGGCCGAGGCGCAGGAGCTGTACTCGTCGTACCTGGAGTCGTTCTCCCTCGAGGGCGCGCTGGCGCTCTTCGCCGGGTGGACCGGCGTCGACCTCACCGGCATCGATCCCGACGAGCCCCTGCGCTACGTCGAGTCCGACGCCGGCCGGTCCGCGCTGGCCTCGTTCACCACCGACGACCCGTCGCGGGAGTGGACCGTCGGCGAGGTGGCCCGCCACCTCGCGGTCGGCGGCCGCGGGCCGGTGGCGGTGGGCTCGGGCGCCGAGGTGGCCGACGCGATGGAGACGTGGGTCGACGAGACCGGCGCCGACGGCTTCAACCTCGCCTACGCGGTGACCCCGGGGTCCTTCGCGCAGGTGGCCGAGCACGTGGTGCCCGAGCTGCGGCGCCGCGGCCGGATGCCGGCGACCCCGGAGCCGGGGACGCTGCGGGCGCGGCTCGCGTCGCGCTGACCCCCGCCGGGGCGAAGCGAGCGGCACTCTCGCTCACATAGAGGCAGCGGGAGTGCCGTTCGCTCCGGGAGGGGGCCTGCCTAGCCGCGCGCCGCCTTGCCGAGGGCGCCGCGGGCGATGATCACCTGCTGGATCTGGCTCGTCCCCTCGTAGATGCGGAAGAGCCGGACGTCGCGGTAGATGCGCTCCACCGGGACGCCGCGCATGTAGCCCGAGCCGCCGTGCACCTGGACCGCGCGGTCGGCGATCCGCCCGACCGCCTCCGAGCAGAAGTACTTGGCGGTTGAGGGGCCCGTGACCTTGTCCGAGCCGTCGTCGTAGGCCTTCGCCGCCTCGCGCACCAGCGCCCGGCCGGCGTGCCAGTCGGTGACGGAGTCGGCGACGAGGCCCTGGACGAGTTGGTAGGTCGCGATCGCGTGCCCGCCCTGCTCGCGGTTCGTCGCGAACTCGACCGTCTCGTGCACCAGCCGCGCGGCCATCCCCATGCAGAGGGCGGCGATGTGCAGCCGGCCGTGGGCGAGGCACTTCAGCGCGGTGACGTACCCCCGGTGCAGGCCCTCGTCCCCACCCACGAGGTTCTCCGCCGGCACCCGGACGTCGTCGAAGTAGACCTCGCTGGTCCACGACCCGCGCTGGCCCATCTTCGTGTCGTGCGGGGAGAAGCTCACCCCGGGCGACGAGGTCGGGACGAGGAAGGTGGAGATGCCGCGGGCGGGCGCCGCGTCGGGGTCGGTCCGCGCGAAGACCATGAGGACGTCGGCCAGCGGCGCGTTGGTGATCCACCGCTTCGTGCCGGAGATGACGAACTCCTCGCCGTCCCGCACGGCCGTCGTCGTGAGCGACGACGGGTCGGAGCCGGCCTCGGGCTCGGTGAGCGCGAACGACGCGACGACCTCGCCCGACGCCAGGCGCGGCAGCCACTCCTGCCGCTGCTCGGACGTGCCGCCGGTGAGCAGCACCTGCCCGGCGATCCCGTTGTTGGTGCCGAACAGCGAGCGCAGCGACGGCGTGGTCCAGCCGAGCTCCATCGCGAGCTCGACCTCCTCGGCCATCGAGAGCCCGATCCCGCCGTGCTCCTCGGGGATCGCGAACCCGTAGAGCCCCATCGCCTTGCACGCCTCGCGCAGCTCGGCGGGGACCTCGTCGGTCTCCTCGATCTCGTCCTCGCGCGGCACGACCTGCTCGCGCACGAACTCGCGGACCGACGTCAGGACGTCGGCGAAGTCGGACGGGTCCACGGGGGAGACCTCCTGGGGTCGGCGGTGACGGCCCCGCCATCTTCGCGCGTGGTCAGCCCGACGGCCGCACGACGATCTCCGTGAGGTGCGCGTCGCGCGACGCCGTCACGGCCGCGAGCACCGCCGCGGCCACCGACTCCGGGCGCAGGTAGCGCGCCGCGTCGTACTCGCCGCCCTCGTGGGCCACCACCGCGCGCTGCATGTCGGTGTCGACGCGCCCGGGGTGCACCGAGCACACGCGCAGCGCCGGCTCCTCGCCGCGCAGCGCGTCGGTGAAGGCGCGCAGCGCGAACTTCGACGCCGCGTAGGAGCCCCAGCCCGGCCGGGCGGCGAGGCCCGCGCCGGAGTTCACGGTGACGACCGACCCGCGGGTGGCCCGCAGCGCCGGGAGCAGCAGGCGCGTCAGCTCGGCCACCGCCACCACGTTCACCTCGAACTGCCGCCGCCACGTGTCCACGTCGAGCTCCGCGACGGTGCCCAGCATCCCGACCCCGGCCGAGTGCACGAGGACGTCGAGCTCGTCGATCCGCTCGGTGGCGCCGGCCAGGGCGACGGGGTCGGTGAGGTCGACCGGCCAGGGCAGCGCGCGGTCCCCGAGACGGGTCGCGACGGCGGCGAGCGCGGCGTCGTCGCGACCGCCGAGCAGCAGGTCGTGGGTGGGTGCCAGGGCCGCCGCGACGGCGGCGCCGATGCCGCGCGAGGCGCCCGTGACCAGGGCGAGAGGACGGTCGGTTGCCACACCGGGACCCTAGACAGTGCCCGTACACCCGGATCCGGGCGTTCCACTCCTCCGTGTGCAAACCGTCGGCGTGGCGTCACGGCGGGCGGCCGACCCCGTTGGACGGGGTACTGCTCCGTCCTACGGAGCGTGACGAGCACCCGGCGCGGCAATCCGTTCCCCAGCTGGCCCGCGCCCGCTCGTCGGGGACCGCCCCGACTCGGTTCCCACCTGGTGACGACGACCCGGCGCCTCGCCCCACGAGGCGCCGGGTCGTTCCATCTCAGCGGACGACGACGACCGTGTCACCCACCGACAGGGTGCGGAAGAACGTCCGCGCGACCGAGTCCGACAGGTGGATGCACCCGGCCGACTGCCGCGACAGGCTCCCGGTGTGGAAGGCGATCCCGCCGTTGAAGAACACCGACCACGGCATCGGCGCGTCGTTGAACTCGCTCGAGCGGTGGTCCGCGTCCTTCCACGTGACGTGGAACGTGCCGGTGGGGGTCCGCTCGCCGGGCCGCCCGCTGGTCATCGGCGCCGACCGCACCACCTCGCCGTCCTGCACCAGCCACACGCGCTTCGCCGAGAGATCGACGCAGGCGCCGTCGCCGCTGATGCTGCAGGGCATTCCCGACGACTGCTTCGTCGCGGCCGTCGTGGTGGTCGGCTTCGCCGTGGTGCGCTTCGCGGCGGCCTTCGTCGTGGTGGTGCGGGGCGCCGTCGTGGTGGTGGGCAGCGTGGTCACGTCCGCCGTGATCGGCGCGGCCACGGGCGACGCCGCGGCGGGGGCCTGGGCGATCGCCCGGTCGGCCACCGGGGCCGGCGCCGGACCGGTCATGGTGAGGCCGGCGGAGACCCCGAGGACCCCCAGTACCGCGACGGCCGAACCCGCCGCGCCGATCCTGGTCATCCGCATCCCGGCCCCCTGGTGTCCGTGGTCCTGCTGTGCTGGGGGAATCGCTGCACTGGGCCACTCGCGTTAGCCGCCTAGCCCGAAAGGATGATCAGGCCGCTTCGGGGTGGGAGGCCCGCGGAACCGCCTCCGACTAGGGTCGACGGCGTGGCCGATCTCGTGGTGGTGGGTGCGTCGCTGGCGGGTCTGCGGGCGGTCGAGGCCGTGCGCAACGACGGGTTCGCGGGGTCGATCGCGCTCGTCGGGGCCGAGGAGCACCTGCCCTACGACCGACCGCCGCTGTCGAAGGAGCACCTCGCCGACGAGGAGCCCGCCGACCCCACCTACCGCGAGCGCGAGAAGCTCGCCGAGCTCGACGTCGAGCTGGTGCTCGGCGCCCCCGCGACCGGGCTCGACACCGGCGAGAGGACGGTGGCCGTGGGCGACCGCGAGATCGGCTACACGGGCCTCGTCATCGCCACCGGCGCCGACGCCCGCGTCCTGCCCGCCTCGCTGTGCCCGCCCGGACTAGCCGGCGTCGTCACCCTGCGGACCCTCGACGACTCGCTGCGCCTGCGGGACCTGCTGCGCCAGGGGACACCGCGGGTCACGGTGATCGGCGCCGGGTTCATCGGCTCGGAGATCGCCGCGGTGGCCCGCAAGCGCGACCTCGAGGTCACGATCGTCGAGGCCCTGCCCGTCCCGCTGGTGCGCGGCGTGGGGGAGCGGATGGGCCGGGCGCTCACCGCGATCCACGAGCGGCAGGGCACGACGGTCCTCACCGGGGCGTCCGTCACCGAGGTGCGCGGGACCGACCGGGTCGAGACCGTCGTCCTGGCCGAAGGGACCGAGATCCCCACGGACGTCCTCGTCGTCGGGGTCGGTGCCGCGCCGAACACCGGCTGGCTCGAGGGATCGGGGCTGACGGTCGACGACGGGGTGCTCGCCGACGCGACCCTCGCCGCGGCGCCGGGGGTCTACGTGGCCGGCGACGTCGCCCGCTGGCCCAACGCGCTCTTCGACGACGTCACGTCCGAGCCGATGCGCCTCGAGCACTGGACGTCGGCCCAGGAGCAGGGGTCGCTCGCCGCCCGGCACGCCGTCGACCCGTCGTCGGCGAAGGAGTACACGACCGTCCCGTACTTCTGGTCGGACTGGTACGACAGCCGCATCCAGTTCGTCGGGGTCGCCCGCGCGGGGGAGGGCTTCGCCGAGGTGGAGACCGAGGTCGTCATGGGCGACGAGGCCGACGCGTTCGTCGCGCTCTACCGCAGCGGCGACCGCCTCATCGGGGCCCTCGCGGTCGACAAGCGCGCCGAGGTCATGCAGTACCGGCGCCTGATCATGAACCGGGCGAGCTGGGACGACGCCCTGGCGAAGGCCGAGGAGCGCCGGCAGCGGGCCGCGAAGAAGGCCGCGTCGGCGTGACGGCCGGGGTCGACCACCTCGTCGTCGGGACCGCCTCGCTGGAGCCCGGCGTCCAGTGGCTGGCCGACCGGCTCGGCGTCGCGCCGGCGGGTCGCGGGCGGCACCACCGGTACGGCACCCACAACGCCCTGTGGAACCTCGACGGCGGCACCTACCTCGAGCTGATCGCGGTCGACCCGGAGGCGCCCGACCCGGGCCGCCCGCGCTGGTTCGGGCTCGACCGCTTCTCCGGTCCGCCGCGGCTCGTGCACTGGGTGCTGCGCCGCCCCGACCTCGACGCGCCCTGGGCGGCCGAGCACGGCCGGCCGACCCCCCTCACCCGCGACCACCTCGCCTGGACCCTGACCGTTCCCGACGACGGCGGGTTGCCGGTCGACGGCTCGGGCGTGTGGCCCTCGCTGATCGCCTGGGACGGCGCGCACCCGAGCGACGGGCTGGACGACGCCGGGCTCGCGCTGGACCGCCTCGTGCTCTCCACCCCGGCGGCCGACTCCCTGCGCGCCCGGCTCGTCGCGGCGGGCCTCGTCGGGCACCTCGGGAACCGGGTGACGGTGACGCCGGGTCCCGTGGCGCTGCGCGCGGAGCTCCGCACCCCGGGCGGTCCGGTCGTCCTCTGAGCACGCTGGCGTTGCGGGACGCACACGGCGGGCGGGGGCGGAGCGGGATCCGAACTCGTGGGGCGTGTCGTCTCGTCCCTTGCGCGTGTCGCCACAGAACCAGGGATCGACGTCCGAGTCCGGTCGGCTGTGTGCGGGACGCACCGGGAGGGCCGCTAGCGGACGAGGCCGACGACCGCCGCGCCGACCAGCCCACCGCTGGTGAGCGTGAACGACACGACGCTCGCCGCCTGGTACCAGAGGCGCGAGACCGCCCGGGGCATGAACGCGAGTGGCAGGAAGAGGGTCGGGTTCAGCCACGTCCCCACGACGATCGCCGCCGCGAGCCAGGTGGGCAGGCCCGGCACGGCGAGACCCACCGCGATCAGGATGATCCCCATGATCACGTAGTCGAGGTGGGCCTGGAGGATGCGTCGCGGCGCCACGACCCCGGTCCGCTCGACGAGCTGCGGGGTGATCATGGTGGCCGCCACCGCCCACCCGAGCAGGGCGCCGAAGGCCAGCTCGACGAGGCCGATGCGCGTCAGGACGTCCACGGCGGGTGATCGTGCCAGCCGAGTGGACGCGGCGGGCTGTCCGCGGAGCCGTGGGCGCCCACTCGGCGATCTCGACGTTGCCGAGTGGGCGTCGAGGGTCGTCCGGACGACCATGAGCGCCCACTCGGCGAGCGGCCCCCGTACATCGTCCGATCGTGACGTCCAGTGTCAGCATGGCCGCAGTGCGGACACTCAGCTGACGTTCGCGGTGCGGATGTGGTCGAAGATCAGGCTGGTGACGGTGCCCGCGACGTCGCGGTGGGAGTTCAGGGTGGCGACGAGGTCGCGCAGCGCCCCGGTGCCCGACGTCGCGACGTGCAGCAGGTAGTCGTCGGCGCCCGCGACGAAGTAGACGTCGCGCACCGCGGGCAGGCGGCGCACCAGCCCGACGAACTCGCCAAGCCGGTCGCGGGCGTCGCTCTGCAGCCGCACCGAGATCATCGCCTGGAGCGGCAGGCCGACGGCCGCCGGGTCGACGTCGGCGTGGTACCCGCGGATCACCCCGCGCTCGCGTAGCGACCGCACGCGGGCGAGGCAGGTCGACGGCGCGATCCCCGCCGCCTCGGCCAGCGCGGCGTTGGTGGTGCGGGCGTCGGCGACGAGGTGGGCCAGCAGGGCGCGGTCGACCTCGTCGAGCGCCGCGGCGTCCCGCAGATCGTTCGGTGCGATGCGCGACCGGACCAGTGGATCGTCGGGAAGTTCGCTCACGCCCGTACGTTACAGAACCTTGTTCGTAGATGTACCGCTGCGGGCGCAGGACGTTCACCATGGGGACACACGTCGAACGGAGGACGCAGATGAAGGTCGCGGTGCCCGCCGAGGTCAAGGACAACGAGTTCCGGGTGGCCCTGACGCCCGGGGGTGTGCGCGAGCTGGTCGCCCACGGCCACCAGGTGACCGTCGAGCAGGGCGCGGGCGCCGGCTCCGCGTTCGGCGACGACGAGTACAAGGAGGCCGGCGCGCGGATCGTCGCGGACGCCGACGCGGTGTGGGGCGACGCCGAGATGGTCGTCAAGGTCAAGGAGCCGGTGGAGCCGGAGTACCACCGCCTGCGATCGGACCTGACGCTGTTCACCTACCTGCACCTGGCCGCGTCGCGCCCGTGCACCGACGCGCTGCTCGACGCCGGCACCACCGCGATCGCCTACGAGACGGTCACCCGCCACGGCGCGCTGCCGCTGCTCGCGCCGATGAGCGAGGTCGCGGGCCGGCTCGCCCCGCAGGTCGGCGCGTACCACCTGATGCGCTCGCACGGCGGCCGCGGCCTGCTGCTTGGCGGGGTGCCCGGAGCGCCCGCGGCGCACGTCGTGGTGATCGGCGGCGGCGTCTCGGGGGCGGCCGCGATCCAGATGGCGGTCGGCATGCACGCCCGCGTCACGGTGCTCGACAAGAACCTCGACACGCTGCGCGCGCTCGACGCCCGGTACGCGGGGCGGGTGCAGACCCTGTACTCGAACACCGAGAACCTCGAGCGCGCGGTGCTCGACGCCGACCTCGTGGTCGGCGCGGTGCTCATCCCGGGGGCGAAGGCGCCGAAGCTCGTGTCCAACGACCTCGTCGCGCGGATGAAGGCCGGCGCGGTGCTGGTCGACATCGCGATCGACCAGGGCGGTTGCTTCGAGGACTCGCGGCCCACGACGCACTCCGACCCGACCTTCCGGGTGCACGACGCGCTGTTCTACTGCGTCGCGAACATGCCCGGGGCGGTGCCGAACACCTCGACGCACGCGCTGACCCACGCGACGACGCCGTTCGTGCTCGCCCTGGCCGACCTCGGCTGGGAGGCCGCGCTCGACGCCGACCCGGGTCTCGCGGAGGGTCTCGCGACCCACGCGGGTGAGCTCTACAGCGCCACCGTCGGGGAGGCCCACGGGCTGCCGGTCGCCGCGCGGCGCTGAGTCTCCCGGCGCTGGGTCTCCCGGCGCTGGGCGGGGACCTCGACCGGCCACCGGGCGGCCGGGCGGTGCTGCGCGTCGGTCATGCCGCGCAGCGCGGCGGCGAGCTCGCAGGCGGCGTCGATCGAGGCGAGGTCGTACACCGACTCGAGACCCGCGGCCCGCACCGTGAGCCGGCCCAGGCGGCCGCCCCCGGCGCGCTCCTGGACCGACGCGGCGACCTCGAGGGCGTCGTAGCCGACGACCGTGTGGAACCGGCCGTCGCGCAGCACGACGTGCTCGGGCAGGAGGGCGAGCTCCCGCCGCGTGCCCGCGAAGGTGGGCACCGGGCCGTCCGCGCGCAGGTGGCGCGGCCCGTCGCAGCGCCGCGAGACCGGGTGGTGCACCGCCTTGTCGCCGACCTCCCACACCTGGGGCTCCCAGGAGGTGGCGGCGCACCGCACCCGCTCGAAGATCGCGACGAGCTGCTCGTGGCGGGCGTTCGGCGCCCCGCAGGTGACGGCGACCGTCCGGCGGGTGCGGTCGTGGCCGCGGGTCACCAGCACCGCGAGCGTCCCGACGACGAGGGCGACGGCCGCCGCCGCCGGCCCGGCCACGAGGGCGACCGCGACGGTGACGCAGACGCCCGCGAGTGCCACGAGCGGCGTCTGGGCGCGCGCCGCGGCCGCGGCGTCGAGGCGGTGGCGCAGGAGGTCGGCCTGCGGGGGTGTCGTGCCGGGCGGGACGGTGGGTCGGGTGCGGTGCACGGTCGCCACGGTCGGCCTCCGATCTCCGGGGGTCATCGTGACTGTGTGTCGCTCTCCGGCGTCGAATTGTTACGTCAAGTGATGTCACTCGATCGGCTGTTCGGAGTAACGATGGGCCTCAGTCGACCGACACCCGCCAGCCGCGCGGGTCGGCGACCCGGCCGAACTGGATGTCCAGCAGCTCCTCGCGCAGCGCCAGCGTGTGCGGGCCCGGCGCCCCGGACCCCACCGTGAACCCGCCCGCGGTCGAGCGGAAGGCGATGATCGGGCTGATCACCGCGGCGGTCCCGGCCGCGAAGACCTCGGTGATCGACCCGTCGGCGCACCCGGCCGTCAGCTCCTCCACCGACACGGGCCGCTCCACCGCGCGCAGCCCGTGCCCGGCGGCGAGCTCGAGGACGCTGCGCCGCGTGACGCCGTCGAGGATCGTGCCGAGCGGCGGGGTGACCAGGTCGCCGTCGGCGGTCACCAGCAGGACGTTCATCGTCCCCGACTCCTCGAGCCAGCGGTGCTCGGCGGCGTCGAGGAACAGGGCCTGGTCGCACCCGTGGGTGCGGGCCAGGGTCTGGGCGGCGAGCCCGGCGGCGTAGTTCCCGCCGCACTTGGCGTCGCCCGTGCCCCCCGGGGCGGCCCGCGACAGCTCGGCGGAGATCCAGAGGGTGAGCCCGGCGTCGCGGCCGGCGAACAGCGGCCCGGCGGGGCACGCGACGACGCAGAACCGCGCCTCGTCGGCCGGCCGCACGCCGAGGAACGCCTCGGTGGCCACCGTGAAGGGGCGCAGGTAGAGCGACGCGGGCGCCTCGGGGACCCACGCCTCGTCGGCCCGGACCACGCCGCGCACCGCCTCGAGGAACGCGTCGACCGGCAGCTCGGGCAGGGAGAGCCGGCGGGCGGAGTGGGCGAACCGGGCGGCGTTGAGCTCGGGGCGGAAGAGCGCGACCGAGCCGTCGGGCTGCCGGTAGGCCTTCAGCCCCTCGAAGATCTCCTGCGCGTAGTGCAGCACCGCCGCCGCGGGGTGCAGCACCAGCGGCTCGCTCGCGCGCACCGCCTCGTCGTGCCAGCCGCGCCCGGCGGTCCACGTCGCCGTCGCCGTGTGGTCGGTGAACACCTGCCCGAAGCCGGGCTCGACGAGCAGCTCGGCGCGCCGGGCGGCGGGGGTCGGGTGCGCGGTGGGCGTGAACGGGAAGGTCCGGGTGCCGGCGGAGGTCACCCCGTCACGGTGGCATCGGAGGCCGTCCGTGTTCCAGTGCCATTCCCGGGGTAGTGGCAGGCCGTGACGCAGCCCGACGACGAGCGCGACCGGGACGCCCTGGTCGACCGCTGGCTCGTCGGGAAGGCGCGGGAGGGGGACCCTGGCGCCCACGAGGAGCTGATCCGCCGCCACCGCGACCGGATCTACCGCATCGCCCTGCGGATCACCGGGGACCCGGCCGACGCGGACGACGTCACCCAGGAGGTCGTCATCCAGCTCTGGACGGCGCTCGCGGGGTTCGCCGGCACGTCGGCCTTCACCACCTGGCTCTACCGCGTCGTCGTGAACCGCAGCCTGGACCTGCGCCGGCGCCGGCGCCCGTACGACGAGCCGAGCGAGACCGACCTCGCGCCCTCGGCGGGACCGGAACGGTCCGTGGTGGCCGGGGAGGAGCTGCGGGCCGGGCTGGCCGCGATCGCCCGGCTGCCCGAACCGCTGCGCGTCCCGCTCGTGCTCTGCCAGATCGAGGGCCTGAGCTACGCGCAGGCCGCCGCGATCACCAAGACGTCGGAGGCGACGGTGCGCGGCCGTCTCGCCCGTGCCCGCACCACCCTGCTCGCCGAGATGAGGAGCTGGCGATGACCGACCACCTCGCCTGTGGCCGCCCCACGGAACCGCTGCTCGAGCAGGTCGCCGAGGGACGCGCCACCGAGCTCGACGAGCACCAGAGCGGCTGCCCGCACTGCCGGGCGGCCCTCGCGGAGTTCGACCGGCTCTGGGCCCCCGTGCGCGCCGTGGAGGCCGACCGGCCGCAGGCCCCGCCCGCGGTCATCGAGGCCGCGCTGCGGACCGTCCGCGGCGTCTCGTCCGAACCCGAGTACGGCCGGATCAGCACCCCGCAGGGGCACACCCGGGTGGCGGCGCGGGTGGTCGTCGCGCTGGCCCGGCACCTCGCCGCGCAGGTGCCCGGGGTGGAGGTCGCCCTCGGGCGCCTGGCGGCGAGCGAGCACGAGGCCGGCGGCGAGGTGGTGCCCGACGTGGCCGCGGGCGTCGCCGGTGGGTCGACGGCCGTGCAGATCACGCTGGCCGCGCGCTACGGCCAGGACCTGCAGGCCCTGGGGGAGCGGATCCGGGGCGCGGTCTCGCGCGGGGTGCGGGAGGCGACCGGGCTCGAACCGGTCGACGTCACCGTCGTGGTGGACGACGTCTTCCCCTGACGGGGCCCTGTGGGTCGCGTCCCGCCGCCGCCCGGGGCACACTCGCTGAAGGTTCAAGCACCGGGGTGTCTGGGGGGACGATGGACGTGCGCCGCGGCGCCGACCGGGGGTTGGGCGCGTCCCCCGGCATCGTCACGCGGCACTCGTTCTCCTTCGGCCACCACCACGAGCCGGGGAACACCCACCACGGCCTGCTCCTCGCGCACAACGAGGACCGCATCGCCCCCGGCGCCGGGTACGACGAGCACCCGCACCGCGACACCGAGATCGTCACGTGGGTGCTCACCGGCACGCTCGAGCACACCGACGACGCCGGGCGGACCGCGCGCGTCACGCCGGGGACCGTGCAGCGGCTCAGTGCCGGCCGCGGCGTGGTCCACACCGAGCGCAACGCGGGGGACGACGAGCTGCACCTCGTCCAGATGTGGCTGGTGCCCGACGTGCCGGGCACCGAGCCGTCCTACGCGCGCCACGACGTGGGCCCCGACCTCGCCGACGGCTCGCTCGTCGCGGTGGCCGGCGGCGCCGGGCCGGTCGGGCTCGGGACGGCGGCGGTGTTCCACGTCGCCCGCCCCCGCGCCGGCACCCGCGTCGAGCTCCCGGCCGCGCGGCGGCTCCACGTGTTCGTCGCCCGCGGCGAGGCCGTCGTCGGCGACCTGACCCTGCACCCCGGCGACGCGGTCCGCGCCGCCGACACGACCCCGACCCCCCTGACCGCGACCACCGACGCCGAGATCCTCGTGTGGGAGATGCACGAGGACCTCGTGCCGGACGAAGGAGAACGACCGTGAGCACCACCGAGGAGTCCGTCACCCCCGAACCGACGCGCGGCGACGGCGAGGAGTCGGAGGCCGAGAAGGCCTCGCTGATCACCGCCGAGCAGCGCCGGGAGCTCGAGGAGATCCGCGACCGGGTCCGCGCCGAGTTCCTGTTCTCCAAGGAGCAGCGGCCGAAGAGCTACGGGCAGGGCGTCCACCACGTCGCCCTGATCTGCCGCGACGTGCGCACCACCACCGAGTGGTACCAGAACGTCGCGGGCTTCCCCGTCACCGTGCTGTTCGAGAACCGCGACCTCGCGGGGTCGACGCACTTCTTCTTCGACGTCGGCAACGGCAACCACCTGGCGTTCTTCGACCTGCCCGGTGTCGAGCCGGGGCCGTACCAGGAGGTGCTCGGCGGGCTGCACCACCTGTGCCTGTCGGTCTCCGAGGAGCACTGGCACGAGATCCGCGCGCGCCTCGACGAGCGGGGGATCGAGTACATGCTGGAGTCCGGCACCTCGATCTACACCTTCGACCCCGACGGTGCCCGCATCGAGTTCATCCACGACCCGCTGGGCCGGATGTACGGGCACGACACGATGTAGGGATGGACGAGGCGAGAAGCGGCGACCAGCGTGCGGCGATCGTCCGTGCCCTCCAGCGCCTGACGCAGTCGTCCCGGCATCTCGCGGACGCCTTCGCCGCCCGTCAGGGGCTGCACCCGACCGACCTCGAGGCCCTGCTGCACGTGATGCAGGCCGAGTCCGAGGGGGAGTTCCTGACGGCGGGCGCGCTCGGCGAGGCGCTCTCCCTCACCTCGGGCTCGGTGACCGGCGTGGTCGACCGGCTGGTCGCGGCGGGACACGTCGAGCGCCGCCGCGACCCCGCCGACCGCCGCCGGGTGCTCCTGCAGTACGCGCCGGGCGCCCGGGCGGTGGCGGCCGAGTTCTTCGGTCCGATCGGCCGGCTCTCGGACGCGGTGATGGACGGGTTCGACGACGCCGAGCTCGCCGCCGTCCGCCGCTACCTCGAGGCCATGACGGACGCGATGACGGCGGCGCGGCGGACCCCGGGCGTCTAGGGGACGATCTGCACCCGGTCGCCGACCTGCAGGGTGTCGAAGAACTGCTGCGACGCCCCCCGGTTCAGGTGGATGCAGCCGTTCGAGGCCACGGCCGGGCTCCCGGCGTGGAAGGCGTAGCCCGGCTTGAAGAACACCGAGTTCGGCATGGGCGCGTCGAAGGCCTTGCTCCAGTAGTTCTTCACCTTCTTCTGCACGGTGAAGGTGCCGACGGGGGTGGCCGCGCCCGACTTCCCGCCCCGCGCCGCGAACGGGCCGGCGGTCACGTGGCCCGCCCCGTCGGTGAGCCACGCCTGGCGGCTCGAGAGGTCCATGCAGGCCTTCGCGGTCGGCGCGCAGGGGGTGCCGGGGGCGGCCTGGGCGGTGCCGAGCCCGAGGCTGGCGGCGGCGAGGCAGGTCACGGCGGTGATGCCGACGCGTGCGGTCCAGCGGCGGGCGGTGTGGTGACGGACGGCCACGACGATCAGCTCCTCGCTCGGGCGGTGCTCGTGGTCAACATCCCCCACAGGGGGTCGCGACACGCCGGGCGGAGGCCGACTCGACCGGATCGTGGCCGCTTCGTCACCCGGACGCCGACCCTCGGAGCGGGCCGTCAGTCGACGGCGTGCCGCCCGGAGCCCTGCGACGGCAGGTGGTGGCGCACGACGGCGACGGTGACGTCGCCCAGGTCGCCGTCATCGAGGTCCTCGCGGCGGCGGGCGGCGTCGAGGAGGGCCGTGGTGCCGTCGAACGGGCCGTAGGAGTCGAGCGCCCCGGTGTCGGGATCGGCGACGAGGACGATGTAGGCGTCGCAGGCGTCGAGGCGGTCCTCGAGCGACTCCCGGTCCTCGAGCACGTCCTCCACCAGGTCACGGAGCGCGGGTGCGGTGGTGCCGTCACGGTCGGGCATGCGGATCTCGTCCACGAGAAGAGGCCTCCCCCTCGGCTGCGGGCGGCTGCGGCCGACCCGGTCGGTGCCGTCCGACCCCGACATCGTCCGGCTTCCTGATGGTGGCGCCCGAGATTAGCCGGTCCCGCGGGTACCGCGGATGATCGACGACGGCCGGACCGGGCGGGCCCGACACCCTTGGTGACCCCCGGCGCGAATCCGGGTGACGCCCTCCGCCGGGAGCGGTGTCGACAACCGCCGGGCGCGCGGCGTCGGTAGTGTCGACCTTCGACGATGCGGCCAAGCTGGTGAGACGCGGATCACTCAGAAGCTGGTGACGCTACGCAGTGAACACGCTCACTGTCCGTGAATCGTCGGACCGAGTGGCCGGGTCACCGACGGTGCTCACCAGGAAAACCGCTGGTGAGCGGCCTGCCGACCGGCGCAGGCTGGCTGCATGACCCTCCCGCCCCCGGTCGTCGCCCTCCGCCGCCTCGACGTCGGCGACCGCTCCGAGGTCGACGCCGTCGTGGCCGCCGCGGTGGCCGGTGCCCTGCCGCGCGAGGTCATGCCCCCCGACGACGGCCCGCACCCCGACGACTGGACCCTGCTCCGCGAGCGCGCCTACGCCCGGTTCCTCCGTGGGCGGCCGGCGACGGAGACGTCGTACCTCGTCGTCGAGGGCGCGGCCGTGGTGGGGGTCGCGCGTCTGCGCCGGGACGGGGCCGGCGCAGAGACCGGGGTCTGGCTGTCCCGCGGGGCCCGCGGCCGGGGGATCGGGACGGCCGTCCTCGGTCTCCTGGCGCAGCGGGCCGCCCAGGACGGTGCCGACCGGCTCGTCGCGGACACCACGGCCGACAACGCCGCCGCGCTCGGTGCCCTGCGCCGCCACGGCGCCGCGCTGAGCGGGGACGCCGACGCCGTGGCCGCCGTGATCGGGCTCGGAGGCCCGGAACCTAGAGACCCAGGGTCTTCCCGATGATGTCGCGCTGGATCTCGCTGGTACCGCCGTAGACGGTGGAGACCACCGAGAGCCGCAGCAGCCGCTCCATGCCGTACTCGGTGGCGTAGCCGTAGCCGCCCAGCATCTGCATCCCCTCGAGCGAGAGGTGCTTCGCGAGCTCGGTGGCCTTGAGCTTGGCCATCGACGCCTCGCGCGGGAACAGCGCGGTGGGGTTCGCGTCGATCGTCGCCGCGGTGTCGTGCACCAGCAGCTTCGTGGCCGCGAGCTCGGTCGCGTTGTCGGCGATCCGGTGGCGCAGGGCCTGGAAGGTGCCGACCGGCCGGCCGAACTGCTCGCGGCCCTTGACGTAGTCGAGGGTGTCGTCGAACGCTCGGCGCGCGAGGCCCAGCATCAGCCCGGCGAGGATCATCCGCTCCAGGTTCAGCCCGGCCATGAGCTGGCGCCAGCCCTGCCCCTCGGTCCCGACGACCGCGTCGGCCGGCAGGTGGCAGTCGGTGAAGTAGAGGTCGTTGACCTCCTTGCCACCCATCGTCTCGATGCCGTGGATCTCGAGGCCCGCGACATCGGTGGGCACGACGAACATCGTCAGGCCGTCGTGCTTGCCGCCCTCGGTGGAGGTGCGGGCGACCAGCAGGATGTGCGAGGCGATGTGGGCGTTCGAGCACCAGGTCTTCTGGCCGTCGATCACCCAGCCGTCCTCGGTCTTGGTGGCCCTGCAGGTCAGGCCGCCGACGTCGGAGCCCGCGCCCGGCTCGGACATCGAGATGGCGAGGACGTCGCCCCGCGAGGTGCCGCCGAGCAGCTCGGCCTTCTGGGCGTCGGAGCCGAACTTCTGGATCGCGGCCGCCGTGATGATCGTCGTGCCGAAGCCGCCGATGGGCAGGCGGTGGTACGAGGTCTCCTCGAGGAAGACCAGGAGGTCGGTCATGGAGCCGTCGGCGCCGCCGTACTCCTCGGGCAGGGAGATGCCGAGCCAGCCCAGGTCGGCGATCTTGCGATAGACCTCGTCGCTGTGCGGGCCCTCGACGGTGAGACGGTCGAGCGCGGCCTTGTCCGGCACCTCGCGGCGGGCGAACTCGCCGATCGCTCCGGCGAACGCGGTCTGCTCCTCGGTGAGCGTGACGGGCATGTGCGGGTCCTCTCCTGACGACGGCTTCCGGTCCATCCTGACTGTTTCTGCCCTGCAGGTCGAGACCCCGGAGGTCACGGGTGTCGACGCGCGTCCGGCGTCCGGAGCCCGATCGCGGTCAGGGAACGGGCGAGGCCGTCGAACGTGCGGGGGTCCCAGCCGGTGAGGAGCTGCCAGCGGTCGAGGCGGTACTTGACCGTGTTCGGATGCAGGTGAAGCGCCGTGGCGGCGGCGGTCGTCGAGAAGCCGTGGTCCGCGTAGGCCGTCACGGCGTCGCGGAGGTGGGGGTGGCGCTCGTCGGCGTCGGTGTCGAGCACGGCCCCGAGCTCGTGGTGATGGGGGAGGAGGGTCGCGAGCATCCAGTGGTCACCGAACGCGGCCGGCTCGCCGGTGCGGCGGGCGACGGCGAGGGAACGCTCGGCGTCGACGATGCTCGCCGCGGCCCCGGGGAGACCGCGGCGGGAGAGACCGATCCCCACCGGTCCCCGGCCCAGCAGGTCGGCCACCCGCTCGGGCCGCAGGGCGTCGTCGACCCCCTGCGCGACGAGCACCAGCACGTCGCCCCGCACGGCCGCCGCCGTGCTGCCGGTCCGGCGCAGCGCGGTCCGCACCCGTTCGAGGTCGGCGCCGTCGGTGTCCGCGACGTCGGCGCAGACGGCCCGGAAGTCGGCGGCGGGATCGAAGCCCAGTGCCCGGGCGGCGAGGGCGACGTCCTCGCCCGCGGACTCGCCCGTGTAGAGAGCCTCGAGGAAGCGGTGGGCCAGCTCGGTGGTGGCGGCCTGCCGGGCCAGCGTCACCTCGGCGAACCCGTCGGCCGCGGCGGCGCTCGCCCGCTGCACCCAGGTCCAGACGAGGTTGACCAGCCGCAGCAGGCGCACCGCGAGCTCGGGGTCCTCGAGCTCCGCCCGCTCGAGCAGCGCGTTCCACAGCTCGCGGTAGCCGATGTGGTACGCCGAGATGACCGACTCGAGGGGAAGGCCCTGGCGGGCCCGCCGGGCCCCGAGCTCCCGCGCCCGGTCCGCGTCGGCGGCGCTGGGGTGCCGGCGTGCGGCCAGACCGTCGAGCAGCGCGGCGTACTGCCCGTCGACGTCCGCGAAGTGCTCGTCGGTCGGGACCGGGGCGTACGTCCCGCCGACCTCGGCGCGGATCCGTGCGACGGCCGTCCTCGTCAATTCCGGCAGATCCTCCTTCGCGTCCCGGCACAACCGGGCCGCGGACTCCCACCCGTCGGTCACCGCAGCACCCCCGTCTCGTGGAAACCGCAGGGTCGCACCCGGAGAACTCGTGGTCGCCGCTCTCGTGTGCCCCGGTCGCCGGGCGGCAGCCTGACGGCGTGACGAACTCCTACTGCGTGGCCGACTACCTGCTCGCCCGGCTCACCGAGCGCGGGGTCGGGCACGTGTTCGGCGTGCCCGGCGACTACTCCCTGGGGCTCCTCGACCGCATCCTCGCGACCGACGGCCTGGAGTGGGTGGGGACCACCAACGAGCTCAACGCCGCCTACGCAGCGGACGGATACGCCCGCCGGGAGTGCGCGCGCGGCGGCCCGGGGCTCGGGGTGCTGGCGACCACCCTCGGCGTCGGGGAGCTCTCGGCGATCAACGGCGTGGCCGGCAGTGCGGCCGAGCAGGTCCCGGTCCTCCAGATCACGGGCGCTCCCGCGACGGCGGTCGTCGAGGCCTCGGCAGCCGCCCACCACACCTACGGCGACGGCGACTTCCGCCGCTTCGCCCGCGCCTACGGCGAGGTGGTCCACGCCCGGGCGTGGCCGTCCGCCGCCGACGCGCCGGCCGAGATCGACCGGGTGCTGACCGAGGCCCTCCGGCACCGGATGCCGGTCCACCTGACGCTGAACGCCGACGTCGTCTCCGCCCCGTGCGCGCCCCCCGCGGCGCCGCTCGAGGTGGAGGACGTCTCCGACCCGGACGCCCTCCACGAGCTCGCCGGCCACGTGCGCCGGCGGCTCGACGAGGCCGGTGGTCCCGCCGGCGTGGTCGTCCTCGCCGGCCACCTCGCGGACCGGTTCGGCCAGGGCGCCCGCCTGCGGGAGCTCGTCGCGGACGGCGGTGTGCGCTCGGCGACCCTGCACCGCGGCAAGGGCGTGCTCGACGAGTCCGACCCGCGGTTCCTGGGCCTCTACGCGGGGGAGCTGACCCCGGGGGTCGCCGAGGTCGTGGCGGCCGCCCCGCTGGTGGTCGGCGTGGGCGGACCGGGGCCGGACGGCGTCGTCGTGTTCACCGCGCCCCCCGAGGACCCGGCCCGTCCGGTGCTCGTCGTCGAACCGGGCCTGGTGCGCGCCGGCGCGGACGAGTTCGCCCCCGTCGCCCTCGGCGACGCCCTCGCCGTGATCACCGCCGAGCTGCGTCGACACCCGCGGGCGACCGCCCCCGCGACCCCCGCCCGGACCCGTCCGGAGGTCCCCGCGGAGCGGCTGGACCAGCGGGCGCTCTGGACGACGATCGAGCAGTGGCTCCGGCCGGGTGACCTCCTCGCCGCCGAGTCGGGCACCCCGTACTACGGCGCGCTGGCCATCCGCCTGCCCGCCCGGTCCGGCTTCCTCGCCCAGGGCCTGTGGTCGTCGATCGGCTACACGTTGCCCGCGTTGCTGGGTGCCCAGCTCGCCGCCCCGACCGACCCGGGCCGGGCGGTGCTGGTGATCGGCGACGGGTCGGTCCAGCTCACCGCGCAGGAGCTGGGGACCTTCGGTCGCCGGGGGCTCGCCCCGGTGGTGGTGGTCGTCGACAACCGCGGCTACACCGTCGAGCGCGCCATCCACCACCCGGAGGCCGCCTACCACGACGTGGCGGCGTGGGACTGGCAGGAACTGCCCGCCGCGCTGGGACTCGGCGACGCGCTCGTCGTGCGCGCGGAGACCGTCCCCGCCCTGGCCGCGGCGCTGGACAAGGCGCGGGACGATCCCCACCGGCCCTGCGTCGTGCAGGCCGTCCTGCCCGAGGAGGACGCCCCCGAACTCCTCACCGCCGTCGCGGCCGTCGTCGCGCGGCGCAACGCCTACTGACCCCCGCACCCCCGATCCCGGAGGACCCCGTGACCACCGCATCGCCCGCCCCCGACGACGCCGTCGACCGGGACCGCCCCGACGCGTCCGGACCCGACGGGTTCGGCCCCGACGAGTTCGGCGCCGACGACGCCTGCGCCGCCGAGCTGCTCTGCGACCGGCACCCCGCCGACGGCGTCGCGTTCACCGTCGTCGGACCCGACCGGCACCCCGAGGACGTGAGCTTCGGCGACCTCGCCCAGCGGTCGGACCGCGTCGCGGCCGCCCTCGCCTCGAGGGGTGTCGCCCGGGGCGACGCGGTGGGGGTCCTCATGGGCAAGTCCGCCGACCTCCCCGCCGTGCTGCTCGGCATCTGGCGCCTCGGCGCCGTGCACGTCCCGCTGTTCACCGCCTTCGCGGGCCCCGCCGTCGAGCTCCGGTTGGCCGCGAGCGGGGCCGCGGTCGTCGTCGCCGACGCCGACCAGGTCGGCAAGCTGCGCACCGACGCCGACCGGCTGATCGTCCAGGTCGGTGGGGAGCGCCCCGAGGACCCCACCCGGCTCCGGCTCGCCGACCTCCTGGCCGGGGAGTCCGCACCCTCGCCGACCCCCGCGCGGGTCGGGGGCGACGGCGTCCTGGTGCTGCTGTTCACCAGCGGGACCACCGGGACGCCCAAGGGGGTGCCGGTCCCGCTGCGCGCCGTGAGCGCGATGCGGCGCTACCTCGTCGACGCCCTCGACCTGCGCGACGACGACGTCTACTGGAACGTCGCCGACCCGGGCTGGGCCTACGGGCTCTACTACGGCGTGCTCGCGCCGATGGCACTCGGGCGGCCGAACGTCCTGCTCCACGCCCCGTTCTCCGCCCCGCTCACCTGGGAGCTCCTGCGCGACCTGGGCGTCACCGACCTCGCCGCCGCGCCGACCGTCTACCGGGCCCTGCAGGCGGGGCGGCCGGACGGCGACCACGGGGTGCGCCTGCGGTGCGCCTCGTCGGCCGGGGAGCCGCTGACCCCCGACGTCGTGCGCTGGTCACGCGAGGACCTCGGGATCGAGGTGCGCGACCACTACGGCCAGACCGAGCTCGGCATGGTCGTCGCGAACGCCTGGCGCCCCGACCTGCGTCGGGAGGTCGTCCCCGGGTCGATGGGGCACCCGTTGCCCGGGTGGACCTGCGTCGTCCTCGCGGAGGACCGCGACGAGGTCGTCCCGGCCGACACGGTGGGCCGTCTCGCCGTCGACACGGCCCGCAGCCCGCTGATGTGGTTCCCCGGGTACGCCGATGCCCCGGAGCGGACGGCGGAGCGGTACTCCGCCGACGGGCGCTGGTACCTCACCGGCGACACGGCGAGCCAGGCCGCCGACGGCCGCCTCGCGTTCTCCTCCCGGGACGACGACGTGATCATCATGGCCGGGTACCGCATCGGCCCCTTCGACGTCGAGAGCGTGCTGGTGACGCACCCCGACGTCGCCGACGCCGCGGTCGTCGCCGCCCCGGACGCGCTGCGCGGCGAGGTCCTCCAGGCCTTCGTCGTGCTGGATCCCGCCGCCGGGGTCCGGGCGGACCTCGAGGCCGAGCTCCAGCAGCTGGTGAAGACCGGGTTCGCCGCCCACGCCTACCCGCGGGCGGTCCACGTGGTCCCCGAGCTGCCCCGGACCCCGAGCGGCAAGGTCCAGCGGTTCCGCCTGCGGGAGCAGCTCCGCGCTCAGACCTCCGGGTAGCGGTTGTAGCCGGGGAAGTTGCCGTAGAGCGACTCGCCCTCCGGCCCCACGGTCACGGCGTGCACCAGCAGCTCGCCGCCCACGAAAGCGCCCTTCCACGACGCGCCGCGCCCGCCGAACGGCTCGTCCTTGTCCCCGCGGGAGCGGAGCTTGTTGAGCCCCACCTTGAACGCCTGCACCTGCTCGGCGAGCCGCCCGCCGACGGTCTCGTCGTCGCAGGCGATGCTGGCGACGAGCGCGCCGTTGGAGGCGTTCATCTGGGCGAGGAGCTCGGCCTCGGTGTCGACGACGACGATCGAGTCGATCGGCCCGAACGGCTCCTCGTGCATGAGGCGCGACGCCCCCGGCGGGGCCAGCAGCGTCACCGGGGCGTGGTACGCCGAGGTGTCCTGGCCGGGGAGGAACTCGCCCGCGTCGGTCCCGGCGCGGTACAGCGGCACCGCGCCGTGGCTCAGCGCCTCGCGCACCGAGTCGTCGAGCTCCTTGGCCTTCGCCGCGGAGATGAGCGGCCCGAAGTCGAGGCCGGGCAGCTCGCCGTCCTCGCCGGCGGCGAGCGGGTGGCCGAAGCGCACCCCCTGCACCACCGGTAGGTAGGTCCCGAGGAACTCGTCGACCAGCTCGCGCTGCACGACGAAGCGCGGGTAGGCCGTGCAGCGCTGCTTGGCGTACTCGAAGCCCTTCTTGAGCAGGCCCGCGAGCGTCTCCCAGTCGGAGAACTCCCAGACCCCGAAGGTGTTGAGGCCCTCCTGCTCGAGCATGTGGCGCTTGCCGGTGTCGGCGAGCTGCGCGGCCACCTTCCCGCCGTTCGAGCGCCCGCCGACGAAGGCGAGCGCGCCGATCTCGGGGGAGCGGATGAGCGCGTCGGACAGCGACGAGCCGTCGCCGGACAGGAGCGTGACCGGCAGGCCCTCGCGCGCCATCAGCGCGTGCGCCACCGTCAGGCACATCGCGCCGCCCTGGGTGGGGGTCTTCGCGACGACCGCGTTGCCCGCCAGGAGCTGCACGAGCTCGGCGTGGACGAGAACGCTCATCGGGTAGTTCCAGCTCGCGATGTTGCTGACGGGTCCCTCGAGCGGGACCCGGCTCGCCGGCCTCCCGTCGACGTCGCGGGAGAGCATCCCCTCGATCTGCTCGACGTACCAGCGCCCGCCCTCGAGGCAGCGGTCGACGTCGGCGCCCGCGGCCTTCCACGGCTTGCCGATCTCCCAGGCGAGCAGCAGAGCGAGGTCGTCGCGGACGCCCTCCATCGCGTCGATCGCCGCACTGACCCGCCGCTTGCGCTCGTCGAGGTCGACCGACCCCCAGTCCCGGTGGGCGCGGGCGGCCGCCCGGACCGCGTCCTCCGCGGTCTCCGGGTCGACCTTGAGCATCGACCCGAGGGTGGTGCCGTCGACCGGCGAGGTCTGGGTGGCCGGGGTGCCGACGGCGCGCCACTCGCCGTCGATGAGGTTCGCGGGCCCCTCGTCGGCGAACGCCTCCGTCGCCGCCCCCCGGGCCCGTTCCCGGACCGCCTGCCACGTCGCGTACTCCGGGATCGCTCGCTCCGGCATGTCCGACCACCCCTGTTCGTCGACGACCGCCCTCCCAGGTGACCACGATCACTGCCCGAGGGGAACCCGCCGACCGGTCCCCGTGACGCGGACCGATCGGTCCGTTACGGTGGCGCCATGCCACGAACGCCTGCTCCGGGCACCCGCGAGCGCATCCTCGGGGTCGCCTCCCGGCTCTTCTACGAGCACGGCGTCCGCGCGGTGGGGATGAACCAGGTGGTCACCGAGGCGGGGACCGGCAAGAACCTGCTGTACCGGCACTTCCCGACGAAGACCGACCTCGTCGCCGCGTACCTCACCGGTGCGCACGAGCGGCGGACCGAGGCCGCCCGGTGCGCGATGGCGGCGGCCGGGGACGACCCGCGCGAGCAGCTCGTGGCCCTCGTCGAGGAGGTCGCGACGGCCATGGCCCGCTACGGGCGCGGCTGCGCGTTCCGCAACTACCTCGCCGAGTTCCCCGACGACGCCGACCTCGCCGCCGACGCGCCCGCCGGTGTCGCCCAAGGCCACCTCGCGGACGCGCGGGAGACCATCGTGCGGCTGGTCGGCGAACTCGGCGTGGACGACCCGGAGGCGCTGGTCGAGGAGTTCTGGCTGCTCCTCGACGGGCTCTACCAGCAGGCCGCCTACCGCGACCGGCTCGACCGCCACCTCGGGGTCGACGCCGCCGTCCGGCTCGCCCGCCGCCTCGTGGGCACCCCGGCATGAGCGCACCCCGGCCGGGCGCCGTCCTGCTCATCACCTCGGCGGCGGCGTTCCTCTCGAGCCTCGACCTCTTCATCGTCAACATCGCGTTCCCCGACATTCGCGCCGACTTCCCGGGCACCGACCTCGGGCAGATGTCGTGGATCCTCAACGGCTACACCGTCGTGTTCGCGGCCTTCCTCGCCCTCGCGGGCCGGCTCGCCGACCGCTTCGGGCACAAGCGCGTCTTCCTCGTCGGGCTCGGCGTCTTCACCCTCGCCTCGGCCGCCTGCGCCGTCGCGCCCACGGTGTGGACGATCGTCGCGGCCCGCGCCGTGCAGGCCGTCGGCGCGGCGTTCGTCATGCCGACGTCGCTGTCGCTGCTGCTCGGCGCCTACCCGGCCGAGCGGCGCAGCCAGGCGGTCGGGGCGTGGGCCTCGATCGGCGCGGTCGCCGCGGCCCTCGGCCCGCCCCTGGGTGGCCTGCTGGTCCAGGCGTCGTGGCACTGGGTGTTCCTCGTCAACGTGCCGATCGGCATCGTCGCGCTGGTCGCGGGCGCCCGGGTGCTGCGCGAGTCCGACGTCGCGCGCACCGGCGTGCCCGACCTGCTCGGCGCGCTCGCCCTCATCGTCGGGGTGGGCTCGCTCGCCTACGCCCTGGTGCGGGCGCCCGACGTCGGCTGGTCGGACCCGGAGGTCGTCGGCGGCCTCGTCGTCGCGGTCGTGGGCCTCGTCGCCGTGGTGGTCCGCTCGCGGCGCCACCCCGTGCCCGCCCTCGACCTCGCCGTGGTGCGGGTGCCCGCCGTCGGGCTCGCGGCGCTGATGATGGCCGCCTTCACCACGGCCTTCGCCGGGATGCTCGTCGTCAACGTCCTGTACCTGACGGGGACGTGGGGCTGGTCGGCGCAGCTCGCCGGGCTCGGGCTCGCGGCCGGGCCGCTCGTCGTCGTGGTGGTCTCGCGGGTGTCCGGGCGCCTGGCCGCGCGGATCGGCGTGGGGCCGGTGGCCTCGATCGGCGCGGTGGCCTTCGCAGCCGGCCCCACGTGGTGGTTGCTCCGCCTCGGCACCACGCCCGACTACCTCGTCGGGATGCTCCCGGGCCAGCTGCTGACCGGGCTCGGCGTCGGGCTGATCCTGCCCACGCTGTCCTCCGTGGTGGGCTCGGCGCTGCCCGCGCCGCAGTGGGGCTCGGGGTCGTCGCTGATCAACACCGCGCGCCAGGTGGGGTCGGTGCTCGGCGTCGCGCTGCTCGTCTCGGTGATCGGGGCGCGCACCACCGGCCTGCCCGACGAGTTCGGGTCGGTGCAGGCCGGCTGGGTCCTGCTCGCGGCGGCCTCCGGGGCGACCGCGCTGGTCGGCGTCGCGCTGTCGGTCGCGGAACGGCGGGCCCACCGGAGCGTCCCCGTGCCCGACGCGGTCGCGGAGGAGGGCCCCGTCGTGCGCGGGACCGCGCGCAGCCCGTCGTGAGCGGTGTCGTCAGTCGGCCGAGGGCACCGGGTCGAGGACGAAGACCGGGATCTCCCGGTCGGTCTTCTCCTGGTACTCGGCGTACGACGGGAAGGCCGCGACGGCCCGCTCCCACCACAGCTCCCGCTCCTCGCCGTGGACCAGGCGGGCGTCGTAGGTCCTCGTCTCCGTGCCGTCCTGGAGCGGGAACCGCGGGTGCGCCACGATGTTGTGGTACCAGACGGGGTGTTCCGGGGCGCCGCCCTTCGAGGCGACGATCGCGTAGTGGCCGTCGTGCTCCACCCGCATCACCGGGGTGTAGCGCAGCTTGCCCGACCTCGCCCCCCGCAGCGTCATCAGCACGATCGGCGACCCCTTCACCTCCAGGCCCTCGGTGGTCCCGGTCTCGAGGATCTGCTTCGTCTGCGCCTGGACCCAGTCGGTGGGGCTGAGTTCGGCCGTCTCGTCGCTCATGTCGCCGACAACCTGGGTGATCGGCGGGTCATTCCGCCGGGCGGGCGGTGAGGTGCCTCCCTGGAGGGTGCGGACGGCACCGCCCGCCGCATCCGCGACTCCATGACCGCGGGGTCGCTCGGCAGCGGCCCCCGCTGCCCGGTCCCGACGAAGCCGTGGCGCGCGTAGAACCGGTGCGCCCGGTCGTTCCCGTCGACCACCCACAGCGCGATCGCCGCGGCGCCGTCGTCGCGCGCCCAGTCCAGCACCGCGGTGACGAGCCGGTCGGCGGTGCCGTCGCCCCGGTGCGCCGGCTCCACCCACATCCCGACGAGGTGGCGCGTGCCGGCCTCGTCGGGATCGTCGATGCCGCACGCCGTCCCGATGACCGCGTCGCCCTCCCGGGCGAGGAACCAGGCGCCGGTCGCGAGCCGGCGCCGCCAGGCCTCGTCGGGAAGGGCCCGCTCGCGCTCGAGGGTGGACGCGAACGCGCCGGGGGAGTCGGCGAGGGCCCGCAGCCGGACCGCCCGGGCTTCGACCCAGTCGTCCGGTCCCGCCCTCTGCACCTCGCTCACCGCCCCATGATCCCGCCCCGCCGGCAAGATCTCGTTCCCCGGCGCGGAGTGGGGCCGGGACCGATCGGTCCGTGCCGGGCGACGAGATCTCCGACCGGGGCCCTCCCGATCGTGGCCCGACGGGGCTGACCGTCACCCCACCGAGCACGATGGAGGCTGCGCGGGAACCGCTCGGGGTCGCCGGACGACGTGGCGGTCGCGGACCCCCGCGACGGTGAGGAGACGAGCATGGCCGGACACGGCAGGCACCACGGGAGCACCATGACGGCCGACCCGACGGCAGGTCCCACGGCGCCGCTGCGCGCGAGCGGACCGGTCGACGAGGACGTGGACCTCGTGGAGGACGCGGCGCCGGTGCGCGGGGTCGGCTGGGTCCTGCTGGTCGGCGGACTGGTGGGCGCGGTGGTGGCGCTCGTCCTGCTGATCGACAAGCTCGAGCTGCTCGCGAACCCCGACTACATCCCCAGCTGCTCGATCGACCCGGTGCTCTCCTGCGGGACGATCATGAAGACCTGGCAGGCCTCGCTGCTCGGCTTCCCGAACCCGGTGATCGGCCTGCTGACGTTCCCGCTGGTCATCGTCTCCGGCGCGCTGGTGCTCTCGAAGGTCGAGCTGCCGCGCTGGTACTGGCTGGCGCTGCAGGCGGGCTCGTTCGCCGGCGTGGTGTTCGTCCACTGGCTGATCGTCCAGAGCCTCGTCGTGATCAACGCCCTGTGCCCGTACTGCATCGTCGCCTGGGTCGCGGTGCTCGCGATCTTCTGGTTCACGACGATGCACAACCTGCGCGAGGGCCACCTCGGCGGCGAGCCGGCGGGCGAGGCGCTCGTGCGGCGGCACGGCTGGGGGCTCGCGGCCTGGTACCTGCTGATCGTGGTCGCGGTCGTCGCCACGTTCCCGGCCTACTTCGGCGCCATGGTGGGCCTCGCCTGAGAGGTACTGGTCCGAGCGGACCAACCGACGGACCGCTCGTCGTCGGAGCGGGGCCGGTGGACGGGCGCGGGTTCCGGGGGCGCTCAGGGTTCCGGGTCGGGGACGGGAGCGCGACCTAGCGTCGGCGCGCCCGCCGACCGAGGAGCAGGAGCGCCCCGCCGCCATGACCGTGACCGAAGCGCCCGTCACCACCGAGCTCGCCGTCACGGGGATGACCTGCGGGGCGTGCGTCGCCCGGATCGAGCGCCGCCTCGGGAAGCTGCCCGGGGTGAGCGCCGAGGTGAACCTCGCGACCGGCCGCGCGACGGTGACGCACTCGTGCGAGCCCGAGCTGCTGGTGACGACGGTGGAGAAGCTGGGGTTCGGGGCCTCCGTTCTGGGCGCCGAGGCCCCCGAGCCGCGTGCGGCCCGGCAGGGCGACGGGTCCGAGGCGACCCTGGACGCCGTCAAGGCGCCCGCCGCCCCCGCCGCCGCGGAGCGCGGGGAGGAGCCCGACCCGGAGCTCTCCGACCTCCGGCAGCGCGCGCTCGTCTGCCTGGCCCTGAGCATTCCCGTGATCGCCGTGGCCATGACGTACGCCTGGCAGTTCCGGTACTGGCAGTGGGCCTCGCTCGTGCTCGCGACGCCGGTCGTGTTCTGGGGCGGCTGGCGGTTCCACAAGGCGGCGGCGAAGCACCTGCGCCACGGGTCCCTGACGATGGACACGCTCGTCTCGGTGGGCGTGCTCGCCGCGTTCGGCTGGTCGGTGTGGACGCTGTTCCTCGGCGACGCGGGGCTCGGCGGGGTGCGGCACCGCATCTCGATCATCCCGGGGCCCGACCAGTTCGGCGGGACCCGGACGATCTACCTCGAGACCGCGGTCGCGATCGTCACCGCGGTGCTGATCGGGCGCTGGATCGAGCTGCGCGGGCGCCGCCGGGCGATGGCCGACGGGGGCGCGGGCGCCGACGAGCGGGCGACCCCGGAGGCGACGCTGCTGGTGGGGGAGCGGGCCCTGCGCGTGCCGGTGGGCACCGTGGAGCTCGGCGACCACGTCGCGGTGCTCGCGGGCGACACCGTGCCCGTGGACGGGGTCGTCGAGCACGGCGCCGCCACCCTCGACGTGGCCGCGATGACCGGCGAGTCGGTGCCGGTCGACGCGGGCCCCGGCACGCGCGTGCTGGCCGGGACGACGGTGGTGTCGGGGCGGGTCGCGGTGCGCGCCACCGGGATCGGGACCGACACCCAGTGGGCGCGCCTGACCCGACGGGTGCAGGACGCCCAGCTCGGCAAGGCCTCCGTGCAGCGCCTCGCCGACCGGATCGCGGGCCGCTTCGTCCCGGTGGTGCTCGTGCTCGCGCTGTTCACGTTCCTGTTCTGGTACAGCGCCGGCGTCGACGCCGGGTACGCGATGGCCGCGACGATGGCCGTGCTCGTCGTGGCCTGCCCGTGCGCCCTCGGGCTCGCCACCCCCACCGCGCTCGCCGTGGCCTCCGGGCGCGGCCGCTCGCTCGGCATCCTGCTGCGCGGCCCGCAGGTGCTCGAGACCACCCGCAGGGTCGACACGGTGGTGCTCGACAAGACCGGCACGGTGACGACGGGCCGGATGAGCCTGCGCGGGCTGCACTCCGCCGAGGACCCCGTCCAGGTGTGGCGGCGGGTCGCGGCGCTCGAGGCCGACGTCGACCACCCCGTGGCCCGGGCGCTCGTGGAGGCCGCCGGCGGGGTCAGCGATGGCACTCCGCGGACGTCCGGTGCCCGCGGTGGCACATCGCTGACATCCGGGGTCGAGGTGCTCGACGGGCTCGGCGTCCGCGGGATCGTCGACGGCACCCCCGCGGTGATCGGCCGCCGCCGCCTCGTCGACGACCTCCCCGCCGACCTGGACGCCGCCCACCGCGACGCCGAGGCCACCGGCGCCACCGCGGTGGTCCTCGCCTGGGCCGACACCGCCGACGGCCCGGTGCGCGCCCGCGCGGTGCTGGTGGTCGGCGACACCGTCCGGGACACCTCCGCCGAGGCGGTCGCCCGGATGCGCGCGATGAAGCTCCGCCCGATGCTCCTCACCGGTGACAACGCGGCCGCCGCCCACGCGGTCGCGGCCGAGGTGGGCATCGCCCCGGACGACGTCGTCGCCGAGGTGCTCCCCACCGAGAAGGCGGACGTCGTCGACCGGCTCCGCGAGGAGGGCCGGGTGGTCGCGATGGTGGGCGACGGGGTCAACGACGCCGCCGCCCTCGCCCGCGCCGACCTCGGCCTGGCCATGGGCACCGGCTCGGCGCTGGCCGTCGACGCCGGCGACCTCACCCTCGTCGGCGACGACCTGCGCTCGGTCACCGACGCGCTGCGCCTCGCGCGCCGGACGCTGTCGACGATCCGCGGGAACCTGTTCTGGGCCTTCGTCTACAACGTCGCCGCGATCCCGCTGGCGGTGTCGGGCCTGCTCAACCCCATGATCGCCGGCGCGGCCATGGGGATCTCGAGCATCTTCGTCGTCGGGAACAGCCTGCGCCTGCGGCGGTTCCGGCCCGGGTCGTGAGAGCCGGCGCCTAGACCGGCGGGGCGATGCGGTCCAGGCGGTCGTCGCCCGGCTGGAGCATGGTGCCGTCGACGACGAGGGCCGGGGTGCCGAAGCCGCCCGACTCCTGGTGGCGCAGGTCGGGGTCCTTCGCGGCACGGGCGAGGTTCTGGGCGACCTCGCCGTTGTGCTTCCCGCCGCGGACGCAGTCGGCGTAGGCGGGGCCGGCGCCGAGGCGCTGCCCGAGGTCGACGAGCTGGTCGGCGGTGTAGCCGGCGCCGCCCTCGTCGGGCTGCGCGGTGTAGAGGCTGACGTGCAGGTCGGGGAAGACGTTGTTCTCCGCCCCGCAGAGCAGCGCGTTCCCGCCGAGGGTCGAGTAGCCGCGGGGCTGCGAGCGCTGGTCGAGCAGGTTCACCAGGTGGTAGCGCACCCGCAGCTTGCCCTCGGCGACGACCTTCGCGATCCGGGCGCCGCCCCGCGCCTCGAACTGGCGGCAGGCGGGGCAGAGCGCGTCCTCGTAGACGTCGAGGGTGTGCGACGACGAGCGCCCGGCGATGACCACGCCGCCGTCGACCTCGGTGGGGAACTGGCTGCCGGCGCGGGTGATGGGGATGGAGCCGGCGGGCGTCATGGGGTCACCGCTCGAGGCGCTGCGCTGGCTGAGCACCACCCCGCCGACCACCAGCGCGAGCACCGCCACCACGACGATCCCGACGATCATCGGGGTCCGGGACCCCCGCCGCGTTGCCGTCACCTGCGTCCGGTTGCCCATGCCGGGGATCTCGGCCGGTGTCGGAGAAACCTGGAGGGGCGGGCCGGTGCGCGGTCGGCCCGATGCGATCAGCGGCGGCTGCGCGCGAGATCGGCGAGCATCGCGTTGTAGGCCCCGAGCTCGGTGTCGCCGTCCCGGTCGGCCTTCCGGTCGTGGCGCCGGCCCTCCACCTCGTCGTGGCGCGACCACTGCACGAGCAGCGCGATGATCACGACGACGAGGGGGATCTCGCCGGCGGCCCAGGCGATGCCGCCGCCGAGGGACTGGTCGCGCAGCAGGTCCGGCACCCAGGGCAGGGCGAGGTCGGCGAAGAACCGCTGCCCGATCACGGTGTCGGCGCCGAGCAGGGCGACGCCGAAGAACGCGTGGAAGGGCATCGAGGCGAGGAGCAGCGCCAGCCGGGCGACGTGGGGGAGCGGGCGCGGGGCGCGGTCGACCCCGATGATCGGCCAGAAGAACAGGTAGCCGGTGGCGATGAAGTGGGCGTACATCAGCTGGTGGGCCCAGTGGTAGGGCAGCGCCGCGTCGAAGAGCCCGGAGAAGTACAGGGCGTAGAACGACCCGACGAACAGCGCGAGCGACACCAGCGGGTGGGTCAGCACCCGCGACACCGGCGAGCCGAGCAGCGAGAGCAGCCAGGCGCGGGGCCCGTCGGGGTCCTCCCGGGTGGGCAGGGCCCGCAGCGTCAGCGTCACCGCGCCGCCGAGCACCAGCAGGATCGGCACGAGCATCGAGAGCAGCATGTGGCTGCCCATGTGCACGCTGAACATCGCCATCGAGTACTCGCCGAAGCCGCTCGTGGTGGTCCACAGCAGCAGGGCGCAGCCGCCCAGCCAGGCGGCGGTGCGCCCGGGCGGCCAGGCGTCGCCGCGGCGGCGCAGGCGGACCACCCCGGCCACGTAGAGCCCGGCGAGCAGGAGTGCCGCGAGGTCGAACAGCACGTTGAAGCGCCCGGGTCCCAGCAGGGCCAGCAGGTCGGGCGGGCCGTCGAGGTCGAACCCGATCTGCGTCTGCTGCGCCGTGGCCGGGCGCAGCAGCCCCGGGGCCAGGCCCGAGCCGAGCAGGCCGCCGACCGCGACCGCCAGGGCAACCACGGCGATCGTCGGGAAGGCCCGGCGGTGCAGGGCGAGCGCGAGGGCGACGAGCACGAGCTGGGCGACGACGAGCAGCCCGTACGGGCTCGCCCAGCCGTCGCGGACGAGGTAGGCCGACGTCACGGCCAGGGCGAGGAGCGCGACCGGGCCGCACACCAGTCCGACGCGCCGGAACCGCCGGGCCACCACGTCGGCGTGGGGACGCCCGAGGTCGGCGTGCCGGCTGACGGCCAGGGCGACCCCGAGCCACACCGCCAGCGCGAGGGCGGCGAGCACGGCGGCGTCGGTGGCGATGTCGTGCCCGCCGCCCACGCTCGCGACCGGCCCCGTCGCCACCGGCGCGACCAGGGCGAGCCCGGCCGGCAGCAGCGCCCCGACGCCGGTGCGCCAGGAGAACGTCGCCAGGCACATCACCGCGGCCACGCCCGAGGCGACGGCGGCGACCAGGAAGCCGGCCGGCTCCTCGAGGGCGGACAGGGCCGCGAGGAAGGCGTCGGGCCGGGAGAGGACCTGCGTGCCGCCGCCGGTCCCGACGACGACCGTGAGCGGCACGAGCGCGCTCGCCGCCACCGCCCACACCGCGGCGGCGAGCCCGGCGCGCCGGATCGCGACGTACCCGTCGGCGGAGAGCCGGCGGGCGTCGCGCCCGGGGACCACGCCGACCGCCGCGACGATCCCGCCGAGCGCGAGCCCGGCCGCGAGCGCGGCGACGACGCGGACCAGCGGCACCGCCACCCGCAGGGACTCCGCCGGGGCGCTGACCCCGAGCGCCGCGAACGGCGCCGTGCCCCACGCCCCGACCGTCACGACGACGAGCACCGCGACGAGGACGGCCCCCGGGACCGCCGCCAGGTACCGACGAGCCACTGCGGCGACCTCCTCGTACGACAGCGTGTCGTACCAGTGTCCCCCTGCTGCCGGGTCCCGGCGCGCGGACCTCGGACGCGAAGCTGAGAGAGCCTGAACACCCCGTACGGTCGACGCGTACCGACTCGGGAGGTCGCCGTGGTGTCAGGCTGGGTGGGCGTCGCGCTCGCGACCGCCTTCGTCCTGACGACGGCGCTGTGCGCGGTGTCGCTCGCGGTGCACGGGGCGCGGCGCACCCGGCGACTCGCGGCCGCCGAGGCGAACCACGTCGTCATGGGCGTGGGGATGATCCTCATGGTCGTGCCGTCGACGGCCGGGCTCGTGTCCCCCACCGTCGGGGTGGTCCTCTTCGGGCTGATGGCGGTGGCGTGGCTCGGCCTGCTGGTTGTGGGCGGGCTGCTCGGCGAGCCCCGCGGCTCGATCATCGGCTGCGGCCGGTGCACCGGACACCCGGTCCACCTGCTCGCGCTCGACGCCGCGATGGTCGTCATGTACCTGGCGATGCTCCCGCCGCCGATGCCGGCCATGCCCGGGATGGAGGGCATGCACCACGGCGCTCACGTCTCGTCGTCGCCGGTGCTCACGGCCGTCGGGGTGGTGCTCGCGGTGTACCTCGCCGCCCACGCGGTGGCGACGGCCGTCGTCCTGCGTCGCACGCCCGAGCCGGTGCCCGCCGGCGGGGCCGCGCTGCCGGCCCCCGTGCGCGTGGCGGTCCGCGGGAACGTGCAGCTGGTGGGGCAGGCCGGCATGGGGCTGGCGATGGCCGCGATGCTGCTCGTGGGCCACTGACCCGTCCGCGGACGCCGCTCTACGAGGCCGCGAACCACCCCGACGGCGCGAGCCCGGCGCCGTTCTCCATCTGCGGGAGGTAGTGGTCGTTGAACACCCGGGCGATGAGCTCGCGGCGGCTGCGCACGCCGACCTTGGTGAACACCTTCTTGAGGTGGTCCTGCACGGTGTAGGCCGACAGGTGCAGGGACTTCGCGATGTCGGCCGTGTCGACGCCCTGCAGGACCTGGGCGACGACGTCGCGCTCCCGCCCGGTGAGCCCGTAGGACGCCACGACCAGCGGGATGATCTCCGGCGGGCGCGCGTCGTCGATCGTGACGACGACGTCGGGCGCCCCGCCGTGGCGGCTGACCAGCGGTGAGGCGTGGGCGACGACCCAGCGGCCGCTCGCGGTGCGCAGCCGGGCCCGCGGGGTCGCGGCCCCCGGCATGGTGCTCATCCGGCGCCCGGCCGCGACGAGGGCCTTGACGATCTGGGGGAGCTGGGCCGCCCCGAGGTCGGCGCACCCGAGGTCGGCGAGGCGCTCCGCCGCGGACAGGTTCGCCTGTGCCACCTCACCCGCGGCGTCGACGACGAGCACGGCCGGTCCCGACAGCTGTGGGCGTCCGTCGTCGCCGACCACGGCGGCGACCAGGCCGCTGCGGAGACCGCGGGCCAGGCCCTCGGAGATCGACCCCACGAACGCCTGCTCGGCCGCGGTGAAGGTGCGGCCGTCGCCGTGGAAGAGCGCGACCCCGCCCCAGACGACGCCGTCGACGCGCAGGGTCGCCCGCAGCTCGTCGGAGAAGTCCCACACCGGGCCGAAGAGCTCCTCGTACCGCCGCGACCGACGCGGGTCGCCGTCGGTGCGCCCGTGCAGGGTGACCGGACCGTGCGCGCCGGAGGACAGGGTGCGGAAGTCGTAGACGTCCTCGACCTCGTACTCGTGGAAGGACCACGCGATGTCGTGGTCGTCGTCGAGGCACCCGCTCTTCACGTTCGCGGTGACGATGTGGGTGCTCGGGTCGACCGAGGCGAAGCAGCTCGCCGCGAACGGCATGGCCCGGCGCAGCGTGTCCATCGCCGTGTGGCCGAACGTCTCCCAGTCGAGGCCGGCGACCGCGAGGGCGTCGATCTGTCCCCGCACGCGCTCGGCGCTCAGAGCTGTCATGTCACGCAGCGTAGGTCAGGGAGTGGCATCCGGGGTATCCCAGATTTCTGGGTGGGCGACTCCCCAGGCTTCTGGGATGGGCCGGTGCCTTCGCCCCGGCCAGGCTTCTCGGCATGACGAACGCCGAGGTCAGCTCCACGGTCCGCATCAACCCGACCACCTGGAATTTGGGCTTCCACTACGACCAGGCCCAGCTCCGCCCGGCACCCACCCAGATACTCACAGTAGCCGGACAGGGCTCCATCGACGCCGACGGCGCCTTCCTGCACGCCGACGACGTCGCCGCCCAGATGGCCCTCGCCATGGCCAACGTCGAGGACCTCCTCGCCCGCGGCGGCATGGACCTGCGCGACGTGACCCGCCTCGTGGTCTACGTGACCGACATGGACGCCGCCCTGGCCGCCTACGGCGCGCTGGTCGAGCGTCTCCTCGCCCTGGGGGCCACCCCGCCGGCGACCCTCGTCGAGGTCTCCCGCCTCGCGATCCCCGGCATGGCCGTCGAGATCGACGCCACCGCCGGCCGATGAGCCCCGCTCCCGAGCGGTCGCTCCCGCCCGGGAGCACCCCGACCACCCCCGCCCCGCCCGCCACCAGCTCACCCCCCAGGAGTCCCGCCATGTCCAGCGTCGCCACGACCACCTCCCCCGCGACCCTTTCGCCCG
Organism: Actinomycetospora atypica; assembly: GCF_042653685.1. Lineage (NCBI taxonomy): Bacteria > Bacillati > Actinomycetota > Actinomycetes > Pseudonocardiales > Pseudonocardiaceae > Actinomycetospora > Actinomycetospora atypica. Next base: position 46,365 of record NZ_JBHSIV010000020.1, on the reverse strand, counting down.
CTGACCCCGGCTACGCCGCCGCGGTCGCGTGCTTCAACACCGTCCACCGCCCGCACCCCGACCTGGTGGTGGAGGCCCGCAGTCCCGACGACGTCGTCGCCGCGGTCCGCCGGGCCCGGGCCGAGGGCCTCCCGGTCACCGTCCAGGCCACCGGCCACGGCATCGCCTCCGACCTCGCCGGCTCCCTGATGATCTCGACCCGCCACCTCGACGCCGTGGAGGTCGACCCCGACCGGCGCACGGCCGTCGTCGGGGGCGGCGCCACCTGGGACCGCGTCATCGCGGCGACCGCGCCGCACGGCCTCGCGCCGGTCTGCGGGTCGTCCTCGCGGGTCGGCGTCACCGGCTTCCTGCTCGGCGGGGGCCACGGCCCGCTCTCCCGCGAGTACGGCGTGGGCTCGGACCACCTGCTCCGGGCCCGCGTGGTCAGCGGCTCGGGCGCGGTGATCGACACCGACGACGACCCCGACCTGCTCGCCGCGCTGCGCGGCGGCAAGACCGGGTTCGGCGTCGTCGTCGAGGTCGAGATCGCCCTGCACCCCGTGGCGCGCCTCTACGGCGGCGGCATCTTCCTGCCCGGCGAGGCCGCGACGACCGTGCTGCCCGCGTGGCGGGACTGGGTGGCGACCCTGCCCGAGCACGCCTCGAGCTCGATCGCCCTGCTCCGGCTGCCGGCGGACCCGGCGCTCCCGCCGCCCCTGCAGGGCCGCTTCGTCGTGCACCTGCGCTTCACGACGACCGCGTCGGCCGACGACGGTGCCGCGCTCCTGGCCCCGATGCGGGAGCTCATGAGGGGCGAGCGGAGCGACGGGGGAGAGGTCGTGGAGCCGATCGCCGACCTCGTCGGGGAGATGCCCTTCGCGGCGATCGACTCGGTGCACGCCGACCCCACCGAGCCGATGCCGGTGTGGGACTCCTCGGCCCTGCTCTCCGGGCTGCCCGACGCCGCGATCGACGCGCTGCTCGCCGTGGCGGGCCCCGGCGTCGAGACCCCGCTGATCATGGCCGAGCTGCGCCAGTTCGGCGGGGCGATCACCCGGGCCCCGGAGCTCGACTCCGTGGCCGGCCGCGACGCCCCGTTCGGGCTCTACGCGCTGGGCCCGATGGTCCCGGAGGTCGCCGCGGTGGTGCCCGTGGTGGTGAAGGGGGTCGTCGACGCCCTCGCCCCCTGGAGCGTCGGCGCCCTCCCGAACTTCCTGCCGGCCGACCGCGCCGGGGTGCCGGGCGCCCTGTGGGACGACGCCACGCTGGCCCGGCTGCAGGCCACGTCAGCGCGCATGTGGGCCTAGCCCTCGTGAGCACTTTCCGGGGCTATAGCCCCGGAAAGTGCTCACAAGGCGGAGCCACATCACGGCACCCGCACCATCGACCCCTCCGACGGCACCCCGCGGTCGTCGACCAGCACGAGCATGTAGTTCCCGACGGGCAGCGTCTCGAGCCGGCCGGGCAGGGTCACCTCGACCCCGCCCGCGCCGGCTCGGACGTCGAGCGCCACCGAGTACTGGTCGACCGCGGTGACGTGCGTCGAGGACATCAGCCGCATCAGCCGGGCCTTCGTCACGCGCGCGCCGTCGGGGGTCGCCACCGGCACGGTCTGCCCGCGGCGCATCACCGCGGGCGCGTCGGTGATCTCGGGCCGGTCGCCCTGGAACAGGTAGGGCGGGCTGTAGATCTCCACCCGCTGCTCGAAGGTGCCGGGGATCGTGTTGCGCTCGTCGTCGAAGAGCGGGTCGGACCCCGCGGTCAGCACGCGGCCGTCGGGCAGCAGGACCGCCTGGCCGTGGTAGTTGCGCCCGACGTGCGGGTCGGCGGCCTCGACGAGGGTGCCGCCCGGCTCGGGCCCCGCCCGCAGCAGGTGGGCGTCGAGCACGTCCGAGGAGCCCTTGCCGCGGTAGTCGCGCGAGCCGTGGCTGATGAGCATCGAGTCGTCGGGCAGGGTCGTGAGGTTGGGGTAGCGCACCGGGTCGGGCAGCACCGGGCCCGCGCGGAACGCCGGCGAGGCGGCGTCGAGGTCGATCTCGTCGATCCGCCCCGTGGTCAGCGGGCTCTCGCCGATGCCGCCGCCGCCCACGACGACCATCCGCTGGTCCTGCACCGGCCCCAGCCACGCCGAGCCCGCCGTCTCGAGCAGGCTCGGGTCGCGCAGGCCCGGCACGGGCGTGATCACGTTGGTCCCCATGTCCCAGAACCCCGGCGCCCGGCCGGCCTCGGCGGGCCCGTAGCCGGAGTTGGCCCCCGTGTAGAACAGGCGGCCCGGAGCGGCCGTGGTGAACACCGACGGGTAGGTCGGGAAGTACTGCGTCAGGCCCTTGTCCTCGACGAACCGGTTCGTCCGCGGGTCGAAGACCTCGGTCTCGCCGTTGAGGACGTTGCCGATGTTGTCGAGGCCGGAGAGGGCCAGCACCCTCCCGTCGGGCATCGGGGTGAGCGTGGGGTACCAGCGGGCGAAGTCCATGTCGTCGACCCGCGACCAGGTCTCGGCCACCGGGTCGAACGTGAACGCGGCCTCGGTGCCCTGGTAGTTCTGCTTGTCGAGGGTGAGGGCCTCGCCGAGCCCGTAGACGTCCTTCGCGGCCGCCCCGGAGAGCCCCGTGATCGCGTACTGCAGCCCGGGTTGGAGCGTGACGCCCTGGGGCCCGGGGGTCACCGACTCGACGAACACCCGCTCCTCGGCGGCGGTGACGGTCGCGCCGGCCCGGGTCGCCACCTTCGTCGCCGGCGGGACGACGTTCGGGCGGATGGTGCGGTAGGCCTTGCCCTCGGGCGAGACGAACTCGGTGCCGGCGGGGATCTCGCGGCCCACGTCGGGGTTCTCGTTCTTCACCCGCATCGCGCCCGCCGCGTAGGTCACGGCCCCGTCGAGCTTCTCGTAGCGCGCGGTGCCGCCCGCCACGAGCAGGCGACCGTCGGGCAGCAGCGTCTGGCCGGCGCAGAACATGTCGTCGGGGACCGGGATGATTTTCGACTCCCCGGTGGCGGGGTCGTAGAGCAGGCTCTTGAGGGCCCGCGTCGCGAACATGTCCTCCTTGTTGCCCGACCCGGCGATCAGCATGACCTTGCCGGTCGGCAGCAGGGCGGAGTGGATCGCGTTCACGCGCTGGTCGGGCGGCAGGTCGAGGACGTCCCACTTGCCGTACTGCCGCTGGTACTCGACCGAGTTGATCAGGCGCTGGTACTGCCAGTCCTGCACGTAGGCGACCGCCGGCGGCAGGTTGACGCCCACCAGCACGGTGAGCGCGATGAGGGTCAGGACGAGAGGTCGCAGGCGACGCGAATCGCGCAGCACGACACCTCCTCGGGGAGCGAGGGGTTGCGGGGGCCGGGATCAGGCCGCGAGCGGTGGTCCCCGCGGTGCCGGCCGCGTCGCCGGGCGCACGGTGCGCCGGGGTTCTCGACGACGGCCCGGGACGGCCCCCGGGGTGCGTCCGGCCCGGGTGGGGCGGTGCCACCAGCGCCGGGGCAGGACGCGGTCGGCCACCTCGCGCAGGTCGTCGACGAGCCGGGCGCCGCCGAGCAGCAGCACCGCGGCGGCCGCGGTCGCGGCGAGGTGCGCGGCCAGGGCGAGCGCGGTGGCGACGACGTGGTGGTCGGTGGCCGCGAGCACGCCCTCGAGCCCGACCTGACCGAGGGTCAGGACGGTGAGCGCGACCCAGGGCCCGCGGTGGGCGCGCCCGCTGCGCAGGGCCAGCAGTGCGACGGCCGCCGAGACGGCCGCGACGAGCGCGAGCGCCACGGCGGACGGCCGGGCGCCGCCCCCGGAGTGGTGGGCGGCGAGGGCGAGGCCGGCCCCGAGGGCGGCCGCGGCGGGGACACGGTGGACACGGATGTCCGTTCCGTGCCCCGTCGTCCGCATGGCGCCCACTCTAGGCGGGCACGCGGAGTGCCCGGATCTCCTACTGCCGGTAGTTCTCCACCGTCGCGGCGGGGCGCTCGTGGGCCTCGCCCGGGTCCTCGTCGGCGTCGCGGCGGGCCTGGCGCTGGCGCTTGAGGTCGAACAGGCGGTCGCGCTCGACCTGCAGCTCCCGCAGCCGGGCGTGGTCGGAGTCGGACACCCCGCCGTGGCTCTCGCTGCGGAGGGCGTGCTCGGCCCGGGCGTTCTCGTCGATCGCCTGCGCCAGCTCGTCGTCGGTGCGCGGTTCGGTGTCGTCCATGGGCCCCAGCATCACCTCCGGGCCGGGCGGCGTCCAACGCACACGCTGGTCAGGCCGTGGACGGACCGTGCACCGTCCGGTGGCCCGCGCGGATCGCCGCCGCGTACACCGGGCCCAGCAGCCCGGCGCGGGCGAGCGCGGCCCGGGCCGCCGCCGCCCCCGGCCCGCCGTGCACGGCGCCGCCGGGGTGGGCGGACGCGCCGGCGAGGTAGAGCCGGTCGACGGGGGTGTCGGGGCGGCCGAGGCTCGGGGTCGGCCGGAACACGAGCTGCTGGTGCAGGTTCGCCGTCCCGCCCATGAGGGCGCCGCGGACGAGGCTCGGGTCCTGGCGCTGCAGGGTGTCGGGGTCGGACACCGACCGGCCGACGACGAGGTCGCGGAACCCGGGCGCGTGCCGCTCGAGGACGGCCTCCATGCGCCCGACGTGGCGCGCGACCTCGTCGGGATCGCGCAGGGCGTCGTGCGGGACACGGGTGTAGCTCCACAGCGACTCGGTGCCGCGCGGGGACCGCGAGGGGTCGGCGGTGGTGAGCTGGCCGAGGATCAGGAAGGGGTGCTCCGGGACGCGGCCGGCGGCGAGGTCCGCGCCGATGTCGATCAGGCCCCGCGTGTCCGACCCGACGTGCACCGCGCCCGCACCGTGCGCCTCCGGCGCGGTCCACGGCATGCGACCCGAGAGCGCCCAGTCGACCTTGAGCACGGCGTGGTCCCACTGGAACCGGTCGAGGTCGGCCCGCATCCGAGCCGGCAGGTGCTCGTCGCCGACCATCTCGCGGTAGAGGATCGGGGCGGCCACGTCGGCGAGGACGGCCCGCGCCGCCCGGACCGTGCCCCCGGCGCGGTCCACCACCCCGACGGCGCGTCCGTGCTCGACGAGGATCCGGGCCGCCGGCCGGTCGCTCTCGACGCGCCCGCCGCGGGCGTGCAGCCGGGCGACGAGGGCGTCGGTCAGGGCGCCGGACCCGCCCTCGGGCACCGGGAAGCCGACGTCCTGGGCGAGCATCGTGAGCAGCCAGCCGAACGCGGTGCTGCCCGCGCCGGTCGTCGGCACGTCCGCGTGCATCGCGTTGCCGGCCACCAGCACGCGCGCCCCCTCGCCGCGGAACTCCTCCTCGCCGAACCGCTGGGCGGGCAGGACCAGGCGGCGCACGAGCCGCAGCAGCTCGGGTGTCCCCGCGGTCCGCAGCAGGCGGGCGGCCCCGCGGACCGGCGGGAACGGGGCGAGCAGGGCCGCCAGCAGCGGCTCGCGGAGCTCCTGCCACTGCGCCGCCAGCCGGCGCCAGGCCTCGCCGTCACCCGCGCCGAACCGCTCGAGCGAGGCGGCGGTGACGTCGACGTCGCGGGAGACGAGGGCGGCGCGGTCGTCGGGCAGGACGTGGGCGAGCGGCTGCGGCGCGTGGACCCAGCGCAGGCCGTGGGCGCCGAGGTCGAGCCCGCGCAGGACGGGGGAGGCGACCCCGAGCGGGTAGAAGGCGCTGCCGAGGTCGGTGCTCCACCCGGGAGCGGCGAGGTCCGCGCTCCGGGTGGCCCCGCCCAGGGTGCCGGCCGCCTCGAGCACGTGGACCGACCAGCCGGCGTCGGCGAGCAGGTTCGCCGCCACCAGCCCGTTGTGTCCGGCTCCGACGACGACGGCGTCCGCGCGCTCGTTGTCGCCGGAGGGCCTGCTCATCGGCCGGTGGCCATGGGATCGGTCCTGTCGTCGTGGGGGATCGTGGTGTCGTCGGCGGCGTGATGGCCCCGGCCGCGGCGGCCGCAAACCACTCCCCGGTCCACCGCTCGGAGCAGGGAGCCGATTGCGGCCTCGCCGCCCGCGGGTAGGCCTTCGCAATCCCGGTTGAACCGCCAGCCGACATCCCCCGTCACGAGGAGGACGGCATGGCCTCGACCACCCGGACCGGACGAGTCCTGCTCGGTGCGATGGAGTGGGCCGGGCAGGCCGCGATGCGCCGCCCGGCCGAGCCCCGCCCCGGACCCGACACCACCCGCGCCGCCGAGCCCGGCCCCGTCGTCGTGGTCGGGGGCTTCTTCGCCACCGCTCCGGTGATGGCGCCCCTGGCCGAGGGCCTCACCGCCCGCGGCCACGAGGTGCGCACGGTGGTCGAGGGCGCGGCGGCTGGCTGTGCCCGCCGGGCCACCGACTCGCTGACCCGCGAGGTCGAGGCGCTCGCCGTCCGCCACGGGCGCCCGGTGCACCTCGTCGGGCACAGCCGCGGCGGCCAGTTCGCCCGCGTGGCGACGGCGCGCGTCCCGCGCTCGGTGGCGAGCCTGACGACCCTCGGCACCCCGTTCGCGCTCTACGGCCTCGGGTCGGTCGCGCTGGGCATCGGCGGCGCCGTGGCGGTGGCCGGGAGCCTCGGCGTCCCGGGCCTGGCCACCCTCACCTGCCTGCTCGGGGACTGCTGCCGCAGTTACCGCGCCGACCTGACGGACCCGTGGGCGGCCGGCGTGCCGTACACGACGATCACCGGGGCCGACGACCGGACGGTGCCCGGTGCCGCGGGGCACGACGAGGGTTCGGTGCAGGTGGCGGTGCCCGGCGGGCACCTCGACCTGCTCACCTCCGCCCGCGCCCACCACGCGGTCGCCGAGGCGATCGACCGCGCGGCGCTCGCGGCCCGCGCGGCCTGACCACCCGGTCAGGACTCCCGGGGCAGGTCCCGGTCGTCGCGGCGGTCGGAGCGCTCCGGCCGGTCGGAGCGGGAGCCGTCGCGGTCGGACGGGGAGGACACGCGGTCGACCGCATCCCGCACGGGGTGGTGGCCGGAACCCGGCCGGGTCGGGCCGGCGCCGGACGACGAGCTGTCCGGGGACGCCCCGGAGCTCGGGCGCGGCGTCGTGGTGGGGCGGGTGGGGGTCGACGGCGCGTCGTCCCCGGTATCACCGGCGCTGTCGCCACCGGCGCTGTCGCCACCGGCGCTGTCGTCCCGGCGCATCGCGGATCGGGTGGCTTCGGACCGGGCGGCGTCGTAGCGGCCAGCGTCGGATCGGGCGGTGCCGGACCGGGCGGCGGGGCGGGTGGGGGCGGTGCGTGCGGGCGGCGCCGGCCTCGTCGTCGGGACCGGGGCGGCGAGGTCGGGGGCGGCGAGGTCGGGGGCGGCGAGGTCGGGGGCGGCGAGGTCGGGAGCTGCGGCGACCACGGCCTCCGCCATGGACGGCGCGACCGGGAAGGACGCGGCCGGCCTCGGGACCGCCCGGGCGGGTGCGGCCGCGGTGGCGGAGAGGGTGGCGCCGGGGGCGGTCGGGGCCGACCCGGAGAAGGCGGAGAACCCGACGCCGAGCAGGACGAGGCAGCAGGCGGCGGCCACGAGGGCGGCCGAGCGGCCGTGGCGGTCGAGGGCGGCGCGCGTCCGGCCGGGCTCCCGCGTCGCGGAGAGGCGGCGGGCGACCTCCTCCATCGTCGGCCGGTCGGCGGGGGCGTCGGCCGTCATCTCGGCGAGGAGCTCGCGCAGCCCACCACGCCGGTGGGCCGGGGCGAGCTCGTCGAGGAGGCGCCCGAGGGCGTAGACGTCGCCCGCCGGGTCGTGCGGAGCGCCGGTTCCCCGCTCGGGGGCGGGGAACGGCGGGGTGACCGGCAGCTCGCCCGAGCGCTCCAGCCAGGGCAGGAGCCCGAACTCGGCGAGGCTCGCGCCCCGCGGGGTCCAGGCGACGGTGCCCGCGCCGAGACCGCCGTGCGCGGAGCCGTGGCGGTGCCGGGGGATCAGGGTGTCGGCGACCGCGGCCCCGAGCGCGCGCACCTCGGCGGCATCGAGACCTCCCGGCGGGGTGGTCTCGGCCAGGGTGCGCTCGGCCGGGTGCTGGGTGACGAGGAAGAGCCGGTCGTCGAGGTCCCCCGCGTCGAAGAGCTCGGCGACCTCGGGCCCCCGGTCGAGCCACGACCGGGGCGGCAGCACGAGCGGGCCGCGCCCGGCGAGGAGCGTGACGGTGACCGTGCGCTGCAGGAGCTCGTCGTACCCGCGGTGGGCGCAGCACCCCGGCGACCGTCGCAGGACGGGCCCCAGGTGGTAGCGGTCCGCCACGACCAGCGCGTGGTCGGTGCAGGGGCGGAGGGACGAGTCCTCGACGTGCACGTATCTCCCGTTCGGCCGAACCGTGTCTCACCGGATGTCGCCCGGTGTCGTACGGCCTCGCGGGTGGACCGTTCAGGGAGGTGATGCCCCCTCGGGGCGCGTCCCGCACGTGATCTTCTGGACACGATGTCGTGCCCCGCGTCGGGGTTGGTCCGCCCGCGTCCGGGAGCCCCCCACCCGGACGGGGGTGGCTGTCGACGCGCAGGGTGACGTCTTATGTTGAATGGATGACGATCGAGGTCGGGGATGTCGCCGGATCGCCGCAGCGGACGCCCGATCTCCCGGACGACGTGGCCCGGATCGGCAGTGCCGCCCTCGGGGCGCTGCCGCAGTGGCGCCGGGACGGTCTCCGCGACGAGGCGCTCACCGCGATCGCCGCGGTCGCGACGCGGCTGGCCGGGTCCGCGCCCGAGGACACCCCGGCCCGTCGCGCCGACGCCTACGTGCTGACGGCGCTGCTGCTGCTCAACTCCGACCCGTCCTCGGGCGCCCTCGCCACCGACCTCGTCGAGATGCTGTCCTGAGCGATCGACCGGTGTGAGCCCGACGACAGCCCGGGCGGGCCCGTCGGTGGGCGAGGATGGGGTCACCGCTCACCGTCGAGGAGGACCACCGTGGCCGAGGCCTACATCGTCGACGCCGTCCGGACCCCGGTCGGCACCCGCAAGGGCAAGCTGGCCGACGTCCACCCGGCCGACCTCGGCGCCCACTCGCTGACCGCCCTGATGGAGCGCACCGGCGTCGACCCGGGCGCCGTCGAGGACGTCCTCATGGGTTGCGTGTCCCAGCTCGGCCCGCAGGCCGGGGTCATCGGGCGCACCGCCTGGCTCTCGGCGGGCCTGCCCGAGCACGTCCCCGGCACGACGATCAACCGCGCGTGCGGCTCCTCGCAGCAGGCGCTGCACTTCGCGGCGCAGGCCGTGCTCTCCGGCACGCAGGACCTCGTCGTCGCGGCGGGCGTGGAGAACATGGCGATCGTCCCGATCGACGCCAACGCCGCGGTGCTCGAGCGGATGGGCACCCGCCGGGAGGGCGCGGGCTGGATCGAGCGCTACGGCGAGCAGGAGATCAGCCAGTTCCGCGGAGCGCAGCTCATCGCCGAGCGCTGGGGGATCACGCGGGAGCGGATGGAGGAGTTCGCGGTCGAGTCGCACCGCCGCGCGGCCGCCGCCACCGACGAGGGCCGCTTCACCTCCCAGCTCGCCCCGATCAACGGCCTCGACGCCGACGAGGGCATCCGCGCGACGATCGACCGCGAGAAGATGGCGACGCTCAAGCCGCTGCGGGAGGGCTACGCCATCACCGCCGCCGTGTCCTCGCAGGTCAGCGTCGGCTCGGCGGCCATGCTGATCGCCTCCGAGGAGGCGCTGCGCACCCACGGGCTCACCCCGGTGGCGAAGGTGTCGACCCTCGCGGTGGTGGGGGAGGACCCGGTCCTCATGCTCACCGGCCCGATCCCGGCCACCCGCCAGGTGCTGCGCAAGGCGGGGCTGTCGATCGACGACATCGACCTCTTCGAGTGCAACGAGGCCTTCGCGTCCGTGGTGCTCGCGTGGGCGCAGGAGACCGGGGCGCCGCTGGAGCGCACCAACGTCAACGGCGGCGCGATCGCCATGGGCCACCCGCTCGGCGCGACGGGGGCCGTCCTGGCGACGAAGCTCGTCCACGAGCTGCAGCGCACCGGCGGCACCCGCGGGCTGCAGACGATGTGCGAGGGCGGCGGCCAGTCGAACGCGACGATCATCGAGCGGTGCTGACGCGTGAGCACTGTTCCGTGCCAGGACACGGAATAGTGCTCACGAGCGCGCAGCGCACCTCCCTCCTGAGGAGCACCGAATGAGCAGCACCCTCCACGAGACCGCGACCGTCCCGGTCGACGGCGGCGTCCCCGAGCTCACCCACTGGATCGGCGGGCGGACGACGCCCGGCGGGAGCGGCCGCTCCGGTGACGTCACCGACCCGGCGACCGGCGAGGTGACCGCCCGGGTCCCGTTCGCCTCGGCCGAGGAGGTCTTCGACGCGGTGGCCGCGGCGAAGGCGGCCTTCCCCGGGTGGCGCGACACGTCGCTGAGCGCGCGGACGCAGATCCTCTTCCGGTTCCGGGAGCTGCTCAACGCCCGCGCCGGGGAGCTCGCCGCGATCATCACCGCCGAGCACGGCAAGGTCCTCTCCGACGCCGCCGGCGAGGTCGCCCGCGGGCAGGAGGTCGTCGAGTTCGCGTGCGGGATGCCGCACCTGCTCAAGGGCGGCGCCACCGAGAACGCCTCGACCGGCGTCGACGTGCACTCGGTGCGCCAGCCGCTCGGCGTCGTCGGGATCATCTCGCCGTTCAACTTCCCGGCCATGGTGCCGATGTGGTTCTTCCCCATCGCGATCGCCGCGGGGAACACCGTCGTCCTCAAGCCGAGCGAGAAGGTCCCGAGCGCGGCGCTGTGGATGGCCGAGCTGTGGCGCGAGGCGGGCCTGCCCGAGGGCGTCTTCAGCGTGTTGCACGGCGACAAGGTCGTGGTCGACGGTCTGCTGACGCATCCCGACGTGCGGAGCATCAGCTTCGTCGGGTCGACCCCGATCGCGCGGTACGTGTACGAGACCGGCACCGCGAACGGCAAGCGGGTCCAGGCGCTCGGCGGGGCCAAGAACCACATGGTCGTCCTGCCCGACGCCGACCTCGACCTCGCCGCCGACCAGGCGATCAACGCCGGGTTCGGGTCGGCGGGGGAGCGGTGCATGTCGATCTCGGCGCTGGTCGCGGTCGGCGGCATCGCCGACACCCTCGTCTCCAAGATCGCCGAGCGGGCCCGCGCGCTGCGCACCGGCGACGGCCGCCGGTCCTGCGACATGGGCCCGCTGATCACGCGGGCCGCGCAGGAGCGGGTCTCGGGCTACGTCGACGCCGGCGAGCGCGAGGGCGCGACCGTGGTGGTCGACGGCCGGGACGTGACCCCCGACGGCGACGGCAGCGGTTTCTTCGTCGGCCCCACGCTGCTCGACCACGTCGGGACCGACATGAGCGTCTACACCGACGAGATCTTCGGGCCGGTGCTCAGCGTGCTGCGGGTCGACTCCTACGACGAGGCCGTGGCGATGGTCAACGCCAACCCCTACGGCAACGGCACCGCGATCTTCACCAACGACGGCGGCGCCGCGCGGCGGTTCCAGAACGAGGTCGAGGTGGGGATGATCGGCGTGAACGTGCCGGTCCCCGTGCCGATGGCCTACTACTCCTTCGGAGGCTGGAAGAACTCGCTGTTCGGCGACACCCACGCCCACGGCACCGAGGGCGTCCACTTCTTCACCCGGGGCAAGGTCGTCACCACCCGGTGGCTCGACCCGTCACACGCCGGGGTCGACCTCGGGTTCCCGCAGAGCTCGTGAGTACCGCGTCGGCCCCGCGCGAGCTCCCGCCCGACACGCGCGGGCCGCACACCTCGCGCCTCGGCGTCATCGCCGTGGTCGCCACGTTCGGCGGCCTGCTCTTCGGCTACGACACCGGGGTCATCAACGGCGCCCTCGAGCCGCTGTCGCGCGACCTCGGCCTCACGGCGGTGACCGAGGGCCTCGTCGTCAGCAGCCTGACGATCGGGGCGGCCTTCGGTGCCGTGCTCGGCGGCCGGCTCTCCGACCGCCGCGGGCGCCGGCAGACGCTCCTGGTGCTCGCGGTCGTCTTCGTCGTCGGGACGCTCGGGTGCGTGCTCTCCCCGACCTGGGAGGTGCTCGCGGCGTTCCGGTTCGTGCTGGGTCTCGCGGTGGGCGGCGCGTCGGCGACGGTGCCGGTGTACCTCGCCGAGATGGCGCCGGCCGAGCGCCGCGGCAGCCTGGTGAGCCGCAACGAGATCATGATCGTCTCGGGCCAGTTCGCGGCCTTCGTCGTGAACGCGATGATCTTCACCGTCTGGGGCGAGGTCGACGCGATCTGGCGGGTGATGCTGCTGGTGGCGGTGCTGCCGGCGATCGCGCTGCTCGTCGGGATGCTGCGGGTGCCGGAGAGCCCGCGCTGGCTCGTCCGGCAGGGGCGGCACGACGAGGCCCTCGCCGTGCTGCGCAAGGTGCGGTCCGACGAGCGGGCGCGGGCCGAGATCGACGAGGTGCACCGCCTGGCCGCCGAGGAGGCGGCCCGGCCCTCCGAGCGCACCGACCTGTCGGTCCCGTGGGTGCGCCGGCTGATCCTCGTCGGGGTCGGCCTCGGGGTGTTCCAGCAGTTCACCGGCATCAACTCGGTCATGTACTACGGGACCCAGCTGCTCGGCGACGTCGGCTTCTCGGCGAACGCCGCGATCGTCGCGAACACGCTCAACGGCCTGTTCTCGGTCCTCGGCATCACCGCCGGCATCCTGGTGATCAACCGGGTCGACCGGCGCACGATGCTCCTCGCCGGCTTCACCCTCACCACGACGTTCCACCTGCTCATCGGCCTGTCCGCGGCCCTGCTGCCCGAGGGGCCCGTGAAGGCCTGGGCCGTGCTGGTGTTCGTCGTGGCGTTCGTGTTCTGCATGCAGGGCACGCTCGGGCCGCTGACCTGGCTGATCCTGTCCGAGATCTTCCCGCTCGCGATCCGCAGCGTGGCCATCGGGATCAGCGTGTTCGTGCTCTGGGTCGCCACCGGCGTCGTCGCGCTGGTGTTCCCACCGCTGATCGAGGCGATCGGCATCGCCCCGACGTTCTTCGTCTTCGTCGCCCTCGGCCTCGCCGCCCTCGTGTTCGCGTACCGCTGCGTCCCCGAGACCCGCGGTCGGTCGCTGGAGGAGCTGGAGGCCCAGTTCCGGACGACCGCCGCGGGCCGCTGAGGCGGGTCAGGCGGCGGCGAGGGCCACCTGCGGCGTGTACTCGATGTGCCCGGCGACGGCCCGAGCGGTCGCCGGGTCGGCCTCGCGGGCGACGAGGTGCAGGGCGAGGTCGATCCCGCTGGTCACCCCGCCCGCGGTGACCAGGGTGCCGTCGTCGACCACGCGCTCCCCGCGGCGCACGAGCGCCCCGGAGGCCTCGAGGTCGTCCAGGGCGCTCGCGTGCGTCACGGCGGGCCGTCCGGCCGTCAGCCCGGCCGCGGCCAGGATCATCGCGCCGGTGCACACCGAGGCGACGATCGTGCCCCGACCGGCGAGCTCCGCCAGCCGGCGCGGCAGCACGCCGCGCTCGGCCTCGGCCCGCGCGCCGCGCCCGGAGTGCCAGCCCCCGCCCGGCACGACGACGAGGTCGGGCGTCCCGAGCACGGCGTCGAGGTCCACGACGACCCCGTGCGCACTGCGCACGGGGCCCGGCGTGTCCACCGCGACCAGCGTCGACGACCACCCGTCGAGTCTCTTCGTGGCGTGCGAGAGGACCTCGTGCGGGCCGAAGGCGTCCAGGTCGTCGAACCCGTCGAAGACCACGATCTCGATGCGCATGGCCGTCAGCCTGCGCGGCGCCGTCGTCCGGAACGAGTGGCAGGAACGACGACATCCGTCATTTTCCGGCCAGCTCCCGTGGGACCGGGCCGTCGGTCACCACCTGGGTGGTGGTCGGCCTCGGGGCGGGTGCCTCGGCGGCACGGCCCCGACCGGCCAGCACGCTGGGCAGCAGCAGCAGCGTCAGGCAGAGCGCGATCATCACCAGCGGCGGCCAGGCCGCCGCACCGATGCGCCACGACCGGGCGGGCCGCGTCGTCGGTGCGGGGGTCGGCCGCTCCCGCCCCGGACGCCGGGGCGGGATGAGCCGGTGCTGCCCTAGCTGGGCGGCCAGGCGCGGGTCGTCGAGGGCGAGCAGGGCGGCGGTGGCGTCGAGCGTGCGCCGTTCGGAGTCGCTGAGCACGGGGTGTCCTTCCCGGTCAGTCGGTGGGCGGGGCGGGGCGCCCGGCCAGCTGCGGGACGTCGGGCTCGACCTCCATGGGGTCGCCTCCGCCGCCGTCGGAGCCCTGCTCCTGGGCGGGGTCGGGCCGGAACCAGCCGCCCTGCAGCGGCCCGCCCGCGGCACCGAGCGCGTTCATCTTCTTGGGCACCGGGGCGCCCTGGTACGGGAGCTCGCGCGGGTGGCCGTGGTCGTCGATCCCGGCCAGCGGCTGGTGCACCTCGATGAACTCGCCGTGCGGGAGGCGCTTGATGTGCCCGGTCTCGACGCCGTGCTCGAGGACGTCGCGGTCGGAGCGCTGCAGGCCGAGACAGACGCGGTAGGTCACCACGTAGACCAGCGGCGGCAGGACGAGCAGCCCGAGCCGCCCGGCCCACACCATGACGTTGAGGGAGATGTCGAAGGTGTAGGCGATGATGTCGTTGCCCGAGGCCACCAGCAGCCAGAAGTAGAAGGTCATCCCGACCATGCCGGTCGCGGTGCGCGCCGGGGCGTCGCGGGGCCGCTCGAGCAGGTTGTGATGGGCCCGGTCACCGGTGAGGCGGCTCTCGATCCACGGGTAGAAGGCCAGCAGCGCGACCAGGAGCCCGCAGCCGACGACGGCCGGGAAAAAGATCGACGGCACCGTGTAGCCGAAGATGTACATCTCCCACGCCGGCCACAGGCGCACCGCGCCGTCGAAGAAGCCCATGTAGAAGTCGGGCTGGGAGCCGGCGCCGACCTTCGTCGGGTCGTACGGGCCGAGCTTGAAGACCGGGTTGATCTGGAACAGCCCGCCCATCGCGACCATGATCCCGATGCTGACGACGAGGAACCCGCCCGCCTTCGCCGCGAACGTCGGCAGGATGCGCACGCCGACGACGTTGCGCTCCGTCCGTCCGGTGCCCGGGAACTGGGTGTGCTTCTGAAACCAGACGAGCGCCACGTGCACGCCGATGACCGCGAGGATGATCCCGGGCAGCAGGAACACGTGCACGATGTAGAGCCGCGGGATGATGATCGTGCCGGGGTACTCGCCGCCGAGGATCGCCCAGTGCAGCCAGGTCCCCGCCACGGGGATCGACATGACGATGGACGACAGCCCGGTCCGCAGGCCGGTGCCGGAGAGCAGGTCGTCGGGCATCGAGTAGCCGATGAAGCCCTCGATCATCCCGGCGAGCAGCAGCACCACGCCGAGCAGCCAGTTCGACTCGCGGGGACGCCGGAACGCGCCGGTGAAGAAGGTGCGCATCATGTGGGCGATCATCGAGGCGACGAAGAGCAGCGCCGCCCAGTGGTGGACCTGGCGGACGAGCAGCCCGCCGCGGACCTCCATGGAGATGTCGACGGTGGTCTTGTAGGCCTGCGACACGTCGACGCCCCGCAGCGGGGCGTAGACCCCGTTGTAGGTCGTCTCCGCCATCGAGGGGTCGTAGAAGACCGCGAGCCACGTGCCGGAGAGCAGCAGCACGATGAAGCTGTACATGTTGATCTCGCCGAGCATGAACGACCAGTGCGTCGGGAAGACCTTGTTGATCTGACGTCGGATCGGTCCGGCCGGGTGGTACCGGCTGTCGGCGCCGTCGGCGCCGGCGGCCACGAGCCGCGCGGCGGTCGACGTGGGGGTGCGGCCTCTCGGGCCGGCGGTGATCGCCATCAGCTGCTGCTTTCGTCCGTGGCGAGACCGTGGTGCGGTCGCCGTCGGGAGACGCGGGAGGGCCGGGATCCCCGCGTGGTGTCGCGGCGGATCACGGGAGGGGACGGGCGCGGCGGCGCGGACCGGTGTCCCTCGGAGGGGCCGCCGGGACCGGGGCGATGTGGTGCACGACCCGCTCGTCACGAGGGGGCGATGCGAGCGGATCGGCCGGCGGCCGTCCTCGTAAACCCGCTCACGAGCAGGGGCTCTCCCGGTTCGACAGGCCGGGGAGGCCCTGTCACGCTCGATCCGCCGTCCGCCCCAGACCCTGCGGAGAGTGACACCACCCGCAGAGGAGCACACGTGAAGGCACTGGTCTACGACGGTCCGAGGTCGGTCTCGGTCCGGGACGTCCCCGACGCGGGGATCGAGCGCCCCACCGACGTGCTCGTCCGCATCACCACCACCAACATCTGCGGGTCCGACCTGCACATGTACGAGGGCCGCACCGGCCTGGAGGCCGGCAAGATCCTCGGCCACGAGAACATGGGCGAGGTCGTCGAGGTCGGCGCCGGCGTCGACCGGGTGCAGGTCGGCGACCAGGTCAGCCTGCCGTTCAACATCGGCTGCGGGTTCTGCGGCAACTGCGAGCGCGGCAACACCGGGTTCTGCCTCACCGTGAACCCCGGCACTGCGGGCGGCGCCTACGGCTTCTACGGCATGGGCCCCTACGCCGGCGGCCAGGCCGAGCTGCTCCGCGTGCCCTACGGCGACTTCAACTGCCTCGTCCTGCCCGAGGACGCCGCGGAGAAGCAGAACGACTACACGATGCTCTCCGACATCTTCCCCACCGGCTGGCACGCCACCGAGCTCGCGGGCATGCGCCCCGGCGAGTCGGTCGCGGTCTACGGCGGCGGCCCGGTCGGCATCATGGCCGCCTACTCCGCGGTCCTGCGCGGGGCGAGCCAGGTGTTCGTCGTCGACCGGCACCCCGACCGCCTGAAGCTCGCCGAGAAGGCGGGCGCGATCCCGATCGACGACTCGCAGGGCGACCCCGCCCAGCAGATCCTCGACGCCACCGACGGGGTCGGCGCCGACCGCGGCTGTGAGTGCGTCGGCTACCAGGCGCACGACGCCCAGGGCGTCGAGCACCCGGAGATGACGCTGAACTCGCTGTTCCAGGCGGTCCGCCCCACCGGCGGCATCGGCGTCGTCGGGCTGTTCCTGCCCGGCGACCCGGGCGGCGCGGACGCCGACGCGCAGGCGGGCCGCTACCCGATCGACTACGGGACCCTGTGGTTCAAGGGCCAGCGCGTGGGCAACGGGCAGGCCAACGTCAAGAACTACAACCGTCAGCTCGCGGAGCTTATCCACCGCGGGAAGGCGACGCCGTCGTTCATCGTCAGCCACGAGCTGTCGCTGGCCGAGGCGCCCGACGCCTACCAGAGCTTCGACGACCGCCTCGAGGGCTGGACGAAGGTCCTCCTCAAGCCGGCCGCCTGACGCCGTGGGCCGTCCCCGCCCCCCGGGGACGGCCCGCGTGACGTAGCCCATCGGGTCGAGTCCGTGACGCCCGCGGCGCTGCGGACGTCCCACTCCTGACGGCGGCGGCACGCTCCCTGGCAGGAGCGGGCGGCCGCGGGACCGATCCGTGGGAAGGCGGAGGACGACCATGATCACCACCGGGACGACCACGTCGGAGCGACCCGTCGAGGACGGCCGCGGCGGCGGCACCGGACCGAGCCCGACGCGCGGCTGGATCGCGCTCGCGGTGCTGCTCGGGGTCTATGTGATCGGGGCGCTCGACCGTCTCGACCCGACGCTCCTCGCGAGCCTCCTGTCCGGCGGGCTCTGACCCGCCTGATCGCACGGGCCACAGTGTGCCGTGGGCCACTAGCTTGGGTGTGACCCAGACCATGCGACGGTGCGGAGGACTCGGTGAGCTTTGACGGGGCGGGTATCGACAAGGTCCTGACGGACGCGGTCGAGTCGCGGGCGGTGCCGCACGTGGCGGCCATCGCCGCCGACCGCGACGGCGTGTTCTACGAGGGCGCGGCGGGCGAGCAGGTGGTCGGCGAGGGCCGGCCGGTCAGCACCAGCACCCACTTCCGGATCATGTCGATGACGAAGATGGTCGCGACCACCGCGGCCCTGCAGCAGATGGAGAAGGGGCAGCTCGACCTGAGCGCCCCCGTCGAGCAGTACGTGCCCGAGTTCGCCGACGTGCAGGTCCTCGACGGCTGGGACGGCGACACCCCGAAGCTGCGGGCCCCCGCCAGTCGGGCGACCGTCAAGCAACTCATCACGCACACCTCGGGGCTCTCGTACTGGTTCTGGAACGAGGATCTGAAGCGCTACGAGGCGACCACCGGCATCCCCAACGTCGTGCCCGGCGACATGGCCGCGTTCCGGGCGCCGATGGTGGCCGACCCCGGCACCCGCTTCGAGTACGGCATCAACACCGACTGGCTCGGCCGCGTGGTCGAGGCCGTCGCCGGGACCACCCTCGACGTCGTCGTGAAGGAGAACATCACCGGCCCGCTGGGCATGGACGACACGATGTTCGCCCTCGACGACTCCCGGCTGGGGAACAAGACCCCGGTGCACGCCAAGGGCGAGGACGGGCAGTGGGCCTCGATCGGCAACGTCCTGCCCGACGAGCCGCAGTGGTGGGCCGGCGGCCACGGCCTGCACTCCACCCCGCGCGACTACATCCGCTTCGAGCGCGCCCTCCTGCGCGGCGGCGAGCTCGACGGCACGCGCATCCTGGCCCAGGAGACCGTCGACGCCGCCTTCAGCGACCAGCTCGACGGCGCCCCGATGCCCACGGAGATCGTCACCGTCGACGAGGCGACCACCGACACCCTCACCCTCGGGCCGGGCTGGACGTGGGGCTACGGGCTGCTGATCAACACCGAGGACCAGCCGGGCGGTCGTCGGGCCGGCACGGGCGCGTGGGCCGGGCTGTTCAACACCCACTTCTTCATCGACCGCACCACCGGCATCTGCGCGTCGATCTACACCAACTCGCTGCCGTTCATCACGAAGGACGAGGCCTGGAAGCTCTACGTCGACTTCGAGCAGGCCCTGTACGCGTCGTTGTAGGTGCCGGAGGCATGTGAGCACTGATCCGTGCCCGGACACGGATCAGTGCTCACGAGTTCTGCGCCTCGTGCGTCGAGGCCGACCGGTAGTCGGTGTAGGTGTACGGGTTGTCGAGGACCTTCGTCTCCGGCACCTCGGGGTTCATGCCGGCCTCCCAGGCCTCCTCGCCCAGCGTGGAGCGCAGGTGGTCGACGGTCGCCTCCACGGTCCGGCGCGCGCCGGCGAGGTCGATCCCGACGAGGCGGTGGTCGCGCTTGACCACGCGCCCGTCGACGATCACGGCCTCGACGTCGCCGCGCTGGGCCTGGAGCGCCACGTGGCCGTAGGGGTTGAGCAGCGGGAACATCACCGGCGAGTGCTCGTTGCGGATCAGCACCACGTCGGCCTTCTTGCCGACCTCGAGCGAGCCCAGGTCGTCCCGGCCGAGGCTCCGGGCGCCGCCGCGGGTGGCCCAGTCGACGACCTGCTCGGAACGCAGCGCGGCGTGGGTGACCGTCTCGCCGCGGGCGTGCGCCTCCAGGTGCTCGCGCGACCGGTCGGCCCCGAGCGTCGTGCGCATCGCGGAGAAGAGGTCGCCGCTCCACCAGACCGTCGTGTCCATCGAGAGCGACACCGGGATGCCGTGGTTCCGCAGCGCCCAGGTGGGCGGGTAGCCCTGGCCGGCCGACTGCTCGCTCTCGGTCGACACCGAGACCGAGCCGCCGGTCGCGGCGATGCGGTGGTAGCTGTCCGCCGAGAGCGTCGCGGCGTGGACGTAGACGGTCTCGGGCGTCATGAACCCGTGGTCGTGCATCAGCCTGATGCCGTCGTCGTTCGTCGCGCCCCAGACCCCGGCGTGCGTGGTCACCGGCACCGCGAGCTCGCGGGCCACCTCGAAGGCGGGCTTCTCGGGGAACGCCGGGTCGCCGGTGACGTCGAAGGCGAGCTGGAAGCCGAGCATGTCGCGGTCGCCGCTCATGCGGCGGTCGACGAAGTCGCGGAACTCCGGCGACGCCGTCCAGTTCGCCGGCGCGTCCTGGATGTTGCCGTAGCCCAGGACGAAGCGGCCCGGGACGGCCTGCAGGGCGTCGACGGCGGCGTCGGCGTGCTGGGCGGTCTGCAGCCCGTGCGACCAGTCGACCGTCGTCGTCACCCCGGCGTCGACGGCCTCGATCGCGCCGACGAGGTTGCCCGCGTACACGTCCTCGGGGCGGAACGCCCGGCCGTGCTCGAGGTAGTACCAGACGAAGTACTGCGTGAGGGTCCAGTCGGCGCCGTAGCCGCGCATCGCCGTCTGCCACATGTGCCGGTGGGTGTCGATCATCCCGGGCATGACGATGCCGCCGCGGGCGTCGATCTCCTCGGTGCCGTCGGGGACGGACAGGCCCGGGCCGACGGCGGCGATCCGGTCGTCCACGACGAGGACGTCGGCGTCGGTCAGGACGGTGTGGGCGTCGTCGAGGGTGAGGACCGTGCCCCCGCGCAGGACGACCGGCCGGCGGGCCTCGGACTCACTCATCGCACTCGCTCCCTCGTCGTCGTCGGACAATCGTCCGCGTGACGGTCAGATGACCCGCGTCACTGTGCTCATCGACGGTTGGGCTGTCAACCGTCGGGCGCACCGGCTCTCGGGTGTCCGTCTGGCGGTTACAGTGCCCCGGTGCCGCGCGTGGGGACGGGTCCCGACTTCATCGAGGCCCTCGCGCGCGGGCTCGACGTCATCACCGCGTTCGGCCCGCACCGCCCGGAGATGACCCTCGCCGAGGTCGCGGGGGCCACCGGCCTCGCCCGGCCGACGGCGCGGCGCATCCTGCTGACCCTCGCCGAGCTCGGCTACGTGCGCTCCGGCGACCGCGGCTTCGCCCTGACCCCGCGCGTGCTCGACCTCGGCGCGGCCTACGTGGGGTCGATGGGGCTGTGGGAGGTGGCCCGCCCGCACCTCGAGGCCCTGTCGGCGCGGGTCGACGAGTCGTGCTCCATCGCCCAGCTCGACGGCTCGGACATCGTCTACGTCGCCCGCGCGTCGGTGCCGAAGATCGTGTCCCTCGCCGTGCAGATCGGCACCCGGTTTCCCGCCCTGCCCACGTCGCTGGGGAAGGTGCAGCTGGCGGCGCTGCCGCCCGACGAGCTCGAGCGGGTGCTCGCCGAGCCCACCCGCTCCGGGCTCACCCCCCGCTGGCAGCCCACGCGTGAGGAGCGCGACGCCACGCTCCGGGAGGTCCGCGCTCGCGGGTGGGCGCTGACCGACGAGCAGCTGACCCGCGGCATCCGCTCGGTCGCGGCGCCGCTGCGCGACGGGTCGGGCCGGGTGATCGCCGGGGTCAACGTCAACTGCCACGCCGCCGAGACGTCGGTCGAGCACCTCCTGGAGCACCACCTCCCGCTGCTGCTCGCGGCCGCCGGGGAGATCAGCGCCGACTTCGCCCGCCGCGAGTCGCTGCCGCACGTGACGCTGCCCGCCTCCTAGGGGGCCATCGCTGACACCGGGCCGGATCGAGCGTGGCGCCCGACTGACGTCGAGTGTCAGCGACGTGCCATCGCTGACACGAGGCCCCGATCGAGCGTGGCGGCTCACTGACGTCCGGTGTCAGCGACGTGCCATCGCTGACACGGGGCCGGGGAACCGCTCCCGCCGACCGGAAGTCGGGGCGCGCCCGCCACCGGGGCGGCGCACCATGATCGGATGAGCGACCCCGAGGTGGTGATCGTCGGAGCCGGGCCCGCGGGGCTCGTCCTCGCCTGGCTGCTGCAGCGCGCCGGCGTCCCGTACGTGCTGGTCGAGCGGCAGGCGCGCGAGGAGATCGGCACCCAGCCGAAGGCGGGCATCGTCGAGTACCGGACGGCCGAGCTGCTGCGGGCCGAGGGGCTGCCGCTGCGCTTCGAGGTGGAGAACCGCCGGGTCGAGTTCCGCACCCCGACGACGAGCCACCTGTTCGATTACGCCGACCTCACCGGCGACCGCCCGCACTACGTGTTCCCGCAGCACCGCCTGGTCGCCGAGCTCGCCGAGGCGCTCGTGGCCGAGGACGCCCCGCTGCTGTTCTCCCACCGCGTGGAGGCGGTCGACCCCGACGGGCCCCGGATCGTCGTGGAGGGCCGCGAGTTCCGGCCGCGCGCGATCGTCGGCGCCGACGGGGCGGGCAGCGTGGTGGCACGGGCGCTGGGAGACCGGGTCGACGTCCTCGACCGCCCGCTGACGAGCCGGTGGCTGGTGGTCTCGGCGCCGACGCCGCCGCTGGTCGGGCACACCATCTACGCGATCCACCCCCGCGGGTACGCCGCGCACCTGCGCCGCGGGCCGAACGAGACGCGCTTCTACCTCGAGGTCCCGGTGGAGGTCAGCGCCGCCGACACCGACCACGACGAGCTGCGCCGCGACCTCGCCGAGCGCCTGGGCGAGCCCGGCGCCCTCGACGGCGTGGAGTTCACGAGCGTCGACGACCTCGACCTGCGTACCCGCGTCACCACCCCGATGCAGGCGGGCGGGTGCTTCCTCGTCGGCGACGCCGCCCACCTGATCACCCCCGCCGGCGGCAAGGGCATGAACCTCGCGGTGGCGGACGCGGTCGAGCTCGCACACGGTCTCGTCGAGGCCCACGGGGTCGACGGGCACGGGGGTGACGACGCCCGGCTGCGCGCCTACTCCGAGACCCGCCTCCCGGTGATCATGGCGACCCAGGGCTTCTCCGACTGGTTCCTGCGGATCCTCTCCGCGTTCTCCGCCGACGCGCTGGCCGGCAGCACCTCCGCCGCCTTCGTCCACGGCATGCGCGAGGGCTGGGTGCGGCGGCTGCGCGACGACCCGCTGCTCGCCCGGTGGTTCGCCCACGCCTACGCGGGGGTCGACCCCAGGCCTTGACGGGCATCGTCGGGAAGCCCCAGGATCAGATGTCGGACAACAGTCCGGCAGGCGGACAGGAGGACTGCGCATGGCTGGGCCGCTCGCGGGCGTGCTGGTGGCCGACTTCTCGCGGATCCTCGCCGGGCCGTACGCGACGATGCTGCTCGCGGACATGGGCGCCGAGGTGGTCAAGGTCGAGGGGCGCGCCGGTGACGACACCCGCTCCTGGATGCCCCCGACGCGCGGGAAGACGTCGACCTACTACCTCGGGGTGAACCGCGGGAAGCGCTCGATCGTCCTCGACCTGCGCGACCCGGGCGACGTGGAACTCGCCCGGGAGCTCGCACGGCGGGCCGACGTGGTGATCGAGAACCTGCGGCCCGGCGGGATGGCGAAGTACGGCCTCGACTACGCGAGCGTCGCCGCCGGCAACGCCGGGGTCGTCTACGCGAGCATCTCGGGCTTCGGGTCGGACAAGGGCGCGCACGTGCCCGGCTACGACCTCATGGTGCAGGCGATCTCGGGGCTCATGGACCTCACCGGCGACCCCGACGGTGAGCCGTTCCGCGCGGGAATCTCGGTGTTCGACGTGATGGCCGGCAACCACGCGGTGATCGGCATCCTCGCCGCGCTGCGGCACCGGGACGCGACCGGCGGGCGCGAGAACGGGGAGGGCCAGCACGTCGAGGTCAACCTGCTCTCCTCCGCGCTGACGGGTCTGGTCAACCACTCCAGCGCGTGGGTCGCGGGCGGGGTCGTGCCCCACCGGATGGGCAACGCGCACCCGAGCGTCTTCCCCTACGAGCCGCTCGAGACCGCCGACGACGACCTCATCGTCACCGCCGCGAACGACGGCCAGTTCCGCAAGCTCTGCGAGGTGCTCGGGCTCGACGGTGTCGCCGACGACCCGCGCTTCGCCCGCAACGCCGACCGCACCGCCAACCGCGGCGAGCTGCGCCCGATGCTCGTCGCGAAGCTCAAGGAGAAGACGGCGGTCGAGTGGTTCGACCTGCTCGTCGACGCCGGCGTGCCGTGCGGGCCGATCCAGTCGATCGACGGCGGCTTCGCGATGGCCGAGCGCTTCGGGCTCGAGCCCGTGGTGGAGGTCGGCGAGGGCGACCGGGCGGTCCCGACGACGAGGCACCCCATCCGGTTCTCCGAGACCCCGGCGGTCTACGAGCTGCCCCCGCCCGAGCTCGACGAGCACGGGGACGAGCTGCGGAGGTGGCTGGGTTCCGGGGCGAGCGCAGCGACCGGGGAGACCGATGAGTGACCGCGTGTACGAGACCGCGCTCGGCGCGGCGTCGCCCGACCGGATCACGCTGCTCGGTCACGACCTCGTCGAGGACGTGATGGGCCAGGTCGGCTTCGGGGAGCTGGCCTTCTGGCTGGCCACCCAGCGCCGGCCCACCCCGGGCGAGACCCGGGTGTTCGAGGCCGTGCTCGCCGCGCTGGCCGACCACGGCTACACGCCCACGGCGATCGTCACGCGGCTGACGCACCTCTCGGCGCCCGACTCGGTGCAGGGCGCGCTCGCCGCCGGGCTGCTCGCCGGCGGCAGTCGGTTCCTCGGGGTCACCGAGGACTGCGGGCGGTTCCTGCACGACCAGCTTGTCGGGACCGACCTGCCCACCGACGACGAGGGCTGGGACGCGATGGCCCTGCGCACCGTCACCGCGCAGCGCGAGGCGAAGCGGTTCGTCCCCGGGCTGGGCCACCACGTGCACAAGCAGGGTGACCCGCGGACCCCGAAGCTCATGGCGCTCGCCGCCGAGGAGGGCGTGACCGGGCCGCACCTGGCGCTGTTCGCCGCGATCGGCCGGGTGCACCCGCAGGTGCTCGGGAAGACGCTGCCGCTCAACGGGGCCGGCGTCTGCGGGGCGGTGCTCGCCGACCTCGGGCTGCCGCTGGAGCTGCTGCGCGGCTTCGCGCTGCTGGCCCGCACCGCCGGGCTGATCGGCCAGCTGGCCGAGGAGCTGCGCCACCCCGTCGCCAACGACATCTTCCTGTCGGTCGACCTCAACAACCGCCCGGTCGACCCCGACCCCTACGTTCCGCCACCCCTGAACGGAGATGCCCGTGGCTGAGCTCGTCGCGGTGATCGCCTCCACCCACCACCCCTTCTACTACCGGGCCTCGACCTCGGTGGGCGAGGACCGGCCGCCGTTCGCGGACGAGTGGGTGCGCAAGATCGAGGCGTTCCGGGAGACGCTGACACGCGCCCGCCCCGACGTTCTGGTGATGGTCGGCTCCGACCACTTCCACCAGCTGTGGCTCGACAACATGCCCCAGTTCCTCGTCGGGAAGGCGCCGGTCTACGACGCCAACTGGTACAACGAGGAACGCGAGTTCGGCCTGCCGAAGATGCGCCTGCAGGGGCAGGAGGAACTCTCCTCCTACATCCTGCGCGAGGGCCTCGACGCCGGCTTCGACCTCGCGTTCTCCAACGAACTGCGGATCGACCACTCGATCACGTGCCCGATCATCACGCTGCGGCCCGAGGCCGACCTGCCGATCGTCCCGATCTACACGAACATCTTCGCGCCGCCGCTGCCGCAGCCGAAGCGCTTCGTGCAGCTCGGGCGGACGATCCGCGAGCTGGTGGAGTCGTGGCCGTCGGACCAGCGGGTCGCGGTGATCGGCACCGGGCACCTGTCGCTGGAGCTGGGCGGGCCGCGTCAGTTCGGGCCCACCGGGCCCGACCCCGAGTTCGACCGGCGCGCGGTGGACTGGATCGCGAGCGGCGACATCGAGGGCTGCCTGTCGGAGGTGACGCTCGACAGCCTGCACCTGCCGGGCAACGCCACCCACGGGTTCATGGACTTCATGCTGATGATGGGCGTCGCGGGGGAGGGGATGAAGGCCGACCACGTCGACTCCCTCGACCTCTTCCACACCATGGAGGCCTACTTCACCTGGTACCCGCAGGGAGTGGAGAACCTGTGAGCAAGTACCTGCTGAACAAGTTCCTGTTCACCGTCGACCGCGATCCCGAGCTCGTCGAGCAGTACCGGACGGATCCGCAGGCGTGCGTCGAGCGGTGGGAGCGGGAGTACGCGAACAAGCTCCTCAATTGCCATCCCGGCGAGGACTCGACGTGGCTGGCCCTCAGTGCCGAGGAGCGGACGGCACTGGCGACCCACGACCACGTCACCCTGTTCGCGATGGGGGCGCACCCGTTCCTCACGCTGACGCTGTTCATCGCCATGTTCGAGCGCGACCACGGGCCGATGGAGTACCAGCTGGCCTACGCCCGGGCGCTCGACGGCGTGACGATGCCGTACCCCGACATCTCGACGTGAGGACACCGATGCTGCTGCCCACGAGTCTCGTCGGGAGCTACGCCCAGCCCGACTGGTTGATCGACCGCGCCAAGCTCGCCGGCCGGTTCCCCCCGCGGGTGCGGGCGAAGGAGCTGTGGCGGGTCGACCCGGAGTTCCTCGAGCAGGCCCAGGACGACGCGACGCTGCTCGCGATCCGGGCGCAGGAGCGGGCGGGGCTCGACGTCCTCACCGACGGCGAGATGCGCCGGGAGAGCTACTCGAACCAC
Organism: Actinomycetospora atypica; assembly: GCF_042653685.1. Taxonomy (NCBI): domain Bacteria; kingdom Bacillati; phylum Actinomycetota; class Actinomycetes; order Pseudonocardiales; family Pseudonocardiaceae; genus Actinomycetospora; species Actinomycetospora atypica. Next base: position 20,237 of record NZ_JBHSIV010000020.1, on the reverse strand, counting down.
TTCGCGACCGCGCTCGAGGGCGTCGACGTCGACAACCCGGGCACCGCGCTCGACCGCAGCGGCCACCCGAACCCGGTGCCGCGGATCGCGGGGGAGATCCGGCGGACCGGGCCGATCCAGCGCCGCGACGTCGAGTTCCTGCGCGCGAACACCGACCGCACCATCAAGATCACGGTGCCCGGTCCGTTCACGATGTCCCAGCAGGCGCAGAACGACCACTATCCCGACGACGAGGCCGCCGCCATGGCCTATGCGGCGGCGGTGAACGCCGAGATCCGGGACCTGTTCGACGCCGGCGCCGACGTGGTGCAGATCGACGAGCCCTACATGCAGGCCCGGCCCGAGCCGGCGCGGGAGTACGGGCTGGCGGCGCTGAACGCCGCGCTCGACGGCGTCACCGGCACCACCGCGGTCCACATCTGCTTCGGCTACGCCGCGATCATCCACGCCCGGCCCGAGGGCTACTCGTTCCTGCCCGAGCTCGCCGGCAGCCCGGTCGACCAGATCTCGATCGAGACCGCGCAGTCGGGCCTCGACCTCGGGGTGCTCTCCGACCTCACCGACAAGACGATCATCCTGGGCGTGATCGACCTGTCCGACCCCGCGGTGGAGTCGGCGGAGACGGTGGCCGACCGGGTCCGCCGGGCCTACGACCGGATGCCGCCCGAGCAGCTCGTCATCGCCACCGACTGCGGCATGAAGTACCTGCCGCGGGAGGCCGCGGAGGGGAAGATGGCCGCGATGGCGGGGGCGGCGGCGATCCTGCGGGCGGAGCAGGCTTGAGCCGCCCGGGCCCCGCCGGCTGCGGCCCTGCCGTCAGGACGACTCGTCCCGGCGCAGCCCGTCGACCCACGGGTCCAGCGTCGTCAGGACCTCGTTCCACGGCAGCACGGCCGCGGTGACGACGAGAGCGACGAGGACCGCGACCACGAGGGCCCAGCGGAAGAGCGAGATGTGTCGCGGCGGGCCGGTCATGCCGGTGCCTTCGTGGAGTCGGGCAACGGGATCCCCGCCCGGCGCCCGAGCCAGAGCAGGGGAGCGGCCGCCGAGTGCGCGTGGTCCGGGTCGACGCCGGTGACGGAGGAGACGAAGAAGTACCTCACCTCCGCGAAGTCCCGGTCGGCCTCCCGGACCAGATCGTCCTGGCCCTGCCGCTCCAGCCAATCACGCACCATCGCGGAGTCCGGGCTCGTCGACCACCCGAGTCGGCCTGAGACCGGGAGCTCCACGAGGAGGTCCGCCTTGACCACCACGACGGCGAGCGCCACCCGCCGCAGGTCGACGCCGTCGATGACGAGGCGCTGCACGGTCGTCCGGTACGCCTCCACCGGCTCGGATCGCGCGGGGGCGGCGTGGTCGTCGTCCAGCATCTCGCGCGGGACCTGATCGGCGACCCGACGGATCGAGAAGGGGTCGACGACCGCGATCATCTGTTCCGCGCTGTCGAGGAAGCCCAGCTCGCGGTTGAGCCGGTGGTCGGCGAACCGTTCGCCGGCAGCGTCAAAGGTGTGGAGCAGCGCGGCCGACCTCCCGACTCTCAGTCGGGCCACCAGTCCGGTGGGCAGGCCGGCTTCGGTCTTCGCGACGTGACCCGTGCGAACCGCCGTCACCCCCTCCTCGAACGAACGCTCACTCGCACCGGAGCCCGGCTCGAGGATGCCGCCCGCCCGGCGGACGACCGCCTGAAGCGCAGCCAGTCCGGCGTAGATCAGGCTCGTCTTCCCGGCCGAGGCGGGCCCGAGGACCGGGATGCTCACGTCGGTGAGCACCCCCGACCCGGCCTCGAGCGGATGGTCGCAGTACGGACACTGTGGAACGTGGTCGAGCCCCGCGCGGGAGACGGTCGTGGGCATGGGAGTGCCGCACCGGCAACGGTGGGAGAGCACCCCGAGGCGGCTCGGCCGGACGTCCCGGTGGATCACGTCGCACCGTTCGCCGCGGCAGGCGTAGCTCGGGCGGTTCGTGCGGTGGAAGCAGATCGGGCACGAGGCGCGGGCACGCCGACGCCGACGCCTCAGCTCGTCGAACCTGCGGAGACCCCACCCGAACCCGCCCCACACCGCCAGTGCCCCGAGCAGCACGGGCACGCTGACCGCCCACACGATCACGAGGCCGACCATCACACCGACGGACCAGAGCCCGAGCACCGCGGCGAAGGGCGCGGCGAAGGGGAGGACGGCGAGCCCGATCCACGGCGGCACCTCCTCGGCCAGATCGCCGAGGTGCTCCCCGAGCCAGGCCCACGGCGCGAACGCCGTCCCGGTCGTCGCTCCCGCCATCGCCTCCAGGTCGATCGTCGCTTGGCGAGCCAGGTAGTGCGGCCAGACGTGGTCCCGCTGGTGGCCGAACCGCAGTCGCCGGAAGTGTGCCTCGTCCTGTGTGTCGCGGGCGGAGATCAGACGATGGTCCTGCCGGAACGGGGTCGTGAGCGCCACTGCTCCGCCCACCAGCGCCCCGACGAGCAGGCCGAGGAGCACACCCCACCCGGCGAGGGGGATCACCAGCCCCGTGTAGAAGAGCCACACCAACGTGCCCCAGACCAACGCGCCGACGATGGCGAGGAACGTCACCAGCCCGTTCATCGTCAGCTCCTCCTCCAGGGCAGGAACGGCTTGCGGGGGCGCTTCTCCGGGTGGTCCGCCGGAGGTGGTCGGCTCCCGTCCGGTGCGGCGGCGCGGGGCGTCGTGGCCCGGGACGGCGCCGCGAGGGACCCTGCCCACTGCCGCCAGCGCTCGGGTACGGCGTCGTCGGCGGGGCGTTCCGGGTCGTCCAGCAGCCTGCGGTGCACCGCACGGAGCCCGACGTCGCCGAGGCCGCGGACCGGTCCCGCCAGGTCGGTCAGCAGCGCGTCCCCGTACTCCGACCGCCCGCGCCGGTCGAGGACGGCGAGCGTGAAGAGGACGGCGACCGCCCCGGGATCGCCGACCCGCGTGCCCTCGGCCCGCGCGCGTTGCAGGAGCAGCGGGACGACGGTCCGCTCGCGCACAACGTTCGGTCCGCAGGCCCGGAGCACCCGGCCGCCGAGGGCAGGGCTGCCCGCGACGAGGGCCTGCCACAGGCGGCGCTGGTCGGTGGCGGTCGGTCCGCGCCGCGCCCGCGCCAGGTGGTGACCGAGATCCTCGGCCCGGTCGAGCCGGGTCCCGGCCCGCAGGGCGTCGACGACCACGGCGATCTCGGGATCGTCGGGCGGATAGGCGTGCCCGAAGTGCTGCGGCGGCCAGCCCGCCGATTCGAGGAGGGCGAGCGCAGTCCGGGCGTCGTCGTCGAATCCGGGCGCGACGAGCAGCGAGGCGTAGGCGACCGTTGCCAGCGCCTCGGATCGGGCGTCGGGGGGGACGACCTGGAGGAACCGGCGGACCTCCCGGCTGCCGACCTGCCCGCGGCCGAGGACGAGATCCCAGGTCAGTGTCCACGGGTCGACGTCGGGGCGTGACGCCCCCGCCTCGCCGGCGATCCGGGCGAGGGCGGTCCCGCGCGCCTCGCCGCCGGCCCGGAACGCAGCGCGGGCGACCGCGAGATCGAGCCGACTCACGCCCGGGGGTTCCGACACGGCTCCGAGGACGGGGATCGACCGCCAGAGCTCCTCCGGCCGGGACCACCAGAACTCGGCGACGTCCGTGGCCGTCCGCGCGGCCCGGTCGTCGACCCGCAGCCGTCGGTCGAGTTCGCGGTAGAGGGCATCGAGGACCCGGGGCCGGCTGCGCCACTCCCGGGCGCGGGCGTCGTCCCGCGGGTGGTCGGCCCAGCCGACGACGAACCGCTCGACCGTCTCGTCCGACGGGTCGACGCCGTGCCGATCGGCCAGGGCGAGCGCCTCGGGGGCGGGGAGCCGCTCCAGGCGGGACCGTTCGGTCCCGTCGTGACCCGTCGGCAGCAGCGGCAGTCGCTCGGCGGGGACCCCGCGCCCGGCGGCGTCGACCTCGAGCAAGAACAGACGCCGACGGACGTCCGCGGCCACGTCGGCCCAGCCGAGCTCCTCCGCCTGGGACAGCCCGGCGCGGCGGGTGACCGCGGTGTCGAGGCAACGCAGCGCCTCGGCGTCGCCGGACCGCTGGGCGAGGGCGCCGAGCGCGGGGGCGCCGAGGAGGTCCAGCGCGCTGCCCCGTGCCAGTTCGAGCCGTTCCGCGACCGCCCGGAGCTCGGCCGGGGGGAGGTCGTCGTCGACGCCGACCGCGAGGCTCGCGAGCCCACGCTCCACCGCTCCCGGGAGGGAGCCCGCGGCATCGATCTCCCGCGCGAGCTGGCCTGCGAGCTCGACGGCGTCCACGACGTCCAGCGGGTCGCCCGCGAGAAAGCGCGGCACCCAGAAGCGGGCGTCGTCGCTCGTCTCGACGTCCGGCACCTCGGAGGAGCGGAGGTCGAGGACGAGATAGCCACCGTTGCGCTCGAAGGGTGCTGACCAGTCGGGATGAACGGCGAGGACGTCGTGCGGGCTGCGGTCCGGGTCGAGGACGAAGATCTTGAAGCCGACGGCGAGGGCGCGGCGCCGGTCGAGCAGCAGGGTCCCCGCCGCGATCCAGCAGGCGGCCTCGGAGGCGTCGTCGGTCACCAGCAGCACCCGACGTCGGGACGGTCCGCGGAGAGCGCCCAGCGCCGAGACCAGCGCGGTGAGCCGACCTGGGGACCGGCGGACGTGGTCGCGCACCGCCTCGGTGGTCCACGGCCCGGGGGTCGGGTTCGCGGGCACGGGCGGACACGTCGTGGTCGGAGCGGGGGTGTCGGACCACCAGGGTGCCGCCCAGAACTGTGCGGGCCGGACCAGGGCGTAGGACCTGACGTCCCGCGTGACGACCGCGTGGGTGAACTGGTTGCCGTCCCGGTGGCCGTTCGCCTCCTGCCCGAGGTAGCGCCCTGCCGCGGTCATCCAGCCGCCCCCGTCGTCCAGGGCGAGGTGGGCCAGGGATAGGGGGTAGGAATCGACCGGCCGCCGTTCCCGCATCCAGCGTGGCGGGACCTCGTACAGACCAGCGCGGGTCACCGCGCGCTCCACGTCGTCGTCCAGGTGCTCGGAGCGCGCCTGGAACTGGAACCCCGCGCCGCCACCGAGTCCCTGGCCGGGGAGGCAGTCCGTGTAGTAGAGCGCTCCGAAGGGCGACATCGTGTCCGTCATCGCAGGCGCTCGATCACGTTCTTGCGCCAGAGCAGCCAGAGCAGCGGGTCCTCCACCCGGAAGGGCCGGACACCGCCGGGGTCGACCTCCTTGCTCTTGTAGTCCGGTGGGCTGCCGAGCGCCGAGACCCCGAAGTAGCGGAAGTCGGCGTAGTTGGCCCGCAGCTGGCTGTCGATCTCGTCCGCCCCGAGTCGCCGGAGCAACGAGGCGATGGACTCGTGGACCGCCTGGCCGTCAGCGTCGTCGTACCCCCCCTCCTTCCGCGGACGGGCGAAGACCGCGTCGGAGGGCTCCAGCGTGTCGAAGAGCGCGTCGAGCTTGGCGAACACCACCGCCACCGGTCGCCGGATCCGCTTCGTCGGCCGGACCCCGTGGGCCGCGCGCAGAGCCTCGGTGAGCTGGGTGAGGACCGCGAGCGGGGCCTCCGCGCCGGCGACCGCGGCATCCGGGACGTCGAGCTGGTCGCGGGCGGCCGCGAGCTGCCACGGGTCGAGCAGGACGATCAGACCGTCGGCGGCCCCGAGGTAGCGCTGGGACTCCACCGACGCGCGGTCGGTCAGGTCCTCCCCGGCGGTGTCGTAGAACGACAGGAGGGTGGTGCGATGGCGCTCGCGGCCGATGGAGCGGTACGGCTGTCGCCACTGCAGGACGACGGGCTCCTTGCGGCCGTCGACGGCCTTGGCGGTCTGCTCGAGCAGCTCCCCGTCGTCGAACAGCGCCCGCTGGGCACTAGCGAGGAGACCCGCCGTGGTCGAGTCCCCGCCGTGCTCGTCCCCGACGGGGCGTACATCGGCGTCGAACGGCTTCCTCACATTGGCCCGCAGCTCGTGGTCCAGCACCGTGAGGTAGACCGTCTTGCCGGCGCCCTTGCCGCCCACGAGGCCGATCAGCGGGCTGCTGCTTCCCACGAAGGTCGTCGGTAGCGGCGTGTGGCACTCCGGACAGGCCCGGGCTCCCGTCCCGCCCCCGCAGCTCGAGCACTTCGCGCGCCTGGGGGACCGCAGCACGCCCGGTGCCCGGAACACGGGGTTCGACGGACCGGCATAGCCCGTGAGCTTCTGGCGCGTCGGGTCCAGCGCCGGCCGGCACGTGGTCGCGTCGCCGCCCGGGGCGCCGTGGCCGAGGCAGCGGAAGGCGAGCCGGTCGTCGTCGATCCGCTCGTAGCAGTAGGGACAGGCCACGCGGGGCATCAGGACACCTTCAGCTCAGACGGGTGCGGGTGGCGGAGCACGACGTCGTCGGTCGCGGAGAAGCAGCACAGCCAGTTCGGGCGTCGCAGCTTCGGGAGGCGCACCCGCAGCTCGCCCGAGGCCGGGCTCGAGAGGTCGAGGACCGCGCGGCCGAGTTCCCGGCCGTCGTCCACGGTCTCCGGCCTCGTCCGGGACACCGCGACGACGAGGACGATCTCGACCGAGCCCGGACCCTGACCGGACGGCACCGTCACCACGGCCTCCCGCGGCCCGCAGAGGAAGCCCCCGGTCCGGCGGACGTGGTAGGACACCGACGGGGCGCGGGCCTCGAGCGCCACGGAGACCGGCTCCGAGACGCTGTGCCCGGCGCCGGAGTCGACCAGGGTCCGCACCTCCACCACACCAGTGGCCGTCGGGGGCAGCAGGACACCCCGGTCCTTGTACTCCGAGTAGGTGAGCCGCCGGCGCCCGCCCGACCACCGCACCTCGGCGACCCGGACGTCGTCCGGCCAGATCCACGACAGCAGGACGTGGTCGCCCCGGCGTTGCGCGCGTAGTCGCCGCGGCGGCGCCACGAACTCGAACGTCGACGCAGCGCCGACCACCCGCCCGACCGGCCGACGGGTGAAGGCCGCAATGTGCACGAGACCGCTCGGCACCGGCAACCGCAGCACCGCCCGGTCGCCCTCGGTCTGTGGAGACCCGTCCACGGCCCGGCCCCAGCCGTCCACCTCCGCGTCGTCGAGCAACGCGCCGGGCGTCCCCGGCGGCACCGTCCGTCCGGTCCGGAGCTCGACCTCGGCGCCCGGCGGATTCCGCCACCGGACGACCAGCCCGGGGTCGACGGCGTCGTGGTCGGTCGCCACCTCGAGCTCCGTGACGGGGGCGGCCTCGGCGAGCGCCCCGCCGCGCACGACGACGGGCTCGGAGCGGAGCTCCGCGTGCTCGTCCGGGCCGAGGTAGACGGCGACGATCTCGTACCGGTAGTCCGCACCCACCACCACATCGGTGTCGCGGAAGGACCGCCGCCCGCTCGCGACGTCTCCGGCCACCGCGCCGGGAACGGCCCGGGACCGCCGGACGAGCACCTTCACCACGTCCCCGTGCGTGGCCCACCGGGCGGTCACGGCGTCCTGCTCACCGCGGACCACCACATCGCCCACCGGCGGGACCACACGAATGCTCCCCACCGTGGGGGTCGACCACGGACCGGCGGCGGTGCGGGCCGCGAACACCGCGTACCGGACGGGGCGCCCGACCGGCGGCTCCTGGTCCCGGACGGTGCACGAGCCGACCACCGTGGCCACCACCAGCCCGTCCCGATGGTCCACCGGGGACCGGTCCTCCCGGCGCACCACGCAGTAGGCGGTGTCGTCGCGGTGCCCCGGAGCGGCGGTCCACGACACGCGGACCGCGACGCCGTCCCCGGCCACGTCGAGGTCCGGCACCGGGGCGACGGGCAGCCGGGCGAGTTCCTCGGTCAGGTCGTCGCGGTCACCGGCGAGGTCGACCGCGGCGCGCAGCTTCTCCTCGGCGAGGTCCGGCCGCCCGTCCGCCACGGCCTCGCGGGCGGCGTCGTGCAGGGTCTCTACCTGGGCGGCGTGCCGCTCCAGCAGGACCCGCCCAGCATTGGCGTCGGCCGGACCGAGCCCCGCGAGCAGCCGGCCCGCGGCGACCGGGCGTCCCTCGGCCAGGAGGTCGCGTAGCTCGTCGAGCGGGTCCGCGGCCGCGGTGTCCTCGGCCAGCAGGTGGACCACGACACGACGGGCCTCGGCCTCCACGAGGCCCCGCTGCGTGAGGACCCGGACCAGCCCGGTCGGTGGCACCCCGCTCCGTCGGGCCCGCCGGGCCTCCTCGAGCAGGTGGACCAGGGCGACGACCTCCAGGTCGACCCCCGATCGCGCCGCGCTCCGCAGCCGGCCGAGCACGTGCCTGGCCTTGCCGCTCGCGGCGCCGTCCCGGCCGCGGTGCAGGGCGTCCAGCCGGGTCGTGACCGCCGCCTCGTCGAGTCGGCCCGGGGCGAAGCCGTCGAGCAGCCGGAACTCACCGCCGCCGGGGTGCACCACCTCGGGGACGGACCGCGCCCCGGCGGCCGCGGTCTCCGCGCCGATGGCTCGGAGGACGTCACGGGCGATCCCGGCGTCGCCCGGCCCGGGGAGGTCCCGGTTCTCGACGACCTCCAGTCCGGCCTGCGGCGCCGCCCGTTCGGTTTCCTTCGGTGTCAGGTCGGGGTGCGCCCTGGCGGCGCCCGCGAGCTGGTCGACGGTGAGGGCGCCGAGGGGCCCGTAGTAGGACGCGAGTTCCCGCGACAGCGTCGCGATCGCCGCCGGTCGGGCGCGCGCCCGCTCGCTCTGCTGCCTCCGCCACCAGCCCGGGTCGAGCATCGCCGTCTCGCCGTGCGTGGCCCGGAGGTTCTCATCGGCGCGCAGGAAGGCGGCGCACACCTGACCGACGGTGCTCGCGCTCCGGGCCTTGTTGTTCCAGTAGGCCCGCACCTCGCGGAGTCGCCGTTCGAGCTCGTCCCGGGAGGAGGCTGGATCGACCGCGTAGCGGGCGAGCAGGTCGTCCGGCAGATCCCCGACCTGGTTGCGGAGCGGCCGGACGACCTCGTTCTCGTAAGCCCGCTGGTCGAACGCGGTCATCCGCTGACCGCGATCGCGTCGACGACGCGTGTCGCCTCGTCGACCTCCTCCGGCGTGAGCGCCCCGATGGTCACGGCGATCTCCAGGCGCTTGCCGGACTCCCGGTGCGTCGCGCGGACCGAGAGCAGCCCCTCGTCGTCGATGCGCAGGAGGATGTCGATCGGCGCGCCGGCCGGCCTGGCCGGGATGCCGTCGATGGAGCCCGCGCCGCCACTGATCGGGATGTTGTCGGCGAGGTCCGCGCTCGGGACCGTGCCGGCCTGCTCGTAGAGCTCGATCTGGACCCCGGTCTGGCCGTCGTCGATGGTCTGGGCCTCCAACGGCCGGTCGCCCGTGGGCAGGACGTCGTTGGCGAACGCGAGGTGCTCGACGTAGGGGCGTCGTGCCCCGGAGGACTCGTCGATCAACCGCACGCCGAACGCCTTCGAGAGCACGTTGCGGGTGCGCTTGCGCGCCAGCCTCGCGAGGGTCGCCTCAGGGAGGCCGGTACGGGCGGCGATCCTGGCCCGGGCGGCGTCCGCGTCCGACTCGGCCTCCGAGGTCGACGCGGCGCCGGACCGGGCCTTCTCCTCCTCCCGCACGACGAGCTGGGAGAGCGCCCAGATGGCCGCGCCCTTGGCGACTGCGAGGTCGGGCTCGAAGAGCTTGGGCGTCCAGCCGAACTCCTCGGCCAGCCGGGCTGCGACCGCGGGCATCTTGGTCGATCCACCGACGAGCAGGACCTCGTCGATCGTCGCGCCCGGACGCTTGGTGCCCAGGGTCCCGAGGGTTCGGCGCACGATGGTGACGGTCGTCTCGAGAAGATCCTCGGTCATGGCCTCGAACTCGGCCCGGGTGACCTCGAACCGGGCCGCGACACCCGCGAGCTTCAGGCTCACCGCTCGGGACTCGTACTTCGACAGCGCCTTCTTGACCTCCTCGGCGCGCAGCGCCACCTCTTGCACGGCCTCGTCGCTGGCGTGCACGTCCTCGTCCGGGCCTGCCTGCTCCACGAAGCGGTTCAGCAGGTGCTCGGCGAGGCGCGCATCCCAGTCCGCGCCGCCGAGGTACTTGTCGCCGTCGGTGCAGATGACCTCGATCTCGTTGTCCCCCACACTGATGACGGTGGTGTCGAAGGTCCCGCCCCCGAGGTCGTAGACGAGGATCGTCCGCCCGTTCGCGTCCTGGCTCATCTCGTAGTGGACGGCCGCGGCGACGGGCTCGGGCACGATCCCGAGTACCGTCAGGCCGGCGATCTCGCCCGCCTTCCGGGTCGCGTCCCGCTCACGCATCCCGAAGTAGGCCGGCACGGAGATCACCACGTCGGTGACCGGGTCGTCGCTCTCCGCGCCGCCCGCGAGCTGCTTGAGGATCAGCGCCGAGAGCGACTCCGGCGAGTGCTCGGTGCCGTGGAACGCGTAGACGGTGTCCGTCCCCATCTGTCGTTTGACGAGCGAGACGACCTGGTCGGGCTCGATCTTCGCCAGTTGCTTGGCCTGGTTTCCGACGACCACGTTGGTGGCGGACTCCAGGTGCACCACCGACGGCGTGATCTCCTCGCCCTCGCCGTTGCGCACGATGGCCGGTCTCCCGGTCTCGTCGACCCGCGCCACGACCGAGTAGGTGGTCCCGAGGTCGATCCCGAAGACCGTTCTCACCGCGTCAGACATCCGTGTGCTCCTGGGTCGTGGTCTCGTCGTCGGTCCGGTTCTCCGCGGTCCCGCGTCGTCCCACGACGACCTTGGCCGGAGCGAGGACGCGACCCGCCTCCCGCTCGGTCCAGCCCTCCGCCAGTACCTCGAGCACGGTGCGGTGTTCGTGCTCCGTGCAGGCGCGGGTGCGCACGAGCACATGGCGGGCGGGGTCGAACTCGTCGCCGGGCGACACTGGGAGGGCAGCGACCCCGCACCTCTCGAGGATCGCCTCGACCGAGTCGGCGTAGTACTCGAAGAGCCCGCGCAGCTGGGCCCCGGGCGCCGGGTCCCGGGCGGACGCGAGCAGTTCGGCCCGCAGCTTCTGCAGTCCGACGACGAGCGGGCGGAGGTGGCTTCCACGACGCTCCGCCCGCAGCGCGTCCAGCTCGTCGCCCTGGCGGACGATCACCTGCTCGCGCGCCCGGGCGTGGTCCGCAGATCGCTTTGTCTCCGCCACCAACGTGGCCAAGTGCGCCCGGATGCCCTCGAGCTCGCCGAGGAGGAGGTCGTCGGGGGAAGCGCGCTGCTCTCGGGACCCGGAAGACGACGGGGCCGCGGCGTCGTCGCCCTTGGCGTCGACCGGCGCGGCAGTGTCACTGAACGTCATCAGTGCCGTTCCCCCATGTCGTGCACTTCGACGGTTCCGTACTGGCCGGGAACCGTGCGCCCCGGGATGAGTTCTACTCGAAGTGACCACGGGGATCCAGGTCACGCGATCGTGACGCCATGATGTTGCGCCGTTCGAGTCACGCGTGTGGCGGCGCCCGTGGAAACTGATGGTCATGGTCGCGCTGAACGTCGTCGAGTCGGGTCGGGGGGACGCGCCGACGCTGCTGTTCCTGCACGGCGTCGGGAACAGTCTCCGGACCTTCGGGTTCGCCGCGGAGGCCCTCGGGGACCGGGCGCGCGTGCTGCGCGCGGACCTCCGGGGTCACGGCGACTCGCCCCGGGTCGCCGACGGCTACGACCTGGCGGGCTACGTCTCCGACGTCGAGGCGCTCCTCGACGAGGTCGGGCCCGCGCTCGTGGTCGGGAACTCGCTGGGCGGGGCCGTCGCGTGGACCCTCGCCCAGCGCCGCCCCGACCTGATTCGGGCCGCGCTGCTCGAGGACCCGCCGCTGCGGACCGCCGACGTGGCCACGCTGGCGCCGATCTTCCGGGCGCTGCGCCACCAGGTGACGCGCTGGCAGACCCGGGGTGCCGACCCCGCCGCGGTGGCCACCGCGCTGGGGGCGATGCCGGTCCTCGGGGGGCGCCCCGCGGCCGAGGTGCAGGGCCCGGACGTGCTCGACGCCCGGGCGCGCGGACTGCTCGACGTCGACCCGGAGGCGCTCGGTGCCGTCGCGGAGGGGACCGCGCTCGCCGCGCTCGACCTCACCACGCCGGTCACGGTCCCGGTCCGGGTGCTGGCCGCCGGCGAGGACAGCGGGTCGGTCCTCCCCGCGAGCGCCGCGGCCGCGCTGGTGGGCACGCACCCCGACGTCACGCTGCGCCGCTTCCCCCGCGCCGGGCACGTCATCCACGACGAGACCGCCCATCGGGAGGAGTGGTTGACCGAGGTCGGGGCGCTGTTGCAGCGTGGAGCCCGCGCCACGACCGGGTGAGGAGTCGCGTGGGACGGCGAGTCGAGGTTTAGGGCATTCGGTTGACGGCCGTGTGACCTACAGCACCAGCGGCTTGACGGCCGATTGATCCCGTCCGGGCGCCCGACGACGATGATCGTCATGAACCCCAGCCCGACGGAGGGCTCGCCATGACCACCGTCATCATCGTCATCGTGGTGGTGGTCGTCCTGGCCGCTCTGGCCGGCGCCGCCGTCGCCATCTCCCGCAAACGACGGTCCGACCAGCTGCGGCAGGAGTTCGGCCCCGAGTACGACCGGGCCGTCGAGAGCACCGGCAGCAAGGCCGAGGCGGAGAAGGAGCTGGCAGGGCGCCGCAAGCGCCACGACCAGCTCGACCTCCGGCCGCTCGACCCGCAGACCCGCGACCGCTTCCAGGGCGACTGGAAGATGATCCAGGCGGAGTTCGTCGACGACCCCGGCGGCGCGGTCGACAAGGCCGACTCGCTCGTCACGACGATCATGCGCGAGCGCGGCTACCCGGTCGACGACTTCGACCAGCGGGCGGCCGACGTGTCGGTCGAGCACCCGCAGGTGGTCGAGAACTACCGCGAGGCCCGCCGCATCCGCGACGCCCACCGCAACGGCAGTGCCGGCACCGAGGACCTGCGCGGTGCGGTGACCTCCTACCGCAGCCTCGTCGACGCCCTGCTCGACGAGCGCGGCGACGGCCGCGGGGGACACGACGACCGCGGGGGCCGCGGCCGGGACGACCGCGGCGACGGGCTCCGCGACGACCGGACCGGCCAGGGCCCCGACGGGCCGGGCCGACACCGCGGGAACGGGCGGGACGACCGCGGCGACGCGGGCGGCCACCCGGATGACCAGACACGCGACCACGACGGGAGCCGACGATGAGCACGGGTTCGGGCGACACCAGGGCCGACGGCCGCTACTCGGACGATCGCCAGGGGGACGAGCGCGGTCCGCAGGGCCACCCCGACGGCAGCCACGCCGCCGACGGCCGCGGCGGGGACGGCCGCTCGGTCGACCCGCGCACCGGGCAGGGACCTGACGGCGGAGGCTTCGGGCAGGGCCAGCCCCCGCAGGGGCAGCCGATGCAGGGCGGCCAGCCGGGCCAGGGTCAGCCGATGCCGGGCCAGCCCGGCCAGGGCCAGCCGGGTCAGGGCCAGCCCATGCAGGGGCAGCCGCCCCAGGGGCAGCCAATGCCGGGCCAGCCGGGTCAGGGGCAGCCGGGCCAGCCGATGCAGGGGCACCCGGGCCAGGGCCAGCCGATGCAGGGCGGCCAGCCGGGTCAGCCCGGTGGCGGGCAACCCGGCGGCGGCCAGGAGGCCGGCCGCTACACCCGGCAGCACGGTGACCAGCCCGGGCAGCACGACCACGACGGCCGCGAGGACTCGGTCAGCGTCCTCGACCCCACCGCCTCGGACCGCCTCCGCGGACGCTGGACCGAGGTGCAGGCGAGCTTCGTCGACGAGCCGCGCCGCGCGGTGACCGAGGCCGACCAGCTCGTCGGCGAGGTGCTCGACGAGGTCAGCCGGGTGTTCCGCGACCAGCGCTCCGAGCTCGAGGCCGAGTGGAGCGGCAACAACGAGCCGGGGACCGAGGAGCTGCGCCAGGCGCTGCGCCGCTATCGCGAGTTCTTCGACCGCCTGCTCTCGCTGTAGGGGACCTGCACTCCCGACCGCCCGGGACGTCCGTCGCGACGTCCCGGGCGGTCGTCGTCTCTGGGTGTGTGTGCGTTTCCGTGCCTGAGCACGGGAACGCACGCACGGGACCGCAGGTCGAACGGGCAGGCTGACGACCATGACCGGACTCGACGCCGTGCTCCCGGCCCTGCTCGCCTCCCTGGGCCACCCCCTCGACCCGGCGTCCGGGGACCTCGCTCTCCCGCCGGCGCGGCACGCGGTACTCCTGCTCGTCGACGGGCTCGGCCGGGAGCTGCTCGACGCGCACGCCGCCGATGCCCCGTTCCTGAGCGCCCTGGCCGACGCGGGCCCGCTCACCGTCGGGTTCCCGACGAGCACCCCGATCAGCGTGACGAGCCTCGGCGTCGGTCTGCCGCCGGGCGCCCACGGGACCCTCGGCGTCCGCTTCCGGGTCGAGGACACCCTGCTCGACGCCCTCACCTGGACCGAGGGCACGACCGACCTCCGCGAACGCCTCGCCCCCGAGCGCGTCCAGCCGCGCCCCACCGTCTTCGAGCGCACCGACGTCGCGTGCACGGTCGTCTCCGACCGCGCCTACCGGGAGTCGGGGCTCACCCGGTCCGCCCTGCGCGGGGCGACCTACCGGGGCGTGGGGTCCTTCGGCGACCTGGCCGCCCAGATCCTGGAGTCCCCGCCCGGCCTCGTCTACGGCTACCACGCCGACCTCGACCAGCTCGGCCACCTGCACGGCCCCGGCTCGCTCGCGTGGCGCGCCCAGCTGCGGATGGTCGACCACTTCGTCGCGATGCTCGCCGAGGACCTCCCGGCCGGGACGCTCCTCGCGGTCACGGGCGACCACGGGATGGTCGCCGTCGACCGCCGGTACGACGCCGACACCGACCCGGCGCTGCGCGAGGGCGACCCGCTCGTCGGCGGCGACCCCCGCGCCCGGCTCCTCTACACCCGGCCCGGCACCACCGCCGACGTCCGGGCGGCCTGGACCGCGACGCTGGGTCCCGACGCGGTCGTCGTCGGGAAGGAGCAGGCCCTCGACGAGAGCTGGTTCGGCCCCGTCGAGGAGGCCGTCCTCGCCCGCGTGCCCGACCTCGTCGTCGCAACCACCGGGACGGCCGCCGTGGTGCGCACGGAGTCCGAACCGGTCCTCGCGCGGCTGCCCGGCCAGCACGGGTCGACGACGAGCGCCGAGCGCCTCGTCCCGCTGCTCCTGCACCCCGTGGATGCGGGTTCGACGTCGGTGTCGACCCGCAGCTGAGGGCACCTTTTCTCTTGTGCGCGCCCTCACACGGTTCGGGTTATGGTCGCTCGCGAGAGCGCGAACACACGAGCGCGAAGGAGCACGCGTGACCGTCACGACCCATACCGGCGGCTCGATCCTGGGCCATGCGGTGAAGCGCACCGAGGACGCCGAACTCATCACGGGCGCCGGTGCCTACACGGGCGACCTGCCGATCGAGGGCTCGCTGCACGCAGTGTTCGTCCGGTCGCCCATGGCGCACGGCACGCTGGGCAGCATCGAGGTCGACGAGGCCAAGGCCATGCCGGGCGTCGTCGCGGTGTGGACCGCCGCCGACCTCGACGTCGCCGACCGTCCCGGCCTTCCCGGCGTCGTCCCCGACGCCATGTCCCGCCCGCACCTCGCCAAGGGCAAGGTCCGCTTCGTCGGCGACATCGTCGCCGTCGTCATCGGCGAGACCGCTGGCGAGGCGCTCGACGCCGCCGAGACCGTCTTCCCCGACATCGAGCCGCTGCCGTCGGTCACCGACATCGAGGCGGCCTACGCCTCGGACGCGCCGGTGCTCTTCGAGGGCACCGAGTCGAACCTCGTCGCGGGCGCCGGCACCGGTGAGGTCGAGGGCATCTTCGACGAGGCCGACGTGGTGGTCGAGGGCAAGTTCCTCAACCAGCGCCTGGCCGGCGTCCCGATGGAGCCGAACGCCTGCGTCGTGCAGCCGGGCGAGCCCAACGGCGGCATCACCCTCTACCTGTCGACCCAGACCCCGCACGGCGCCCGCGACGCGATCGCCGGCGACCTCGGGCTCGAGGCCGACCAGGTGCGGGTCATCGCGCCGCGCGTCGGCGGCGGCTTCGGCCCCAAGGCGACCGCCTACCCCGAGTACACGATCGCCGCGAAGGCCGCGATGGTGCTCGGCCGGCCGGTCCGCTGGAACGAGACCCGCTCCGAGAACATGCTCTCGATGGTCCACGGGCGCGCCCAGGTCCAGTGGGTCGAGCTGGGCGTGAAGCGCGACGGCAAGATCGTCGGGCTGCGCGCGTCGGTGATCGGCGACGGCGGCGCCTACCCGGCCGTCGGCACGATCCTGCCGAGCCTCACCCAGCTGCTCGCGCAGGGCGTCTACGACATCCCCGCGATCGAGTTCTCCTGGAAGACGGTGGTCACCAACACCACCACGGTCGGCGCCTACCGCGGCGCCGGACGCCCGGAGGCCACCCAGCTGCTCGAGCGCATCATCGACATGGCCGCGGACGAGATCGGGGTCGACCCGCTCGAGATGCGCCGCATGAACTACCTGCAGCCCGAGCAGTTCCCGATGACCTCGCTGACCGGCGCGCAGTACGACAACGCCGACCACGAGAAGTCCCTCGACGCGGTCATCGCCGCCTCCGGGTACGACCAGCTGCTGGCCGAGCAGAAGCGCCGCCGCGACGCGGGCGACCGCGTCGCCATGGGCATCGGCGTCGGCTCCTACGTCGAGGTCACCGCGCCGCTCGGGCTCGACGGCGAGTACGGCATGGCGCAGGCGCACCCCGACGGCACCTTCACGGTGATGGCCGGGACGTCCGCCCACGGGCAGGGCCACGAGACCGCGTTCGCGCAGCTCGCGTCGTCCGTGCTCGGCGTGCCGATGGAGAAGATCAAGGTCGTCCACTCCGACACCGCGGTCGTGCGCTCCGGCGCCGGCACGCTGGGGTCCCGGTCGCTGCAGACCGGCGGCTCGGCGATCCACAACGCGTCGGTGGAGCTCGTCGCCCGCGCCCGCGAGATCGCGGCGCACCTGCTCGAGGCCTCGGTCGAGGACATCGACCACTCCGACGACGGCTTCGGTGTCCGCGGCGTCGGCGGCTCCGCGGTGACCTGGCAGCAGATCGCCCAGGCCTCCGAGGACGGCACCGGCCTCGAGGGCGGCAAGGGCGAGCCGCTGCGCGAGGACCTGGACTTCAAGCAGGGCCAGTCCAGCTTCCCGTTCGGCTCGCACATCTCGGTCGTCGACGTCGACCTTGACACCGGCATGGTCACCCCGCGCCGCCACGTCGCGGTCGACGACTGCGGGCGCATCCTCAACCCGATGCTCGTCGCGGGCCAGCAGCACGGCGGCATCGCGCAGGGCATCTCGCAGGCGCTCTACGAGCGGGTCACCTTCGACGAGGACGGCAACCCGACCTCGGGCAACCTCGCCTCGTACACGATCCCGACGGCGGCCGACCTCTGCTCCTACGAGGTCTCCAACACCGAGACGCCGACCCACCTCAACCCCATCGGGGCCAAGGGCATCGGCGAGTCGGGCACCATCGGGTCCACCCCGGCGGTGCACAACGCGGTGATCGACGCGCTGTCCCACCTCGGGGTCCGGCACATCGACATGCCGCTGACCCCGGAGGCCGTGTGGCGCGCGATCCACGGTGCCTCGGCCTCCGACCCGGCCACCCGGCACCAGGCCGGCCCGGAGTACGCGGGCAAGGCGGAGACCGAGCACGTCCCCGACGGGGGACGTCCGGCCTGACGCCAGGCTGAGGACGACGTGAGGGGGCGGGGCCACTGGCTCCGCCCCCTTCTCGTCGTCCGGGGTCACCAGCTGGGCAGCGACCCCGGGTAGAGCACCTTGACGATCTCGCCCCACAGGGCCTGGGACGGCACCGCGGCCCCGTCGGCGGCGTTCACCATCACGACGACGGTGGCCCGCTGGGCGGGCAGGTAGAAGACCATGTCGCTGTAGCCGACGATCGAGCCGTCGTGGCCCACCCAGTCGCCGAGCTGGGTGATGCCGAGCCCGTACTGCAGCCGCGGCCCCGACGTCGTCAGCGGGCCCCAGGTCTGCCGCTGGGCCGCGACCGCCGGGGCGAGTCCCGCGCCGGTGGCGAGCAGCGGCGCGTAGCGCGTCATGTCGGCGACGGTGGAGACCAGCGCCCCCGCGGTGTCGGGCACGAGCGGGTTCGAGAGCGTGCCGTCGCGGTAGGGCGGCGGGGTCTGGCCGTCGCCGGTGGAGATGTAGCCCCGCGAGAAGGGGGCCGGGAGCTCGTTGCCGGCGGGCCAGGTGGTCGACGTGAGGCCCAGGCCCGCGGCCGTCTCGTCCAGCACGGCGGCGGCCGGTCGCCCGGTGACCTTCTCGATGACCTGGCCGAGCAGGACGTACTCGGAGTTCGAGTAGACGGTCGCGGTGTTCGGCGGCTTGGCCTTGTCGGGGTTCGCGCGGATGATCGCGAGGACGTCGGCGACCGACCAGCCCGGCAGCGTCGGGTCGGCGGCGTAGCGGGCGTCGAAGCCCGGGTCGTCGGTGAAGTCGTAGACGCCGCCCCGCATGGCGAGCAGGTCGCGGACCGTGATGGCCGGGGCGTTCGGCACGTCGGGCACGAACTGCGCCAGCGGCGCGTCGAGCGACAGCCGACCCTCGCCGACGAGCTCCAGCACCGCCTGCGCGGTGAAGGTCTTGGTCACGCTCGCGATGCGGTAGTGCATGTCGGCCGTCATCGGGGTGCCGGCGGTGTCGGCCGTCCCGTAGGCCTTGAGCAGCGTGCCGCGGGCGGGGTCGGACACGCTGACGACGGCCCCGGTGATGCCGCCGGTCAGGGCGCTCCCGGCCAGCTGGTCGATCCGGGCGACGACGTCGGGCGGCAGCGCCGCAGTGGCCGGAGGAGTGGCAGGGGGAGCGGCCGGAGGAGCGGCGGGGCTCGGGGAGCAGGAGGCGAGGCCGGCCGCCAGCGCGGTGGCGCAGGCGATCACGGCCAGGGCGGTCGTCAGGGACCGGGGCACGGGTCGTCCTTCCCGCCGGGCCGTGGCCCGGCCGGACACGGGGCGCCCGGGGGCCGGCGCGACCACCGCGCCGGACGGGGCGACCGGGGGGTCACCAGGCTCCGCGATCAACGCCTCCCCGGACGAGGGACCTGGGTCCCGTCCGGCGGACACGACCGGGTGAACCGCCCGGGCCGTGACGGTGGCGGGGGAGCGACACCCGGAGCGACGTAAGGTGCCGCGGGTGGCCGGTATCCGCGCGCTGGAGCGCTCTGATCTCCCCCAGGTGAGCACGCTGTTCGCGCAGGTCATGGGCGGCGCCCCCGCCGAGCGCGTGGCTCCCTACCTCCAGCGGATCCTCTTCGACGACCCCTGGGCCGACCCCGAGATCCCCTCGCTGGTGCACTCCTCGCCCGAGGGCGGCATCGTCGGGTTCATCGCGGCGAGCACCCGGCGGATGGTCGTGGACGGGCGGAAGGTCCGCATGGCCGTGAGCAGCAACCTCGTCGCGCACCCCGACGCCCGCGCGTCCGGGGTCGGCGCGCTGCTCAACCGCAAGCTCCTCGCCGGTCCGCAGGAGTTCACGCTGGCCGACCGGGCCAACGACGACTCCCGCGACCTCTGGCTGCGCCTCGGCGGCCAGGAGCTCACCGGCGGCTCCGTCGCCTGGTTCCGCGTGCTGCGCCCCGGCGCCACCGCGACGAGCCTCGTCGGGCGCCGGCGACCGGGCCTGGCGCGCAGCGCGGGCTTCCTGACGAGGCCCGTGGACGCGGTGAGCGCGCGGTTCACGCCCGCCGTGGCCCGGACCGCCGGGACCACGGAGGAGCTCACGCCCGAGGTGCTCGCGGAGCAGGTGGCCGCGGCCGGCCGTCGCCTGCGCCTGCGGCCCGACTACGACCCGGCCTGGCTGACGTGGGCGTTCGACGAGATCCGCGGGCTCGGCCGTGGCGACCTGACCGCGCGCCTGGTGCGCAACACGAACGGCCGGGTGCTCGGCTGGTTCCTCTACCTGCTCCAGCCCGGCGGGGTGGCCGAGGTGCTGCAGGTGGGCATCGCGGGCACCGACGCCGACCCGGTGCTCGACCACCTGATCGCCAGCGCGGACGCCGCGGGCGCCGGGGCCGTGCAGGGGCGCCTGGAGCCCTGCACCGCCGGGCTCATCGGGCGCCCGGGCGTCGTGGTGCGCAAGAACGCGCGGTCGCTGGTGCACGCCGAGGCGGCCGTGCTCGGGCTGCTCGGCTCCACCACGTCGCTGTGCAGCCACCTCGACGGCGAGTGGCTCGTCTCCCACGCGGCGCGCCAGTAGGTGCGCGTAGCGCTCGTGAGCAGAAAGAGGGCCCATAGCCCCCTGTCTGTGCTCAGGACATCGAAGACAGTTGATGTCTCAGCACATCGCGGACACTG
>NZ_JBHSIV010000019.1:0-106153 GCF_042653685.1 Actinomycetospora atypica | reverse complement strand
CCCGGCGGTGGCGGTGGCGGCGCGGTCGGCGGCGGCGCCGGGACCAGCGCGGCCAACACCGGCGGGGCCGGCGGCGGCGGGGGCAGCAACCTCGTGCCCGCGGGCGGCACCGTCGCCGCGACGAACGCCGGGGCCGGCTCGGTCACGGTCACCTACGCGGTGCCGGTCGCGGTGCCCGCCTCGGTCCGCGGCGACGTCCGCTTCGGGGCCGACTACCGGCTCTCGATCGACGTCCGCGGCGGCACCACCAGCGGCTCCGGCTCGTGCGCCCTCAACGCCGGGGACTACCGCGCCCTCTGCCGCTCGATCACCTCGGTGACCCGCATCGGCGGGACGGCGACCATCACCGGCACCGCCCTCAACCGCACCGGCGCGGTCGTGCCGTTCACCGCGACGATCGTCGACGGGTCCTACCCCGGCGGCACCGGCGTCGACACCGCCAGCTTCACCGCGGGCGGCCAGACCCTCACCGGCTCGGTCTACCGCGGCGACATCCAGGTCGGCTGACCCTGCCGTTCCGCGGCCCGTCCGTCACCGGTCACGGTGGCGGGCGGGCCGTCCGCGGTTCCTGGGGCCCCACGCCGGGTAGGGCTCGGCGTGCCCCGCGTCGCGATGCTCCACGGTCGTGCCGACCCCGCCCACGACGGCGTCGCCGACTACACCGCCCGACTGGTCGCCGCGCTGCGCGCCGCCGGCGACGACGTCCTCGACGTCCCGGTCGACCCCGGCCCGCGCGGGACGCTGCGTGCGGCCCGGCTGGCCCGCGACGCCGACGTCGTCCACGTCCAGTTCGCGCCGTCGGCCTACCGCTTCTCCAGCTGGCCCGGTGTCCTGCCCGACCTCGTGCGCCGCCCGCTCGTCACCACCGTCCACGAGTACGGCTGGTGGAGCCCCGCACCCTGGCGGCTCCCCGCACGCCTGGGCCTCGCCGACACCGAGACCGGCCGGCTCGTCCCCGGCAGCCGCACCGTGATCACCACCAACGCCGCCCACGAGGCCGTCCTGCGCCGCCGGTTCCCGGCCGCGGACGTCGTCCGGATGCCCATCCCTCCGAACATCTCGGTGGCCGACGGCGCCGGCGGCCCCGACCGCGCCGCCACCCGCGCCCGCCTCCGGATCGCCGCGGACGCCGAGGTGGTCGTCTTCTTCGGCTTCGTGCACCCGGTGAAGGGCCTGCGCTACCTCATCGACGCCGTCGCCCGCCTCGCCCCGGAGCACCCGCGGCTGCACCTGCTGGTCGTCGGCGGCTTCACCTCGCTGGCCCTTCCCGACGACGAGGCCGTCGCCTTCCGCGCCGAGCTCACCGCCCACGTCGCGCAGGCCGGCGCGACCGACCGCGTCACGATCACCGGGCACGTGCCCGGCGGGGAGGTCTCGGCCGCCCTGCGCGCCGCCGACGTCGCGGCGTTCCCCTTCACGGCCGGGGCGACGACGAAGAGCGGCGCCCTGCTCAGCGCCTTCGACCACGGGCTCCCGACGCTCGTCACCCAGACCGCCCCCGACGACGAGCTCGTCGACGGCCGGACCGTGGTCGTCGCCCCCGAGGTCCGCGACGTCGATGTGCTGGTCACCGGCCTGCGGCGCCTGCTCGACGACCCCGCGCTCGCCGCCCGCGTGGCCGCCGGGGGCCGGACGCTGCTCGCCGGTCGCGACTGGCCCGCGCTCGCCGACCGGCACCGGGAGCTCTACGCGGCCTGCACCGGAGCGTCGTCGGGGGCAGCGTCGTCGGGGGCAGCAGAGGTGCGGCGGTGAGGACGCTCGTCGTCGACCTGCTCGGTGGCCTGGGCGACCTCGTCATGGTGCTGCCGACGGTCCACGCACTGGCCGACGCCGACCCGGGAGGCGAGCTCGTCGTCCTCACCCACGCCCCCGGTGCGGTCCTGCTCGCGCGCGACCCCGCCGTCACCGGCGTGCTGACCGCCGAGAAGCACGCGGAGCGGGAGATCGTCGGGAAGGCCCTCGCGGATCTGGCGCCCGACCTCGTCGTCTCCACCACCCGCTTCGACGGCATCGGCGACCTGATCGACGCCGACGCGGCGGCGCGGGGGACCCGCGCGGTGACGAACCTGTGGCGCTCGCCGCCGGCCGACGAGCTGGTGGGGGAGCGCTACCAGCGGATCCTCGCCGCCGAAGGCGTGATCGCCGACCGGGTGCGCCCGCCGCGGCTCGTGCTCGGCGACGACGAGCGCGCGCCCGAGGTCGCCCCCGGCACCGTGGTGCTCGTGCCCGACGCGGGGATGGCGGTGAAGCGCTGGCCCACCCCGCGGTGGACGCAGCTGGCGGCGGCACTGCACGACCGGCCGGTGGTGTCGGTGACCCCGCTCGAGGGCGTCGAGGCCTGGGAGCCCACCGACCTGCGGGGGCTGGCGGCGCGGTTCGCGGCGGTCGGGCGGGCGGGCGGCACCGTCGTCGGCGGCGACACCGGCCCGGTGCGGATGGCGGCGGCCTCGGGGGCGCGGACGATCGCGCTGTTCGGCCCGACGCTGGCGGCGCGCTACGGCCTCGAGGAGGGGGAGAACCTGCAGGGGCTGACGGGGTGCCCGCACCGGCGGCCGACCGCGATCACCGAGCAGGTGTGCTGGTGGGACGCGGGGTGCCCGCTCTCGGGCAGCGGCCCGGCCTGCCTGGAGGACCTGTCGGTGGCGTCGGTGGTCGCGGCGATCGGGTAAGCAGGAGTCATGCGTCATCTCCAGCTGCCCACCTCCAAGCGCTGGTCGGCCATCGGGCTCGGCACCTGGCAGTTCGGCTCGGCCGAGTGGGGCTACGGGGGCGACTACGCCGCGGGTCCCGACTCCGAGGCCGCCCGGATCGTGAAGCGCGCCCTCGAGCTGGGCATCACCGTCTTCGACACCGCCGAGGTCTACGGCTTCGGGCGCAGCGAGCGCATCCTCGGCGACGCGCTCGACCGCGCCGACGCCGATCCCGCCACCACCGTCGTCGCCTCCAAGGTCTTCCCGCTGCTGCCGATCGGGCCGGTCGTCTCCCAGCGCGGCGTCGCGAGCTCCTCGCGGCTGCGCCGCCCGCTCGACCTCTACCAGGTCCACCAGGCCAACCCGCTGATCGGCGACCGCCGGACGATGCCCGGCATGCGCACGCTGCAGGCCGCGGGCGTCGTCGACGAGGTCGGCGTCTCGAACTACTCGCTCGACCGCTGGCAGGACGCCGAGGCCGCGCTCGGCTCGCGCCTGATCTCCAACCAGGTGCAGTACAGCCTCGTCTCGCGCGCCCCCGAGCGGGAGCTGCTGCCCTACGCCGCCGAGGCCGGGCGCGTCGTCATCGCCTACAGCCCGCTCGCCCAGGGCCTGCTCTCGGGCAAGTTCGACGCCGAGCACCGGCCGCAGAACCGCGTGCGCTCGCTCAACCCGCTCTTCCTGCCCGAGTCGTTGCGCCGCGCGAAGCCGCTGATCGACACGCTGCGCGCGGTCGCCGACGCCCACGACGCGACGCCCTCGCAGGTGGCGCTGGCCTGGACGATCCACCGCCCCGAGGTCGTCGCCATCCCCGGTGCGTCCTCCGTGGCGCAGCTGGAGAGCAACTGCGCCGCCGCCGAGATCGTGCTCACCGGCGACGAGTGGACCGCCCTCAACGACGCGTCCGACCGGTTCACCCCGGTGTCGGGGCTGTCGGCGGCCGTCGGGGTGGGGCGCGACCTGCTGCCGTTCGGCTGACGCCTCGTGCGTGCCTTTCCGTGCCCTGGCACGGAAAGGCACGCACAGGTCGCTAGACGAAGCCGACCAGCATCGTCCGGTTGCGGGCGCCGGTCTTGCGCAGCAGCGAGCCCACGTGTTTCTCGACCGTCTTCGCCGAGATCGACAGCGCCGAGGCGATCTGCCGGTCGGTGAGCCCGCGGGCGACGAGCCGGCAGACCTCGCGCTCGCGGGCCGTCACGCCACCGGTGCGCGGGGCGGCCGCGAGGCGGCCGAGCTGGTCGGGGCCGAAGGACGTCTCGCCGCGGCCCGCGGCGGCGACGGTGTCGACGAGCCGGTCGCCGTCGTCGGGGCCCACACAGCCCTTCACCCCGCCCGTCACCGCGACGCGCAGCGCGTCGTCGGGGCACTCGGGGGTGAGCAGGACGACGGCCGGGGCGTCGGGCACGCGGGCGAGACGGTCGAGGGCACCCGCGAGGTCACCGGTGGCCGGGTCGGCGAGGACCTCGGGCTCGACGACGAGGACGTCGGGACCGAGCAGGCGGCAGACCTCCGCGAGGTCGTGGACCTCCGTGCCCAGGTCGATCTCGGAGACCATGCCCAGCTCGGGCGCCCCGAGCTGCAGCAGCCGGACGACGCCCGCCCGCACCACCGGGCGCACGGCGGCCACCAGCACCGAGGGGCGCGGCCGGCCGGGCGCGGCGGGGCCGGGGCCGCCGCAGGGCACGGTGAGGCGCAGCAGCGTCCCGCGGCCCTCCCCGCTGTCGATCTCGAGCTCGCCGTCGAGGCGCCGGGCCCGGGCGGTCATCGCCCCGAGCCCGAGGCGGGCCCCCGAGACGGCCTCGTGCAGCCCGCCGTGGCGGGACGCGTCGAAGCCCCGGCCGTCGTCCTGCACCAGCACGGTCACGGTGCCCGGGCCGTGCATCACGCCGACCTGCACCCGCCCGGCGCCGGCATGCGCGACGACGTTGACCAGGGCCTCCTGCAGCACGCGGAAGACCTCCTCGGCGCGCTCCGCGTCGAGCGTCCCGCTGCCGACGGTGACGAGGTCGGTGCGCACCGCGCCGGCCGCCTCGACCCAGGCGAGCTCCTGGCGCACCGCCTCGGTGAGCGGGCGCCCGGCCAGCGAGCCGTGGTCGGCCAGCGCGAGGGCGGCGTAGTCGGCGAGGAGCACGGCGAGGGAGCGGTCGACGGGGGAGAACCCGCCGCCGGAGGCCACCACGCACGCCCCGACCACCCGCGGGCCGCGGCGCACCGGCACCCCGAGCACCACGTGCCCGGTCGCCGCGTCCACCACCTGCACCGGCGCCCGGTCCCGGACCGCGGCGGCCACGAGCCCGTCGGGCGGGCTACCGGGACCGGAGCCGACGTCGACCGCCCACGTCCCGGCCGCCTCGTCGACCCGGACCACCCAGGCGGCGCGGGTGCCGGTGAGCTCGCACAGCTGCGCCACGATCCGACCGAGCAGGGAGTCCTTGCCGTGATCGTCCGGACGGTGTTCGGTCACACCCGTCCGGTTCGTCCACGGTGGGGAGGCCTCCGGTGCCATCGACGTCGTCGTCACCTGCAGTCCTCCTCGGACCCCCCGGCCCACCATGCATACAAGATGCGTCGATGAGGGTGAGAGTAGGGTCACGCCGACCGGGCGGCAAGGTGATGACGTGACTCGAGTGGAGCTCTCGGCCAAGGAGCGGGCGTACCGCCACACCAAGGCCGGCATCCTCGACGGCTCCCTGCCCGGCGGCGACCTGATCAGCGAGGGCCAGGTCGCGGAGGCGCTCGCGATGAGCCGGACCCCGGTCCGGGAGGCGTTCCTGCGCCTCGAGGCCGAGGGCCTGCTGCGCCTGTTCCCCAAGCGCGGCGCGCTGGTCGTCGCCGTGTCGCCCGCCGAGGTCGAGGCCGTGCTGGAGGCCCGGGAGCTCGTCGAGGGCCACGCCCTCGCGAAGCTGTGCGCGGGGTCGGAGGCCGAGCGGGCCGCGGTCGTCGTGCGCCTGCGCCACGTGCTCGCCGAGCAGCGCGTCGCGGGCGACGCGGGTGACGAGCGGGCCTTCGCCGAGGGCGACCGGCGCTTCCACACCACGCTCGTCGAGAGCGCGGGCAACCCGATCCTCACCGAGCTCTACGACTCGCTGCGCGACCGCCAGCTCCGCATGAACCTCGGGTCGATGCTCGCGCGCGGCCCGGAGCGCGTGGCCGAGATCCTCGGCCAGCACGAGGCGATCCTCGTCGCGCTGGGGCCGGACGGGTCAACGGCGGCACGCGACCGGCTCTCCGAGCACCTCCGGGCCACGCGGTCGGCCGTCCTCGGCCGCTGAGGGTGGGGGAGATCCCCCATCCCCCCGGGTGGGAACAGTCCCCGTACCCGGGTGACCGGGACCACTCCTAGCGTCGTGACCCGTCGGGCGCTCGCCCGGCGCGGCCACGTGGGACGGCGCTCGAGCCGGCGTGGCATCCGCTCACCCCTGGAGGTGGTCCATGCCGGGCCTGACCCTGGCCGACGCCCGTGCCGCCCTCGACGCGGGCCTCGCCGAGGCCGACGCGATCGGCCAGCCGATGAACGTCGCCGTCGTCGACGACGGGGGGCACCTGCTGGCGTTCGCCCGTCAGGACGGCGCCATCCGCGCCAGTATCGACATCGCCCAGCGCAAGGCCCGGACCTCGATCCTCATGGAGGCCCCGACCGCCGCGCTCATGCCGCTGGTGCAGCCGGGCGCCGAGCTCTACGGGCTCGAGCAGACCGCGGGCGGCATGGTCGTCTTCGGCGGCGGCGTCCCGGTCCACCGCGACGGGGTGCTCGTCGGCGCCATCGGCGTGAGCGCCGGGTCGGCCGAGCAGGACGTGCAGGTGGCCGAGGCCGCCGCGGCCGCCGTCAGCACGCCGGTGCCCGCATGACCCCGGCCCTGCGCCGCGAGCTCATCGGGGAGTTCGCCGGCACCTTCATCCTCCTGATCTTCGGGACCGCCTCGGTCGCGCAGATGGTCGTCTCGGACGGCGAGAACGGCGACTGGGCCACGCTGACCTGGGGCTGGGTCGCCGGCCTGATCATGGGCATCTACGTCGCCGGGCGGCTCGGCGCGGGCCACCTCAACCCCGCGGTCTCGGTCGCCATGGCCGCGTACCGCAAGTTCCCCTGGCGCCACGTCCTGCCCTACACCGCCGCCCAGTTCCTCGGGGCGTTCCTCGCCGCGCTGGTGACCCGCGGCGTCTACGGGTCGGGCATCACCAAGGCCGACCCCGGCCTGACCTCGGCGTCCCAGACGATCTTCTCGACGCTGCCCGCGCACGGCGTCACCACGGCCTTCTTCGACCAGGTCGTCGGCACCGCGCTGCTCGTCTTCATCCTGTTCGCGCTGCTCGCGACCCTGCAGGGCGCCGCGGGCCAGCTGCTGCCCTTCATGGTCGGCCTGCTGCTCCTCGGCATCGGGTTCGCCTGGGGCACCAACGCCGGCTACGCCATCAACCCGGCCCGCGACTTCGGGCCGCGCCTGGCCTCGTGGCTCACCGGCTACGACACGGCGTGGGTGACCCCGGACGGCACGCCCTACTGGTGGCTACCGATCGTCGCGCCGGTGATCGGCGCCCTGCTCGGCGGCGGGCTCTACGTCCTCGTCATCGAGCGCTTCGAGGTGCCCGCGGCCGCGGACGCCCCCGTTCCCGCCCCGACCCCCGAGTCGGCCGAGGCCGGCGCCAACGCCGACCCGCGCCACCCCGCCGACGTGGTCGTCCCCGACCGCGACGGCACCCCGAAGGAGGCCACGCGATGACCGTGGAACTGACCCCGGCGGACTACCCGCTGTCCATCAACCGCCCCGAGCTGCTGCGCACCCCCACGGGCAAGGCGCTCTCCGACCTGACGATGGACGCCGTCGTCTCCGGGGACGTCACCGCGGAGGACCTGCGCGTCACCCCCGACACCCTCGCGCTGCAGGGCCGGATCGCCGCGTCGACGGGGCGCCGGCAGCTCGCGGAGAACTTCACCCGCGCCTCGGAGATGACCGCCATCCCCGACGACGAGGTGCTGGCGATGTACAACTCGCTGCGGCCCAACGCCTCCAGCGCGGCCCAGCTCGAGGAGCTCGCGTCCCGCCTGGAGACCACGTACTCGGCCACCACCTGCGCCGCCCTCGTCCGCGAGGCCGCCCAGGTCTACGCGGCCCGCAACCTGCTCGCCGAGGAGGACTCATGACCGCGGTGACCCCCCGGCCCACGGGCAGCGAGGTCCGGACGTCCAGGCGCACCGAGGTCCTCGAGGCCCGGCCGGTGAACCTGGACGGCTTCGTCGAGGAGTGGCCCGAGAAGGGCCTCGTCGCGATGGAGTCGGACTTCGACCCGCAGCCCTCCGTGCGCGTCGAGGACGGCCGGATCGTCGAGCTCGACGGCCGGTCGCGCGACGAGTTCGACTTCATGGACACCTTCATCGCCGACCACGCGATCGACGTCGAGACCTGCGAGGACGCGGTCGCGACGCCGTCGATCGAGATCGCGCGGATGCTCGTCGACCCGCGGACCACCCGCGCCGAGGTCGTCGCCGTCGGCCGGGGCCTCACCCCGGCGAAGATCCTCGACGTCGTCAAGCTGATGAACGTCGTCGAGATCATGATGGGCCTGCAGAAGACCCGGTCGCGGCGCACGCCGGCCAACCAGGCGCACTCGACGAGCGCCAAGGACAACCCGATCCAGGTGGCGGCCGACGCCGCCGAGGGCGCGGTCCGCGGCTTCGCCGAGCTGGAGACCACCCTGGGCGTCGTGCGCTACGCCCCGCTCGTGGCGATCGGCCTGCAGGTCGGCGGCCAGGTCGGGCGCGGCGGTGTGCTCACCCAGTGCGCGCTGGAGGAGGCCACCGAGCTCGACCTCGGCATGCGCGGCATCACCGCCTACGCCGAGACGATCTCGATCTACGGCACCGAGTCGGTGTTCGTCGACGGCGACGACACCCCCTGGTCGAAGGCGTTCCTGGCCTCGGCCTACGCCAGCCGCGGCATCAAGATGCGGTTCACCTCGGGCACCGGGTCGGAGGTGCAGATGGGCAACGCCGAGGGGCGCTCCATGCTGTACCTGGAGATCCGCTGCATCCTCATGGCCAAGGGCGCCGGGGTGCAGGGACTGCAGAACGGCTCGATCTCCTGCATCGGGGTCCCGGGCGCGGTGCCCGGCGGCATCCGCGCGGTGGCGGCGGAGAACCTCGTCGCGAGCTGGATGGACCTGGAGTGCGCGTCGGGCAACGACCAGTCGTTCTCGCACTCCGCGATGCGCCGCACCAGCCGCCTGCTCCCGCAGCTGCTCTCCGGCACCGACTTCGTGTGCTCGGGCTACTCGGCGGTGCCGAACAAGGACAACATGTTCGCCGGGTCGAACCTCGACACCGAGGACTACGACGACTGGAACGTCATCCAGCGCGACATGCAGGTCGACGGCGGTCTGCGCCACGTCCGCGAGGACGTGATCCTGCAGGTCCGCAACAAGGCCGCGCGCGCCATGCAGGCGGTGTTCGCCGAGCTCGACCTCCCGCCGATCACCGACGAGGAGGTGGAGGCCGCCACCTACGCCGACTCCAGCGACGACTACCCCGACCGCGACGTGCTCGCCGACCTCGAGGGCGCGCGCAGCGTGATGGAGCGCGGCGTCACCGGGCTCGACCTCGTGAAGGTCCTCGAGCGCACCGGGTTCGGCGACGTCGCCGAGAACTACCTGCAGGTCCTGCGCCAGCGCGTCTCCGGCGACCTGCTGCAGACCGCCGCCGTGCTGACCGGCGACTTCGTCCCGATGGCGGCGATCAACGACGCCAACGACTACGCCGGGCCGGGCACCGGCTACCGCCTGACCGGCGAACGGTGGGAGGAGCTCAAGAAGCTCCGCCACGTCACCTCCGCCGAGAACCCCGAGGAGGAGGTCGTATGACCGCCGCAGTCGAGCCGCACCGCACCCTCAGTCTCCGCGAGATCGGGCCCGCCGAGCGCGGCACCCGGCCCGAGGAGGTCGTCATCGCGCTCTCCCCGGCCTTCGGGGACCCGTTCACGAAGACGATCGTCAACGTCCCGCACGCCGAGGTGATCCGGCAGCTGCTCGCCGGGATCGAGGAGCAGGGCGGGGTGGCGCGGGCGATCAAGGTCTACCGGACCGCCGACCTCGCGGCGATCGCCCACCAGGGCGCGAAGCTCTCCGGCTCCGGGATCGCGGTCGGCATCCTCGCCCGCGGCACCACCGTGGTCCACCAGCGGGACCTCGCGCGGCTGTCGAACCTCGAGCTCTTCCCGCAGGCGCCGCTGCTCGACGCCGAGGTGTTCCGCATGATCGGGGCGAACGCCGCGCAGTACGCCCAGGGCCGCTCGCCCCGGCCGGTGCCGACGCGCAACGACCAGATGGCCCGGCCGCGCTGGCAGGCCAAGGCCGCGCTGCTGCACCTCAAGGAGTTCGAGTGCATCGACCAGTCGCGGGCGGCGGTGGACGTCGAACCGGTCATCACGCGGGTCGACTGACGTGAGCGGACTCGTCGTCGGGGTCGACGTCGGGAACTCGACGACCGAGGCGTGTCTCGCCGAGGTCGTCGGGGGCCGGGTCGACCGCCTGGCCTCCTCGCTGACCCCGACGACGGGGGTGAAAGGCACCCCGGCCAACAGCGCCGGGGCCGTCACCGCCGTCCGCAAGGCCCTCGCGGCCGCCGGCCGGCCGGCGGACACCCCGGCCACCGTCCTGCTCAACGAGGCCACGCCCGTCATCAGCGGCCTCGCGATGGAGACGATCACCGAGACCGTCATCACCGAGTCGACGATGATCGGGCACAACCCCGACACCCCGGGCGGCGAGGGCCTGGGCATCGGGACCACCGTCGCCCTGGCCGACCTCGACGACCACGGCGACGAGCCCGCGGTCGTCGTGGTGGGGGCCGGGGCCGACTTCGACGACGTCGCCCACGCGCTGAACAAGGCCGTCGGGCGGGGTGTCGACGTGGTGGCCGCGGTGCTGCACGGCGACGACGCGGTGCTCGTGGTGAACCGGCTCGACCGGCGCATCCCGGTGGTCGACGAGGTCTCCGCGGTCGACCGGGTGCCGCTCGGGATGCGCGCGGCGGTGGAGGTCGCGCCGCCCGGCCGGACGGTGCGCACCCTCTCGGACTCCTACGGGCTCGCCTCGACGTTCGGGCTGGACGCCGACGAGACCCGGCAGGTCTCGCCCGTGGCGCGCGCGCTCTCGGGCAACCGGTCGGCGGTCGTCGTCCGGACCCCCGAGGGCGACGTCACCGACCGCCGGATCCCCGTCGGGACGCTGACGTTGTCCGGCGCCGGACGATCGCTGGAGGTCGGCGTCGACGAGGGCGCGGCGGCGATCATGGAGGCGATCGCCCGGGTCGCGCCGCTCTCCGACGTGCACGGCGAGGCCGGCACCCACGTCGGCGGGATGCTCGCCGGGGTCCGCGACACGATGGTCGACGTGACCGGGCAGCCGGCCTCCGAGATCGCCATCCGCGACGTGCTCGCCGTCGACACCCTCGTCCCGGCCACCGTGCGCGGCGGCCTCGCGGGGGAGGTGTCGCGGGAGAACGCCGTGGCGCTGGCCGCGATGGTGCGCACCAGCCGGAGCCGGATGCAGGCGGTGGCCGACGCGCTCGGCGACGAGCTCGGCTGCGAGGCGGTCATCGGCGGGGTCGAGGGCGAGGTCGCGGTGCGCGGCGCGCTCACCACGCCCGGGTCGTCGGTGCCGATCGCGATCGTCGACATGGGCGGCGGCTCCACCGACGCCGCGCTGCTCGACCGCGACGGCCGCACCGCCGCCGTCCACGTCGCCGGCGCGGGGGAGCTCGTCACCAAGCTCATCGACTCCGAGCTGGGCCTCGACGACCGCGAGGCCGCCGAGGCGGTCAAGCGCCACCCGCTGGCGAAGGTCGAGAGCTTCTTCCACGTGCGCCACGAGGACGGCACGGTGCAGTTCTTCGACGCGCCCCTGCCGCCCCACGTGTTCGCCAAGGTGGTGACCGTGACGCCGGACGGGCTCGCCGCGGTCCCGGTCCGCGCGCCGCTCGAGGAGGTCCGGCGGGTGCGCCGGGAGGCCAAGCGCCGGGTGTTCGTCGTGAACGCCCTGCGGGCGCTCGCGCAGGTGGCGCCGCAGGGGTCGCTGCGGCTCCTCGGCTCGGTGGTGCTGCTCGGCGGGTCGGCGCTCGACTTCGAGATCCCCGCCCTGGTGGCCGACGCGCTCGCGCCCTACGGGGTGGTGTGCGGGATCGGCAACGTCCACGGCACCGAGGGGCCGCGCAACGCGGTGGCCGCGGGGCTCGTGGACGCCCACGCCGCGGACCCGGGCGTCCGGGCGTGAGCGCCTCCGACGACGGCCCGCCGACGGTGGTGGTCGCCGCCCACCCGGCGGCACCACCGGCGGTGGCGCGCGAGGTGCACGCGGGCGCCGAGGAGCAGGGCGTGCCCACCGCGGGCGTCGTCCTTCCCGACGAGGCCCTGGCCTGCGCCCGGGCGGCCGCGGTGCGGTCTCGGCTCGAGGTGGGCGTCGGGATCGGCGCGGACGGGGCGGTGGCGGTGGTGCACGCGCTGGTCGGGCCGCCCGTGGTGGAGCTCCCGGCGGGCACGGACCCGGGGGAGCACCGCCGGGCCGGCGGGGACGCGGCCCGGATCGTCACGGGGCTGCCGCTGGCGGTGGCCGGCGCGAGCGTGGCGGATCCCTGACGTCCGGTGTCAGCGACGTGCCATCGCTGACACGCGGCAGGAGGCGGCTAGCCCAGCGCCGGCTCCACGAGCGCCCGGAGCGCGGCGCACCCGGTCTCGACGCCCTCGCGCAGGACGTCGGGGTCGGTCTCCAGCGGACTGATCGTGCCCGAGCCCTCGGGCGGGCGGACCTCGAACAGGTGCGGCGGGTCGCCGCCCTCGTCGAGCGTGGCCTTCGCGAGCCGCTCGTCGTCGGCCCGCCGGGTCTCCAGCCGGTTCCCCAGCACCTGGACGAGCCCGGGCACGCGGGTCTGGCCGAGCCGCGCGACGAGCGCCTTCTCCAGCCGCGTCGCGTCGATCGCCTCCTGGTCGGCGCGGCGGGTGCGGAGCATCAGCACGTGGGTGGCGCCCTGGTCGAGGGCGGTGTGGAAGGGGAGCGGCTCGGCCACCGCGGCGTCGACGAAGCGCCGCCCGTGGATCTCGATCGGCATCCCGGCGAGCAGCGGCACGTTGGCCGAGGCGCGCAGCGCGAGCTTGAGCGAGACGGGGTCGCTGATCGTGCCGTGCAGGTCGAACGCCTCGCCGGTGTCGACGTCGGTGGCCACCGGGTGCAGCGGCACCTCGGCGTCGACGATCGCCTGCCAGTCGACGGGGACGATCTCCTCCCCGACGGTCTCGATGAGGTACTCGACGTCGACCACGGGCCGCCCGCGCAACCCCCGCCGCGGGCGGGTCACCCGCTCCATCAGCCCGGGCTCCCACCACCCGGCACAGCACTTCTCGGTCTGGCCGCCGACGAGCCAGCTCCCCGCCAGGGCGCCGGCCGACGCGCCGTAGACCGCGTCGAAGCAGCGCGCGAGCCCCAGCCGCTCGAGGCCCAGCACCATCCCCGACGAGTAGGTGGCCCGGCTGCCGCCGCCCTCGATCGCGAGGGCCACCCGGTGCCCGTCGGTCCGGTCACCCGGGCCGGTGCCCTCCGCGAACCGGGCGGCGAGGACCTCGAGGACGCGATGGTGCGGGGACACGGGTGCATCCTGGCGGGCGGGCCACGTCCGGGCGAAACGACGACGGCTCCGTCACGGCCCGGGGTGACCGGCGTCTCCTTCACGTCGGCGACGACGATCCCGGTGACGACGGATTCCCGTCGCCGGGAGCTCGGCGGGAACGTGTCGGAGGGTTCCCGCCGGCGTCGTCGTCCGACCCCGGGGGCCCGGGTCGCGCGTGACCCGGGCCCCCGGGTCCGTCAGCGGGCGCGGCGCTCCAGGGTCACGCGGTCGATCTCCTGGCCGGTGTCGGTGATCGTGCGCAGGGTCATGGTCGTGAGCTGCCCGGCGCCGGCCGGGGGGACGACGTCGACGGTCACGTAGGCGTAGTCGAGGTAGCGGGCCTGCGACCAGTCGACGGTGTCGGGGAGCTTCGTGGCCTCGCCGGTGGCCTGGTAGCTGACCACGTTCACGCCGCTGTCGGGCCCGGTGTTGCCCCGGTAGCGGTCGGTCTCGTTCGGCTGCCAGGAGTACCGCGGCCGCCCGCCCGAGCCGACGCACACGTAGGTGGTGCCGTCGGTCTCCGGGCGCACCGTCGCGCCGTCGGGGGCCTGGACCGTCGAGCGCGCCCCGCGGATGGGGTTGGTGCGCTCGTACTGGTGGTTGTGGCCCTGCAGCGCGAGGTCCACGGAGAACTCGTCGAACAGCGGCGCGACCGCGGCGCGCACCCCGGCGTCCGAGGCGTGGGTCGACGAGGTGGCGAAGGCGCAGTGGTGGAAGAAGGCCACGACGAAGTCGACGGCCGGGTCGGCGCGCAGGT
The DNA here is from genome assembly GCF_042653685.1 of Actinomycetospora atypica. Lineage (NCBI taxonomy): Bacteria > Bacillati > Actinomycetota > Actinomycetes > Pseudonocardiales > Pseudonocardiaceae > Actinomycetospora > Actinomycetospora atypica. Next base: position 92,055 of record NZ_JBHSIV010000019.1, on the reverse strand, counting down.
CGCCGAGGGTCTGCCGCAGCCAGGCGACCTGGGCCCCGCCGGAGTAGCCCGCGTTCGTCGGGATCTCCATGGACAGGTCGTTGGCGTCGACGCTGACGATCCCGACGTTGCCGTAGCGCATCGAGTAGACGCTGGGGCAGGCGCTCGGGCCGGTCCGCGGCAGGTCGAGGCGGGCGGCGTGCCCGCCGTAGCCGTGCCGGGCCCCGCGGGCGGCGTTGTCGTCGTAGAGCGCCTCCATGTCGTGGTTGCCGGTGGCGAACATCCACGGCGTCGACGCGGCGCTGCGCTCGATCAGCCCGAAGTACGTCGTCCAGACGGTCGGGTCGAAGCTGTCGAACCCCGACGGCGACTTCGACGTCCCGGTGCTCTTCACGGGGTGACCCTCGCCGGAGGGGTCGGCGTAGCAGATGTCGCCCGCGAGCAGGTGGAACGCCGGCCGGGTGGTCGCGATGCGGTCGACCATGGCGGTCGAGGGCGTCATCGTCCGGCGCAGGTCGTCGGGCTTGTAGTAGGCGTTGGTGAACCCGCTCCGGCCGCTCGGCGGGACCATGTCGACGCCCTGGTCGGCGAACGCGGTGAAGCTCCACGGCGTGCCCGGCCGCTGCGGCGCGGTGTGGAAGGTGGCCGTGGCGGTGGTGGTGCCGTCGGCGAGCCGGAAGCGGTAGTCGTAGCCCTGCCCGGGCTGCAGCCCGTTCGCGAGCGCGTGCACGAAGTACTGGTCGCTCCCGCGGATCGAGCCGTCGGCCTGGGGCACCTGCGAGACGAGCCGGCGGACCTCGACCGGCAGCCGGGCGCCGAAGTCGCCGTTCTGGCCGAGCTCGACCACCACGGCCCCCTGCGGCGGCGCGGTCAGCTCGCCCGCCATCGCCATGGAGCGCATCGGGTCGTCGCCGAAGGACAGGTGGCGCCCGACGACCGCCACCGGCGCCTGCGAGGCGGAGGCGCAGGCGGCGAGGGTCCAGGGGGCGGAGGCGAGCCCGAGGGCGGCGACGACGCCGGACCCCTGCCGCAGCGCGCTGCGCCGCGACACGGGGTGGCGGCGCAGGAACCCCGCCACCCAGTCGTGCTGCTCGGCGACGGACATGGTCTCGGCGAGGTCGGCGGGGACCCCGACGTCGGGGGCCTGGCCACGGGGCGTGCGGGTCACGGCTCGCAGCGTCACCCGGGGGTGTGCCGACCGCAGCCCGGCCGCGGCGAACTCCGGATGAACACGAGCGGTGAATCCGACGAAACGGTCAGTGACGGGCGAGCGGTGCGCCGTCCCCCCGGACGGGGCCGTCATCATGGACGCATGAGCCCCGTCACCCGACTGCTGCGCCGGGGCCTCGGCCTCCCCGCCCCGCGCGCCCCCCGCGTCCGGGTCGTGCGCGACGTCGCGGTCCCGATGCCCGACGGGGCCGTGCTGCGCCACGACCTCCACCGGCCGGCCGGGCTCGAGCGCGGCCCGGTGGTCCTGGTCCGCAGCCCCTACGGCCGCGCGGGCTGGGTGGGCCTCGTGTTCGGCCGCCTCGTCGCCGAGCGCGGCTACCAGGTGGTGGTGCAGTCGGTGCGCGGCACGGCCGGCTCCCAGGGGGAGCTGTCCCCGTTCGACGAGGCCGACGACGGCGCCGCCACGGTGCGGTGGCTCCTCGACCAGCCGTGGTGCGACGGCCGCATCGCGACGATGGGCCCGAGCTACCTCGGCATCACCCAGTGGGCGCTCGCCCCCGAGGCGGGGGAGGCGCTGCGGGCGATGGGCCTGATCGTCACGGCCTCGCAGTTCCGCGACCAGACCTACCCCGGCGGCGCGTTCTCCCTCGACAACGCGCTCTCGTGGGCCGCGATGATGCAGAGCCCCGGTCTCGGCGGGCGCCTCCTCGAGGCGGTGCGCCACCGGGTGCAGGCCGGCTTCGGCACCGTCCCGCTCTCGCAGGCCGACCTGGTGGCCTCCGGCGTGCCGATCGGCTTCTTCCAGGACTGGCTGCGCGAGGACGACCCCGACTCGGCGTACTGGGCCAAGCGCTCGTACTCCGCGCGGGTCGACGAGGTCGGGCGCCGCGGCGTCGCGATCAGCAGCACCGCGGGGTGGCAGGACATCTTCCTGCCCTGGCAGCTGGACGACTTCGCCGCGCTGCGCGCCGCCGGGGCCCGCCCGCTGCTGCGGATCGGGCCCTGGGTCCACACCACCCCGGCCGGGATGGCCGCGGGGATCCGCGACGCCCTCACCGTGATCGACCGCGCGATGGACGGCGCCGCGGCGGTTCCCGACGACGAACCGCCGGTGCATCTCGAGCTGTCCGGGGGCGGGGGCGAGCGGCACCTGGGCGACTGGCCGCCGGAGCACACCCGCGAGCGGGCCTTCTACCTGCGCACCGACCACGGGCTCTCCGAGCGGGCGCCCGAGTTCCCCACCCGGGACGACGCGTACTGGGCGGGGACGCGGATCGACTACGACCCGAACGACCCCACCCCCGCCGTCGGCGGCCCGATCCTCTCCGGCCGGTCCGGCCCGCGCGACCAGACCGCGCTCGAGGCCCGGGCCGACGTCGTCGTCTTCACCGGCCCGGTGCTCGACGCCGACCTCGTCGCCCTCGGGCCCGTCCGGGCCACCGTCCACGTGCGGGCCCAGGTGGAGCACCTCGACGTGTTCGTCCGGGTCTGCGACGTCGACGCCGCCGGGCGCTCGGTCAACGTCACCGACGGGGTGCGGCGCATCCGGCCCGGGAGCCCCGCGCCGTCCGAGGACGGCACCGTCGCGGTCGAGGTGGAGCTCTGGCCGGTCGGGCACCGGTTCGCCGCCGGGCACCGGCTGCGCGTGCAGGTCTCCGGCGGCGCGCACCCGCGGATCGCCCGGCACCCGGGCACCGCCTCCCCGCTGGGCGAGGGCCGGGTGCTCGTCGCGCGGCCCCGCGAGATCCTCCACGACGCCGCCCACCCGTCGCACGTCGTGCTGCCGGTCGAGCCCTGACGGGACCGGGGCGCGGCCCGGACCGGACGGGGGTCACACCCGGAGGGCTGTCTACTATCCCTGCGCCGCTGGGTCTCCCGGCGGGACGCTGCGGACGCCCATCCCCCCGGGCGTCCGACGCGTCGAGCGGGCCGGTCGTCCCCCCGGCCGGCCCGCTCCCGCGCCCTCCTGATCGCCATCACCCGGTGCGCCCGTGCGACGACCTGCGGTGACGGGTGCTTGCGTGGCGTGGACCCGTGCTGACAGCCTGTCGGGGCTCGAGGTCGGTCGGTTCAGCCTGCAGCCGCTACGACGAACGGCTCGACCTCGCCTGCCCGGGTGCTGCTGCTGCCCGGGTGCGGCGGCCAGGGAGCGCGACCATGGTCAGTCCGGCGACCGGTGTCCGGGACGGTGGAGTCGAGCGACCCACCGTCGTCCGCGTTCCCGACGAGGATTACAGCTCGCTGGCGCCCGTGCTCGCCGAACATGCGGCCTGTCCCCCGGACGACCCGCGGCGTGCCGTCCTGCGCGACCGGCTGGTGGTCGCCTACCTGCCGGTCGCCCGCAACATCGCCCGGCGCTTCGCGCGGCGCGGGGAGCCCACCGAGGACCTCGAGCAGGTCGCGACGGTGGGGCTGATGCACGCCGTCGACCGCTTCGACCCCGGGCGCGAGCGCGACTTCCTGTCCTACGCCGTCCCGACGATCATGGGCGAGGTCCGGCGGTACTTCCGCGACTCCGCGTGGTCGGTCCGCACGCCCCGCAGCGTCAAGGACCGCTACCTCGCCGTCGGGGGCGCCACCTCCGCGCTGTCCCAGCGGCTGGGCCGCGCCCCGACGGTCCCCGAGATCGCCGAGCACCTCGGCCTGTCCCGCGAGGAGGTCGCGGAGGCGGTGTCGGCCCACGGCTCCTACCACCCGGCCTCGCTCGACGAGACCCTCGGCGAGGGCGACGACTCCTCGCTGGTGAACGTGCTCGGCACCGTCGACCCGGAGTTCGACCTGGTGGAGGTGCGGTCCATCGTCCACGGGCTGGTCGCCTCGCTGCCCCAGCGCGAGCGGACGATGCTCGCGCTGCGCTTCGTCCACGAGCAGACCCAGGCCGAGATCGCGTCGGTGCTCTGCATCTCGCAGATGCACGTCTCCCGCCTGCTGTCGCGGACGCTCGCGCAGCTGCGCACGCAGGTCGAGGCCCAGCGCCGGGCCGACGACGACGAGGGTCCGCTGCTCGCCGTGTGACGTTCCGGTGACGACGCGCCCGGTTGTTCCCGGCTTGTCCACCACCGGGTCCGGTTCCGCCCGGTAGGGCCCCGATGGGCGGGTGGCGGGAATGCTTGTGCATGCGCACCATTCCGCGCGATCCCCGTCGCGCCGGAGTCCGGAGCCCGCATGTCGACCACCGAAGCACCCGCGCTCACCACCGGGACCGGCCTGCGCCGGACCGTGGGGTTCAGCGCGCTCCTGTTCATCTCGCTCGGCTCGATCATCGGATCGGGCTGGCTGCTGGGCGCCCTCACCGCGGCGAAGTCGGCGGGCGGCGCGTCGATCCTGTCGTGGCTGCTGGCCGGGGTGATCGTCATCCTGCTCGCCCTGGTGCACGCCGAGCTCGGGGCCACCTACCCGGTGGCCGGGGGCACGGCCCGCTACCCGCGGCTCGCGTTCGGCGCGGTCGCCGGGTTCACCGCGGGCTGGGTCGGCTGGATCCAGGCCGTCGCCATCGCGCCGATCGAGGTGGAGGCGGCGCTGTCCTACCTCGACCACGTCCTGCCCGGCTTCGTCGACACCGATGGTGACCTCACCGGCATCGGGCTGCTCGTCGCGGCCCTGCTGATGCTGGTGTTCACCGGGATCAACCTGCTCGGGGTGGCCCTGCTCGCGGAGACCAACCGGATCACGGTGCTGTGGAAGATCGCGATCCCGGTGCTGACGGTGATCGTCCTGGTCTTCGTGGCGTTCCGGGGCTCGAACTTCACCGCCGGCGGCGGGTTCGCCCCGTACGGCGCGCACGGTGTGTTCGCCGCGCTGCCCCTCGGCGTCGTGTTCGCGCTGCAGGGCTTCGAGCAGGCGGCCCAGATGGGCGGGGAGGCCCGGAACCCGCAGAAGGACCTGCCGCGGGCGCTCATCGGCGCCGTCGCGCTCGGGGTCGTCATCTACCTCGCCCTGGAGGTCGCGTTCGTCGGCGCGCTCGACCCGGCCGCGCTCGCGACGGGCTGGGCGAACCCGATCGGCGAGGGCGACTTCGGCCCCTACGTGACGATCGCGGGCGCCCTCGGCCTGACCTGGCTGTCGGTCCTGCTCTACGTCGACGCGTTCGTCTCGCCCGCGGGCACCGGCCTGATCTACGTCGCCACCTCGGCGCGCCTGTCCTACGCCCTCGGCCGGTCCGGGTTCGCCCCACGCTCGCTCGCGAGGATCTCCCGCCGCGGCATCCCGTGGGTCTCGACGCTCGTCGCCCTCGTCGTCGGGCTGATCTCGTTCGCGCCGTTCCCGAGCTGGCAGTCGCTGGTCTCGCTCGTGACCTCGGCGACGGTGATCATGTACGGGTTCGCCCCGCTGACCCTCGCGGCCCTGCGCCGGGTCGACCCCGACCGCCCGCGGCCCTACCGGATGCCCGCCGCCGGGGTGATCGCCCCGCTGTCGTTCATCGCGGCGAACGAGATCATCTACTGGTCGGGCTGGACCACCGACTGGAAGCTCGGCGTCGCGATCGTCATCGGCTTCGTCCTCTTCGTGGCGTTCCGGGCCTACCGGTCCTCCCGCGAGGGCACGCCGTTCCTCGGCCCTGACCTGCAGCTGCGCTCGCTCGCCTGGATCCTGCCGTGGCTCGGCGGGATCCTCGTCATCTCCGCGCTCGGCCAGTACGACGGCGCGGCGGTCATCCCCGAGTGGATCGACCTGCTCGCCGTCGCCGCCTGGTCGCTGGTGATCTTCTACCTGGCCGTCGCGATGGCGATGTCGCCCGAGCAGGTCGCGCGGGAGGTGGACGCCGAGGCGGCGGACGCGGCCGCCGAGCCGCACGGGTAGCGGTGGGCCCATCGGGTACCTCCGTCCGGTGATCCAGGGACTGCCCGGACGGGCCCGGGACCGAGTGCGGGAGGCGTGGGGGCGGATCGCCCTCGCCGGGCTGACGGCCACCGCGGCCTGGGTCCTGGCGCAGCTGATCCTGCGGCAGCCGGCGCCGATCTTCGCGCCGATCGCGGCGGTCGTCTGCCTCACCGACGCGCCCGCCGCGCGGGGTCCGCGGGCCCTGCGCCTGCTCCTCGGGGTGGTCGCGGGGGTCGGGGTCGGCGAGCTCGCGAAGGTCGTGATCGGCAGCGGCTGGCTGCAGGTCGGGGTCGCGGTGGTCGTCGGGATGCTCGTGGTGTCGCTGGGCAGCATCAACCCGCTGACGCTGCTGCAGGCGGGGATCGCGGCGCTGCTCGTCGTCGGGATCGGCTCCACCCAGGCCGGCTGGACCCGGCTGGCGAGTGCCCTGATCGGCGGCGCGCTGGCCCTGCTGGTCAGCCAGGTGCTCATCTCGCCGAGCCCCACCCGCGAGCTCGGCGACGCCGCGGCCACGGCGCTGCGCCGGATTGCCGCTGGGCTCGAGGACGTCGTCACCGCCCTGCGCTCGGGGCCGTCGGCGGACGACGCCCGGCGGGCCGCCGAGCGCCTGCGCGGCGGGCACGACGACCTCGCCGCGTTCCTCGACGCCCGCACCACCTCCGACCGGCTGGCCCGCACCACGCTGCGCGGGCGCCGGGAGCGGACGGCCCTGGCCCGGATGCAGGAGCGGCTCACCGGCGTCGAGTACGTCCACGCCGGCGCGGTCCTGCTCGCCCGCACGGCCGCCGAGGTCTCCGACCGCGACGACGCGGTGCCCGACGACCTCGTCGACGGCATCGCCGACCTCGCCACCGCCGTCCGGGCCGTCGCCGACCGGCCGCGCGACGAGGATCCGCCCGACGGCGGGGACCGGTCGGCCCACGAGGTGGCGGTCGACCTCGCCGCGACCGACCCCGACACCCGCCCGGCCGGCGCCGCCCGGCTCGCCACCCAGCTGCACCTCCTGGCCGAGGACGTCGCCACGCTGACCGACCCGCGGCGGACGCACGCGATGAGCTGAGGGTCGGGCAGGATGCGGCCCCATGGCCCCCGATGTCGACGAGGCCGCGGACGAGCTCTACGGCCTGCACCCCGACGAGTTCGTGCCGCGGCGCACCGAGCTGGTCAAGGCCGCGAAGGCGGAGAAGGCCTCCGACGTCGCGAAGGCCCTCGGCGCGCTGCGCAAGCCCTCGCTCGGGGCGTGGCTCGCGAACGTCCTCGCCCGGGAGTCGCCCGACGAGGTCGGCGCGCTCGAGGAGCTCGGCGGGCAGCTGCGCAGCGCGCAGGAGTCGCTCTCGGGGGACGCGCTGCGCGCCCTCACCCGCCAGCGCCGGGAGCTCGTCGGGGCCCTCGTCGCCCGCGCCCGCAAGCTCGCCCGGGAGGACGGGGTGGGCGTCGGTGACTCGGTGGCCCGCGACCTCGAGAACACCATCGCCGCCGCCCTCGCCGACCCCGCGGCCGCCCGGGCCTTCGCCGCGGGCCGGCTGACCACCGCGCTCGAGCCCGGGGTCGGCTTCGAGGGGGGCTCCACCCCGGCGCGCTCCGGCGGAGGGGCCCGCCGACGACCGCCGCCGCGCGGGTCGTCGTCGCGCCCGGCGCCCCCGCGGCAGGAGCCCGGGCCGGACGGGCCCGACGACGACGCGGAGGACGAGGCCGAGCGCGCGCACGCCCGGGAGGCGGCCGACCGGGCCGTCGAGCGGGCCCGCGAGGAGCGCGACGACGCCATGCGGGCGGCCGAGCGGGCCCGGTCGCGCGCCGGGCAGGCCGAGGCCGACCACACCGAGGCGGCGGAGGCCGTGGCGTCGCTGCGCGAGCGGCTCGAGCGCGCCGAGGCCCAGGAGGCGGCCACGCAGGAGGCGCTCGACACGGCGCGGCAGGCCGCCGAGGAGGCCGAGACCGCCGCCGACGAGGCCCGCCGGGCGCTCGACCAGGCGGAGGCCGAGCGGGCCGACCTGGAGTAGTTCGAGCCCTAGGCGCGGAGCCGGGGCGTGGGCGCCCCGAGGGCGCGGGAGATCCCGCGGGCGGCGGCCCGCACCGCCGGGACGAGGGTGCGCGGCTCGATGCCGCCGGGCCCCGTGGGCGAGGGGACGACCACCGAGAGCGCCGCGACGACGCCGTCGGACTCGCCCCGCACCGGCGCGGCCACGGAGAGCGCCGCGAGGTCGATGAGGCCGTCGCACACGGCCACCCCGTCGCGGCGCACGGCGGCGAGGACGCGGCGCAGCGTCGTCGGGTCGGTGATCGTCCTCGGGGTGAACGCGGTGAGCGGCCCGGCGAGGACCGACTCCTGCACCACCGGGGGCGCGAAGGCGAGCAGCACCTGCCCCACGCCCGTGCCGTGCAGCGGCCACCGCCCGCCGATCCGGGAGTACAGGCGCACCGCCTCGGGGTGGGCGAGGCGCTCGACGTAGACCCCCTCGTGCCCGTCGCGCACCGCGAGCTGCACGTTCTGGCGGGTCGCCTCGTAGAGGTCCTCGAGGAACGGCATCGCCCGTTCCCGCAGCCCGACGCTGCGCGGCGCGAGCGAGCCGACCTCCCAGAGCCGCAGCCCGATCCGGTAGGCGCCGTCGGCCCCGCGCTCGAGCGCGCCCCACCCCGCGAGCTCGCCGACGAGCCGGTGCGCGGTGGAGACCGGGAGGGCCGCGGCCCGGGCGATCTCGGTGAGGGTGAGGTGGGGGTGGTCGTGGTCGAAGGCCTCGAGGATCGAGAACACGCGGCCGGTGACGGTCTCGCCGCCGGCCCGCGCCGCTCCGCCGCCCGACGAGGTCAGGCCGCTGCGGGCGCGGGGCGGCCCCGGTCGTCGGGGGCGCACGGGCAGGGCGTCGGTCACCGCCAGCTCCTTTGCTTCCGGTGGGCGGAAGCCAGGCTCTCCTACCCGGGCGATCCCCGCCACCCTGGTCGCCGTGAGCCCAGGATCGCCGCACCGCGAACGCACCGAACAGGACGACGTCACCGAGGCCATCCGCGCCGCCTCGGCGGCCGCCCCGCAGCGCGGCGGCCATCCCGACCGGGCCTTCGGGCCCTACCGGTCGACCGGCCTGCGCGCCCCGTCGCAGCCCCTCGTCGTGGCGACCCCGAGCCTCGTCGAGCGCGCTGCGCCGGTGTTCGGCACGAAGGACGTGGCCGCTCTCGACGCCGACCTCACCGCGCACTCCACCGGCGAGCCGCTCGGGGAGCGCATCGTGGTCACCGGCCGGGTGCTCGACGCCGCCGGCCGCCCGGTGCGCAACCAGCTCGTCGAGGTCTGGCAGGCCAACGCCTCGGGGCGCTACCGCCACGACGGCGACCGCCACCCCGCCCCGCTCGACCCGCACTTCCTCGGGGGCGGGCGCTGCCTCACCGACGACGACGGGCGCTACCGCTTCGTCACGATCAAGCCGGGCGCCTACCCCTGGCGCAACCACCACAACGCCTGGCGGCCCGCGCACATCCACTTCTCGCTGTTCGGCACGGCGTTCACCCAGCGCCTCGTCACGCAGATGTACTTCCCGGGCGACCCGCTGTTCGCGCTCGACCCGATCTTCTCCTCGGTCACCGACGAGAAGGCGCAGCAGCGGCTGGTCGCGCGCTACGACCACGACACGACCGTCGCCGAGTGGGCGCTGGGCTACCAGTGGGACATCGTCCTCGACGGTCCCGGCGCCACCCCGCCCGACCCGGACGAGGTGTAACCCGTGACCGCACCCCTGGAGCCGACCCCCAGCCAGACCGTCGGCCCGTTCTTCGCCTTCGGCCTGCCCTTCGACGGCGGCGGCGACGTCGTCCCGCCCGGCACGGCCGGCGCGATCTCGCTGCACGGCACCGTCCGCGACGGCGCCGGTGCCCCGGTGCCCGACGCGCTGCTCGAGTTCTGGCAGGCGGGCCCCGACGGCCGCCTCCCCGTGCGCTCCGGGTCGATGGCCCGCGACGGCCGCTCGTTCACCGGGTTCGCCCGCGTCCCCACCGACCGCGGCGGCGACTACTCGGTGCGGACCCTGCGGCCCGCCGGGGTGGCGGGGTCGGCCGAGGCGCCGCACCTCGCGGTCACGGTGTTCGCCCGGGGCCTGCTGCACCACCTCTTCACCCGCGTCTACTTCCCCAACCACACCGAGGCCAACATCGGCGACCCGCTGCTGGCCTCGCTGCCCGAGGAGCGCGCCGCCACGCTGATGGCGACCCCCGACGGCTGGTTCGGCGGGCCCGGCTACCGGTTCGACATCCGGCTGCAGGGCCCGGGGGAGACCGTGTTCCTGGACCTGGTCGGGGGAGACGCAGCGGAGCGGAGCTCGACCATCGAAGGAGGCACCTCGTGAGCCCCGCCCCGGACCGCACCACCGTCGCGATCGTCGGCGGCGGCCCGGCGGGCCTGCTGCTGTCGCACCTGCTGCGCAAGCGCGGTGTCGACTCGGTGGTGCTGGAGTCGCGGCCGCGCGAGCGGGTCGAGTCGCGCCAGCGCGCCGGCATCCTCGAGCACGGCACGGTCGACGCGCTGCGCGAGGTCGGGGCCGACGCCCGCATGGACGAGCGGGGCCTGCCGCACGACGGGTTCGCCTTCCACGCCCACGGCGAGCGGATCGGCGTCGACATGGCCGCCCTCACCGGGAAGGCGGTGATGATCTGGGCGCAGACCGAGGTGGTCAAGGACCTCATCGCCCTGCGCCTGGAGCAGGGCGAGCCGCTGCTGTTCGAGGCCGAGGTGCTCTCGGTGTCCGAGGTCGACGGCGCGGTGGGCGACGGGGCCGGCCTCGTCCGCTACCGCCACGGGGGCGCCGAGCACGAGCTGCGCGCCGACGTCGTCGTCGGGACCGACGGCTTCCACGGGGTCGCGCGCCGGGCGGTTCCCGACGAGGCCGTGCGGACCTACGAGCGCGTCTACCCCTTCTCCTGGCTGGGGATCCTGGCCGACGCGCCGCCCTCGTCCGACGAGCTCGTCTACGCCCGCCACGACCGCGGATTCGCCCTGCTCTCCATGCGCTCGCCGAGCGTCACGCGGGCCTACATCCAGGTGCCGAACGGCACCGACCCCTCGTCCTGGTCCGACGACGCGATCTGGGACGAGCTCGAGGCGCGGACGGCGCTGGCGGACGGGTCGTTCACGCTGAACCGCGGGACGATCACCGACAAGTCCGTCACGCCGATGCGCTCGTTCGTCGCCGAGCCGATGCGCCACGGGCGGCTCTTCCTCGCCGGGGACGCCGCGCACATCGTCCCGCCCACCGGGGCGAAGGGGCTCAACCTCGCCGTCGCCGACGTCCGGGTGCTCGCCGAGGCCCTCGCGACCTGGCACGACACCGGCGCGCAGGAGCTCCTCGACGCCTACTCCGACACCGCGCTGCGGCGGGTGTGGCGGGGGGAGCACTTCAGCTGGACGATGACGACGATGCTGCACCGCGACCCCGACGCCGACCCGTTCGACGACCGGCTCGCGCTCTCGCACCTGCGCCTGATCGCGCAGTCGGAGTCCTACCGCCGCTCGATCGCGGAGAACTACCGCGGCCTGGAGCTCGACCTCTGAGCCCTACAGCTCGGTGAACCGGTCGACGAGGGCCGAGGTCGCGACCATCGTCGTGAACCGCGCGACGCCGGGGATCTGGGCGAGCGTGCGGCGCAGGAGCACGTCGAGGGCGTGCACGTCGGCGACGTCGATGCGGAGCAGGTAGTCGACGTCGCCGGTCACGTGGTGGCAGCTGACGAGGCCGTCGAGGTCGACGATCCAGCGTTCGAACCGCCCGACGGTGTCCGCGGTGTGGTCGACCAGGACCACGCTCAGGTGCACCACGAGCGCGCGGCCGATCGCGCCCGGGTCGAGCACCGCGCGGTAGCCGCGGATCACGCCCTCGGACTCCAGGCGCCGCAGCCGGCGCTGCGCCGACGACGCCGAGACCGACACCGCCTCGGCGAGGTCGGCGAGGCTGGAGCGCCCGTGGTCGACGAGGTGGGCGAGGATCAGGCGGTCGATCCGGTCGAGCTGGGCGGATCGTTCGACGGACGGCACGGTCACGACGGAATCATGCACCTTCTCGCCCCGTGCTCGCCGAGATCGCCCGGCATCGCCCGCCCCCGCGGACGCACGCTGGGATCATGACGAAGAACGTGGCCCTGCTGGCGATGGTCGTCGCCGGTACAGCGTGGGGAGCGGTGTTCGTGGCGCCGGGTCTGGCGCCGCTGGCCCCCGCGCTGCTCCTCGCGACGGGCCGGTTCGTGGCGTTCGGGGCGGTCTCGCTGCCCCAGTTGCGGTCGGTGCTGCGCGCCGACGTCCCCTGGGGGCGGGTGATCGCGCACGCGCTGACCGGGTCGGTCCTCTACTACGCGCTCGTCGCGGTGTCGGTGCGGCTCGCGGGGCCCACCGTGGCGGTGGCGACGATCGGCCTCGTCCCGGTGGTGATGGCGCTCGTCTCCGCGCGGGGGACCGGCCGCATCGTGGGCCTGGTCCCCGCGCTCGGGCTGGTCGCGGTCGGTCAGGTCCTCCTGCACGTCGGCCCGGGCCAGGACTGGTCGCTCGAGGCCCTCGTCGGGCTGGGTCTCGCGGTGCTCGCGCTGGTCTCCTGGTCCTGGTACGGGCTCGACTCGCACAAGCTCCTGCACGAGCGCCCCGACGTCGCGCCCGTGCTCGCCGCCGCCCAGGGCCTCGCCGCGGGGGTGCTCGCCCTGCCCGCCGCGGTCGCGCTGCTGGTGATCGGCGGCGTGCCCGCCCAGCCGGTGCGTGCCCTCGTCGTCGTGCTGTTCCTCGGCCTGGTGTCCTCGTGGCTGGCCGTGCGGCTCTGGCACGCCGCCGCGGGCCACCTCTCGCCGGTGCTGGTCAGCCAGCTCATGGCTCTCGAGACCGCGTGGGGCTTCGTCTTCGCGGCCGTCGTCGAGGGCGGCGTTCCGGGCCCGCTGCAGCTCGCCGGGGAGATCACGCTGGTCGCGGGGGTGGTGGCGGCGGTACTCGTCGACGCCCGCCGCACGCGGCTCGATCGCCTTCCCGACGACGGCCCGGTGCCGGCGCACGCCTGACCGCGCGACCCCTGCCCGCTGGCAGTGACTCCACCTGATCATCAGGTTTCCTGTTAATTTGTCCCGCATGACGATGCCGCCCCCGCAGTTCGAGACCGTCGCGATCGAGGTCGGGGCCGACGACGAGGCCGGCATCGGCTGGCTCTTCTTCGACCGGCCCGACAAGCGCAACGCGATGAGCCCCACCCTCAACCGCGAGATGATCGCGGCCCTCGACTGGCTCGAGGGCGCCGACGACGTGCGGGTCGTGGTGCTGACCGGTCGCGGCGAGGCGTGGTCGGCCGGGATGGACCTGCAGGAGTACTTCCGCGAGGTCGACGCCGCGGCCCCGCACGTGGAGATCCGCGCCCGCCGCGACTCGGCGGAGTGGCAGTGGCGCCGGCTCATCCACTTCGCCAAGCCGACGATCGCGATGGTCAACGGCTGGTGCTTCGGCGGCGCGTTCACCCCGCTCGTGTGCTGCGACCTCGCGATCGCCGCCGAGGACGCCTCGTTCGGCCTCTCCGAGGTCAACTGGGGCATCCCGCCCGGCGGGCTGGTCTCCCGCGCGCTCGCCGAGACGATCCCGGCCCGCGACGCGCAGTGGTACGTGATGACCGGCGAGCGCTTCGACGGCCGGCAGGCCTCGGCGATGCGGCTGGTCAACGAGGCCGTCCCGGCCGACCGTCTCCGGGCCCGCACGGTCGAGGTGGCCGCCAGGCTCGCCGGGATGAACACCCACGTGCTGCGCGCGGCGAAGGTGGGCGTGAAGAAGGTCCGGCAGATGTCGTGGGACGTCGCCGAGGACTACCTCTACGCCAAGCTCGACGCCGCCACGGGGCACGACCCGGAGCAGGGCAAGGCCCAGGGGCTCGGGCAGTTCCTCGACGAGAAGACCTACCGGCCGGGGCTCGGCGCCTACCGCCGCTCCTGACCGGGCCCGTCCGCGAGCGCCGCGCGCGCGGTGTCGAGGTAGCCGCGGAAGCGCTCGCGGTCGTCGTCGCCCAGGTCGGCGACCATCCGCTCCTCGATCGCGGCGACCGGCGCGGCGTAGCGGGCCAGGAGCTCCTGGCCCGTCGGCGTGAGGCTGATCAGCAGCTGGCGGCGGTTCTCCGGGTCCCGGCGGCGCTCGATGTGGTGGCCCCGCTCGAGGGCGGTGACGAGGTCGGCCATCGCCTGCGGCGTGACGAAGGAGTTCCGCGCGAGCTCGGCGGAGGTCAGCCCGTCGCGCCGGGCCAGCACGGTCAGGGCGGTGTACTGCAGGGCGGTGATCCCGGAGTCGCGCAGCACCTCGTCGAGCCGGGACCGCACGATCAGCTCGACCTGCTTGACCGCGTAGAGCAGCGACGGCCGCGGGCGACGGGTGCGCTGGGACCCCTGGCTCACCCGCGGATCGTGCCACGCGGAAGTCCGTGGGCGGTGCCCCGCGCGCCGGGCACCCCCCAGTGGTGAGAATGGACGGCGCCCACCACACCGCGGTGGTGTCCGCTCCCCGTTCCCGGAGGTCCGACGGTGCCCCTGCTGCGCGCTCTCCTCGAGGGCGGCCTCGACGATCCCGAGGCGATCCGGATCGGCGGGACCGCGTTCTCCGGGCCCGAGCTCCTCGGCGCCGCGTCCGTCGTCGCCGACGGGATCGCCGAGCGGGCGCAGGCGACCGCCCCCGTGGCGGTGTCGGCCACGCCCACCGCCGAGACGGTCGTGGCCGTCGTCGGCGCCCTGCTCGCGGGGGCGCCCGTGGTGCCCGTGCCGCCCGACAGCGGGGTGGCCGAGCGCGCCCACGTGCTCTCCGACTCCGGCGCGGCCACCTGGTTCGGCGACAAGCCGCGCGACGTGGCGCTGCCGTGCCGGAGGGTCGACCTCTCCCGCCGCGCCGGGCACGAGGTCCGCGAGCCGCCGGGCGACGACACCGCGCTGATCGTCTACACCTCCGGCACCACCGGGTCGCCGAAGGGCGTGCTGCTCTCCACCGCGGCGATGGCCGCCGGGCTCGACGGGCTCGCCGACGCCTGGGCCTGGACCGCCGCCGACACGCTCGCCCACGGGCTGCCGCTGTTCCACGTCCACGGCCTGGTGCTCGGGGTGTTCGGGTCGCTGCGCCTCGGGTCGCGCCTGGTGCACACCGGCCGTCCGACGGCCGAGAACTACGCCCGCGCCGTCCGCGAGCACGGCGGGTCGCTGCTGTTCGGCGTGCCGACCGTCTGGTCGCGCGTCGCGCAGGATCCGGCGTCGGCGGCCGCGCTGACCGACGCCCGGCTGCTGGTGAGCGGGTCGGCCCCGCTGCCGGTCCCGGTGTTCGAGCGGATCCGGGAGCTCACCGGGCAGGCGCCGGTGGAGCGCTACGGCATGAGCGAGACCATGATCAGCCTGTCGGTGCGGGCCGACGGCGAGCGCCGGCCCGGCTGGGTGGGCGTGCCCGTCGAGGGCGTCGAGGTGCGGCTGCGGGCGGTGGCGGAGTCGCCCGACGGCGAGTCGATCGTCACCGACGAGGACGTCCCGGCCGACGGCGAGTCGATCGGCGAGCTCCAGGTCCGCGGGGCCTGCCTCTTCGACGGCTACCTCAACCGGCCCGAGGCCACCGCGGACACGTGGACCGACGACGGCTGGTTCCGCACCGGCGACGCGGCCGTGGTCGACGCGACGGGCTACCACCGCATCGTCGGGCGCCGCTCGGTCGACCTCATCAAGTCGGGCGGCTACCGGATCGGCGCCGGCGAGGTGGAGACGGCGCTGCTCGCCTACTCCGGCATCACCGAGGCCGCCGTGGTGGGGGAGCCCGACGAGGACCTCGGACAGCGCATCGTCGCGCACGTCGTCTGCCCGGAGGGGCCGGTCGACGCCGAGGCCGTCATGGAGTTCGTCGGGGACCGCCTCTCGCGGCACAAGCGCCCGCGGGAGGTCGTCGTGGTCGACGCGCTGCCCCGCAACGCGATGGGCAAGGTGCAGAAGGCGCGCCTGCGCCGGGGCTAGCCGGCGACGCGGGGGCGCAGGGCGGTCCGCAGGAGCTCGCGGTCGTCGAGCGGTTCGGCGACCCCGGCCTCGATCCGCACGCCGTCGGCGCCGCGCCCCGCGAGGAGCACCGTGTCGCCCGGGCCCGCCTCCGCGACGGCGACCGCGACCGCCGTCCGCCGGTCGGCGTGGACCACCACCTCGGCCCCGGCGACCTCGCGGGCCCCGGCGGCGACGGCGTCGCGGAGCGCGGCCGGGTCCTCGTCGTGCGGGCTTTCGTCGGTGACCACGACGAGGTCGGCGAGCCCGGCCACGCAGCGCCCGAGCGCCGCCCGCTTGCTCCGGTCGCGCCCGCCGGTGGCGCCCAGCACGACGACGAGGCGCCCGGCGGTGACCGAGCGCAGGAACGGCAGCACCCGGCGGTGGGCGCCGACGTTGTGGGCGAAGTCGACGACGGCGAGGAACGGCTGGCCCGCGTCGACCCGCTCCAGGCGCCCGGGGAGGGCGGGGGTGGCCGCGAGGCCGCGGACCGCGGCGGCCGGGTCGGCGCCGGCCCCGACCGCCGTGGCGAGGGCGGCGAGGGCGTTGGGCACCTGCTGCGGGCCGAGCAGCTGCAGCCGGACCTCCACGTCGACCCCGGGTCCGCGGGCGCGGAACGACGTCCCGTCGCCGTCGGCCCGGATCGTCCCGGCGCGCCAGTCGGCGGGGACGCCGGTCGTCGACACGGTGGTCACCGGGCAGGTGGTCTCCGCGGCCAGGCGCCGCCCGGCCTCGTCGTCGACCACCACCACCGCGGCGTCGGCCCGCTCCGGGGTGAACAGCGAGGCCTTGGCCGCGTAGTAGCTCTCGAGGTCACCGTGCAGGTCGAGGTGGTCGGGGCTCAGGTTGGTGAACACCGCCGTGCGGAACCGGGTCCCCGCGACGCGGTGCAGGGCGAGGCCGTGGCTCGAGACCTCCAGGGCGACGTCGTCGACGCCGGCGTCGCGGCACCGGGCGAGCATGGCCTGGACGGCCGGCGCCTCCGCGGTCGTGCGCCCGGCGGGACGCTCGTCGTCCCCCGCCCGGACGACGAGGCTGCCGGCCAGGCCCGTGCGGCGCCCCGCCGCGGTGAGCGCGGCGTCGAGCAGGTGCACGGTGCTCGTCTTGCCGTTGGTGCCGGTGACGCCGTGGACCGCGACCGCGCGGGACGGGTCGTCGTGCAGCCAGGAGGCGAGCGGGCCGAGCACCCGGCGCGGGTCGGGGACGACGAGGCTCGGCAGCAGGGGCGAGGGCCGGTCGGACAGGAGGGCGACCGCCCCGGCCTCCCACGCGTCGTCCGCCCGGTCGGCGCCGTGCACCCGGGCCCCGGGCAACCCCGCGAACAGGTCGCCGGGGCGGACCTCCCGGCTGTCGAGGGTCACACCGCGGACGGCGACGGGCCGTAGGCGCTCGGGCACCACCAGACGAGCCACCGGCGCGAGCGTGCGCAGGAACCCGAGGATCTCCGCGATCGTCCGCGCCACGCCCCACCCCCAGTCGGGTGAGGGTCACCCGGGCAGGGATCGGACAAACGCGATCAGGTCGCGCGCAGCTTCTCCAGCCGCTCCGGGCGCGGCCAGCGGACGTCCCAGGCCCAGCCGAGCTTCTCGAAGACCCGGATCGTCTCGGCCGACAGGTCGATCTCGAAGCGCCCGACGCCGTGCCGCGCCGAGGTGGGGTCGGCGTGGTGCAGGTTGTGCCACGACTCGCCCATCGAGAGGATCGCGAGCGGCCAGACGTTGGTCGAGCGGTCGCGGGCCTTCCAGGGGCGCTCGCCGACCATGTGGCAGATCGAGTTCGTCGACCAGGCGACGTGGTGGGACAGGCAGACCCGCACCAGGCCGGCCCAGAAGAACGCGGTGAACGCGCCCCACACGCTCCACGTCGCGAGGCCCCCGATCAGGGCCGGGACGATGAACGACGCCGCGGTGATCCAGCCGAACGCCCTGCTCACCCGCACGACGTCGGGATCGGCGAGCAGGTCGGGGGTGTAGCGCTGCTGGTCGGTGAGGTTCCGCTCGAGGATCCAGCCGAGGTGGGCGTGCCAGAACCCGCGGGCCATCGCCGCGGGGGAGGTCCCGTAGCGCCACGGCGAGTGCGGGTCGCCCTCCTTGTCGGCGAAGGCGTGGTGGCGACGGTGGTCGGCCACCCAGTGCAGGACCGGGCCCTGCACGGCGAGGGACCCCGCCACCGCGAGCGCGATGCGCAGGCCGCGCCCGCTCTTGAAGGCGCCGTGGGTGAAGTAGCGGTGGAAGCCGACGGTGACGCCGAGCATCGACACGACGTAGAGCCCGACGGTCAGTCCGACGTCGAGCCAGGACAGACCCCAGCCCCACGCCAACGGCACGGCGGCGAGGAGGGCCACGAACGGCACGAGGACGACCAGATAGGTCATCACGTGCGGAGCGAGGGGGCGGGGGTGCACGTGGCTGGCAGCGGTCGCAGTCATCGAGACCTGACGGTACGGGCAGACGATGTCGCGCACCCGTCGCGGACGGAGCAAAGAAGCGACCGCCGGGTGGCGCGACGTGCGAGCACGACCCCGCTGCCGAACGCGCGGTGACCGACCGGTGACGGTCCGCGAGATCGGGTGGTGTCCGACCCGGTGGGCCGCCACCATCACCCGGTGACCCGCCACTCCCTGCGCCTGCTCCTGGTGACGATGCTCACGCTGTTCGTCGGGCTCGTTCCCGCCGCGGCGTGCGCCACGGCCGCCCCGGTCGCAGCGCCGACGGTGCCGGGGGCCGACTCCGGGCTGCCGGTGCGGGCGCTCTCGGGCCTGCCCGCCCAGGCCGGCGACACGGTGCGGCTCGTGCAGCGGGGCGGCCCGTACCCGTACGGCCGGGACGGGATCGAGTTCGGGAACCGGGAGGGGAGCCTTCCCGACGAGGCCCGCGGTTACTACCGCGAGTACACCGTGCCGACGCCCGGGTTCGACGACCGCGGCGCCCGGCGGATCGTCACCGGCTCGCGCGGCGAGTACTACTACACCGGTGATCACTACGGGAGCTTCGTCGTCGTGGACGTGAGTCGATGACCCCGGACGGGCAGCGGAGCGGAGCGGAGCCGTCGGGACCGGTCGCGCCGCGGAGCGGGGCCGGACCGGCCGCGCCGGGCGGCGGGGCCGTCCCGTCGGCGAGGGTCGACGAGGCCGCCGCCGCGGCGTCGGCACGGTCGCGCACCGTCGGCGTGGTGCGCGACGTCGCCGACAAGCGCTCCACCCTGGCCGCGCTCGGGCGGGCGCTGCGCTTCCCGGACTACTACGCCACCAACCTCGACGCGCTCGAGGAGTGCCTGCGGGACCTGTCGTGGCTGCCGGTGGGGCCCGTGGAGATCGTCTGGGAGGACGGCCCGCTGCGCGACGCCGACCCGAGGACCCACCGCGTGCTGGGGGAGATCCTCGCCGCGGCGAGCGGCAGCGAGGGCGACCACCCGCTGCGGATCACGCGTGTAGGGTGACCGCCGTGCAGCGCTGGTACCGGTTTACGTGCCCGGCCCGGGAGGGGTCGGCGGGTAGACCGCTGCGCTAGAACCCCCACCCCGCGAGCCGGACGCCGGCTCGCGGTGCTCCACCGGTGGGCCGGGTCCAGATCTGGAGACCCGAGATGACCGCCGTGCTCCGACGGCCCCTCGACGGCGCCCGCACCGCCGCCGTCACCCCGCTGCCCTCGCCCGCGCTGCTGCGCCACGAGCTGCCGGCCTCCGACGTCGTCGCCGACGCCGTGCACCGCGGCCGCGACGGCGCGGAGGCGATCCTGCGCGGCGACGACGACCGGCTGCTCGTCGTCGTCGGCCCCTGCTCGATCCACGACGCCGACGCCGCCCGGGAGTACGGCGCCCGGCTCGCCGAGCGCGCGGCCGCCCACGCGGACCGGCTCCACGTGGTGATGCGCACCTACTTCGAGAAGCCGCGCTCGACCGTGGGGTGGAAGGGTCTCATCAACGACCCCGGTCTCGACGGGACCTTCGACGTGGCCCGCGGGCTGCGCACGGCGCGCTCGCTGATGCTCGACCTGGCCGCGACGGGCCTGCCCCTCGGGTGCGAGTTCCTCGACCCCATCACCCCGCAGTACCTCGCGGACCTCGTCTCGTGGGGCTCGATCGGCGCCCGGACGGCCGCGAGCCAGGTGCACCGCCAGCTCGCGAGCGGGCTCTCCATGCCGATCGGGATCAAGAACGGCACCGACGGCGACGTCGGGGTGGCGGTCGACGCGATCGGGGCGGCCGCGGCGCCCCACGCCTTCATGGGGGTCACGGCCGAGGGGCTCGCCGGGCTCATCACCACCACCGGCAACGCCGATGCCCACCTGATCCTGCGCGGCGGTTCGTCGGGGACCAACTACGACGAGGCGTCCGTCGCCGCGGCGGCCGCGGCGCTCGAGGCCGCGGGCCGCCGGGGGCGGGTGGTGGTGGACGCGAGCCACGGCAACTCCGGCAAGGACCACCGCCGCCAGCCGGCCGTCGTCGCCGACCTCGCGCGCCAGGTGGCCCAGGGAGGCCCCGTCGCCGGTGTGATGATCGAGAGCTTCCTCGCCGAGGGACGCCAGGAGATCGGGCCGGACATGGTGCGCGGCCGCAGCGTCACCGACTCCTGCGTGGGGTGGGAGACGACGGTGGAGCTGCTCGACCTGCTCGCCGCCGCCCGCCGGTGAGGCCGCCCGGGAGGCTTCTGGAGCGATTCCGTGACGCATCCCTTCGTGCGGTGTGCCATCGGGCGGGAACCGGTCCGTGCTGACCGTTCTACGATCCCGGCCATGACAGCACCCGAGGCGCCCGAGGAGCTGACGCTCGCCGGCGAGTTCGAGACGCCGACCCGCGAGGCGTGGCGCGAGCTCGTCGCGGGCGTGCTGCGCAAGTCGGGCCGCGAGGTGGAGCCCGGTGACGCCGAGGAGGCCCTCGCCACCGTCACCGACGACGGGTTCTCCATCGCGGCGCTCTACACCGCCGACGACGCACCCGACGCGCCCGCCGGTGCCCCGGGCCTGCCGCCGTTCACCCGGGCGTCCCGTCCGGAGGGGCACGTCGCCGACGGCTGGTACCGCCGCCAGCGCCACGCCTTCGCCGACACCGACGGCGCCAACGACGTGGTGCTGGCCGAGCTGGAGAACGGGGTGTCCTCGCTCTGGCTGGTCCTCGGTGAGGCGGGCGGCCCGCCGGTGGACGCGCTCGGGACGCTGCTCGACGGGGTGCTGCTCGACCTGGCCCCGATCGCGCTGTCGGCCGGCCGCGACACCCCCGACGCCGCGGCGGCCCTGCTGCGCCTCGCCCGTGAGCACGGCGTCACCTCCGCGCTCGGCGGGTCACTGGGCTACGACCCGCTGCTCGCCCGCACCCGCGGCGGCCCGGAGCTCGGCGAGGACCACACCGCGGCGATGGTCGAGCACTCCCGGACCGCCGCCGCGCAGCACCCGGCCCTGGCCACGGTGGTCGCCGACGGGCTGCCGTACCACGAGGCGGGCGGCTCGGACGGCCAGGAGCTCGGCGCCGCGCTGGCGGCCGGGCTGCACGCCGTCCGGCTCCTGAACGACGCCGGCCTCTCGGTCGACGACGCCTTCGCCCGCGTCGAGTTCCGCCTCGCCGCCACCGCCGACCAGTTCGCCACCATCGCGAAGCTGCGGGCCGCGCGTCGCTGCTGGGAGCGGATCGGCTCGGTGGCCGGAGCCTCCGAGGGCGCCCGGGCGATGCGCCAGCACGCGGTCACCTCGCCGGCGATGATGAGCGCCCGCGACCCGTGGGTGAACATGCTGCGGACCACCGTCGCCGCGGTCGGCGCCGGGCTCGGCGGCGCCGACGCGGTCACCGTGCTGCCCTTCGACGCCGCGCTCGGCCTGCCCGACGACTTCTCCCGTCGCATCGCCCGCAACACCCAGGCGCTGTTGCTCGAGGAGTCGCACCTCGCCCACGTCATCGACCCGGCCGGCGGGTCGTGGTACGTCGAGTCGCTCACCGACTCGCTCGCCCACGCCGCGTGGGACGTCTTCACGACGATCGAGGGCGCCGGCGGTGCGGCCGCCGCGCTCGACGACGGCTCGTTGGCCGCGGCGCTGGAGGAGACCTGGACCCGGCGCGCGGAGCGCATCGCGCATCGTCGGGACCCGATCACCGGCGTCAGCGAGTTCCCCAACCTCGCCGAGACCCTCCCGCAGCGCACCCCCGCGCCGGAGGCCCCCGAGGTCGGCGGCCTGCCGCGGCGGCGCTACGCGCAGGTCTTCGAGGAGCTCCGCGACCGGGCCGACGCCCACGCGACGCGCCCCGTCGCCTTCCTCGCGACCCTCGGGAAGCTCGCGCAGTACACGGCGCGGGTCTCGTTCACGACGAACCTCCTGCACGCCGGCGGCGTCGACGTGGTCGAGGGGCCCGGCGGCACCGACGTCGAGGAGATTGTCGCGGCGTTCCGGGAGGCCGGGACCCCGGTGGCCGTGATCGCCTCGTCGGACAAGGTCTACGCCGAGCACGCCGCCCCCCTCGCCCGCGCGCTGGCCGACGCCGGTGCCACGCGCGTGATCCTCGCGGGCTCCCCGAAGACCGAGGGGCTCACCAGCGACGACGGAACCGCCCTCACCGGGTACCTGTACTCGGGCTGCGACGCCGCCGCGCTGCTGACCGACCTGCTGGACGAGTTGGAGAGCCGCTCATGAGCATCGGATCGTTCGCCGACGTCGAGCTCGGGACGCCCCGCCCCACGGGCGACTGGGCCGAGGCGCTCGAGGCCGCCACCGGCAAGGGTCCCGAGGACCTGCTCTGGGAGACCCCGGAGGGCATCGGGGTCCGGCCCCTCTACACCGCCGCCGACACCGAGGGACTCGACTTCCTCGAGACCCTCCCCGGTCTCCCGCCCTTCCTGCGCGGGCCCTACCCGACGATGTACCGGACCCAGCCGTGGACGGTCCGCCAGTACGCCGGGTTCTCCACCGCCAAGGAGTCGAACGCCTTCTACCGGCGCAACCTCGCCGCCGGCCAGAAGGGGCTCTCGGTCGCCTTCGACCTGCCCACCCACCGCGGCTACGACTCGGACAACCCCCGCGTCGCCGGCGACGTCGGGATGGCGGGCGTGTCGATCGACTCGATCCTCGACATGCGGCAGCTCTTCGACGGCATCCCGCTCGACCGGATGTCGGTGTCGATGACCATGAACGGGGCCGTGCTCCCCGTGATGGCGCTCTACGTGGCCGCGGCGGGTGAGCAGGGCGTCGAGCCCGAGCAGCTCGCCGGGACCATCCAGAACGACATCCTCAAGGAGTTCATGGTCCGCAACACCTACATCTACCCGCCCCAGCCGTCGATGCAGATCATCTCCGACATCTTCAGCTACACGTCGTCGACGATGCCGAAGTTCAACTCGATCTCGATCTCCGGCTATCACATCCAGGAGGCCGGGGCCTCGGCCGACCTGGAGCTCGCCTACACCCTCGCCGACGGCGTGGAGTACCTGCGGGCCGGGCGGGACGCCGGGCTCGACATCGACAAGTTCGCGCCGCGCCTGTCCTTCTTCTGGGGCATCGGCATGAACTACTTCATGGAGATCGCGAAGCTGCGGGCCGCGCGCCTGCTGTGGGCGAAGCTCGTGAAGGGCTTCGGCGCGCAGAACGACAAGTCGCTCTCGCTGCGCACCCACTCGCAGACCTCGGGCTGGTCGCTCACCGCGCAGGACGTCTACAACAACGTCGTCCGCACCTGCATCGAGGCCATGGCCGCGACCCAGGGGCACACCCAGTCGCTGCACACCAACGCGCTCGACGAGGCCCTCGCGCTGCCGACGGACTTCTCCGCGCGCATCGCCCGCAACACCCAGCTGCTGCTGCAGCAGGAGTCGGGCACCACGCGGACGGTCGACCCCTGGGGTGGCTCGGCCTACGTCGAGCGGCTGACCCGCGAGCTCGCCGGCCGCGCCTGGGCCCACATCGAGGAGGTCGAGTCGACCGGCGGCATGGCCAAGGCGATCGACGAGGGTCTGCCGAAGATGCGCATCGAGGAGGCCGCGGCCCGCACCCAGGCGCGCATCGACTCCGGGCGCCAGCCCGTCATCGGCATCAACAAGTACCCGCTGCTCGGTGGCGAGGACGTCGACGTCCTCAAGGTCGACAACGCCGACGTGCTGCGCCAGCAGGTCGCACGCCTGCAGGAGCTGCGCGACGGCCGGGACGCCGGGGCCGTCGACTCCGCGCTGAACGCCCTGACCAACGCCGCCCAGGCCGCGCAGGACGGGAAGCGCGAGCCGGGGCTCGACGGCAACCTGCTCAAACTCGCGATCGACGCCGCCCGGGCGCACGCCTCGGTCGGGGAGATCTCCGACGCCCTGGAGAAGGTCTACGGCCGGCACCGCTCGGACGTGCGGACGATCTCCGGGGTCTACCGTGACGAGGTGGGCGAGAACTCCGCCGTCGAGCAGGCCCGGTCGGCCGCCGCCGCGTTCGAGGAGGCCGAGGGCCGCCGGCCCCGCATCCTCGTCGCGAAGATGGGCCAGGACGGCCACGACCGCGGGCAGAAGGTCATCGCCACCGCGTTCGCCGACCTCGGCTTCGACGTCGACGTGGGCCCGCTGTTCCAGACCCCCGAGGAGGTCGCGCGCCAGGCCGTCGAGGCCGACGTGCACGTCGTCGGGGTGTCGTCGCTGGCGGCCGGGCACCTCACGCTGGTCCCGGCGCTGCGCGACGCGCTGGCCGAGCTGGGCGCCGAGGAGATCCTCATCGTGGCCGGCGGCGTGATCCCGCCGGGCGACCACGAGGAGCTGCTCGCGAAGGGCGCCTCCGCGATCTTCGGGCCCGGCACGGTGATCGCCGAGGCGGCGACGCAGCTGCTGGACTCGCTGGGGGAGAAGCTGGGACACACGTCCTCCTGACCGTGGTCAGGAGACCAGGTCGCGGATGTCGTCGGCGTCGAGCGTGGCCGCGAAGGCCGCGCCGTCGTCGAGGACCCCGGCCGTGAGCTCCGCCTTGCGCTGCGCGAGCGCCCGGACCTTCTCCTCGATCGTGTCGGCGGAGATCAGGCGGTAGACCATCACCGTGCGGTCCTGCCCGATGCGGTGCGTCCGGTCGATCGCCTGGGCCTCCGTCGCGGGGTTCCACCACGGGTCGAGCAGGAAGCAGTAGTCGGCCTCGGTCAGGTTCAGCCCGAACCCGCCCGCCTTCAGGCTGATGAGGAACACGGGCGCGTCGCCGTCCTTGAACCCCGCGATCGCCGCCGGCCGGTCCTTCGTCGTGCCGTCGAGGTAGGAGTACGGAATCCCGGCGTCGTCGAGGGCGTGGCGCACGTGCGCGAGGAAGCCGGTGAACTGGCTGAACACCAGGGCCCGGTGTCCCGCCCCGGCGACGTCGCGGACCTGCTCGACGAGCAGGTCGATCTTCGCCGACCCGACCTCCGCGTCCTCCCCGACCAGCCCCGGGTGCAGGCTCAGCTGCCGGAGCCGGGTGATCGCGGCCAGGATCGAGATCCGGTTGGTGTCCACGTCGCCGAGCAGCTGCAGGATCTTCTGGCGCTCGCGCTGGAGCACCCGCTGGTAGATGCGCTGGTGGGCCGGGGAGAGTGCGACGGGGAGCACCTGCTCCTGCTTCGCCGGCAGCTCCGGGGCCACCTGCTCCTTCGTGCGCCTCAGCATCAGCGGGCGGACCCGGCGCCGGAGGCGCGCGAGGAGTTCGTCGTCGCCCTTCTCGATCGGCTTGGCGTAGGTGGTCCGGAAGGTCTCGGGGTTCGGGAACAGGCCCGGCGCCGTGATCGAGAGCAGGGACCACAGCTCCATGAGGTCGTTCTCCATCGGAGTCCCGGTGATCGCCACCTTGACCGGCGCGGGGAGGCGCCGGGCGCACGAGTAGGCCTTGGACCGCCGGTTCTTGAGGAACTGCGCCTCGTCGAACAGGGCCGCGGACCAGCCGATCCGTTCGTGGGCGTCCGCGTCGAGCCGGAAGAGCGTGTACGAGGTGACCACGACGTCGGCCCCGTCGACGACGTTCTCGAGCTCCTGCCCGCGTCGGCGCAGCGTGTCGGTGAGCGCCACCACGCGAAGCTCCGGGGTGAATCGCGCGGCCTCCGCCGTCCAGTTCGCGACCACGCTGGTGGGCGCGACGATCAGGACCGGGCCGCTGCCGGGATCGGTCTCCCGGGCGTGCGCGATCAGGGCGAGCGCCTGCAGGGTCTTCCCGAGCCCCATGTCGTCGGCGAGCACCCCGCCGAGCCCGTGGCGCCACAGGAACGCCAGCCACTCGAAGCCCGCCCGCTGATAGGGCCGCAGGTCGGCCCGCAGCGAGGCGGGCACCGGCGCGGGCTCGGCTGCGCCCGCGGCGAGCAGGCCGTCGACCCGCTCCCGCCACCCCTCGGCCTGGTGGGTGACGACCCCGAGCGCGGCCAGCTCCTCCCACCAGTCCGCCTGGTACGGGCTGACCCGCAGCGGCGCACCGGCGGGCCGGTCCTGCATCGCCCGGGCCTCGTCGATCAGCCTGCGGAGCGCGACGAATTCGGGCTTCTCCAGCGAGAAGAACGCGCCGTCGGGGAGCAGGAGATGCGTCTGTCCCGTCGCGAGGGCTTCGAAGACCTTGGTGAACGGGACCTCGCGTCCCTCGGCGACGACGGAGACGCCGAGGTCGAACCAGTCGTTGCCGGTCCCGGACTCGGTGGTGGACACCTCGATCGCGACGTCGTCGCCGACCTCGCGGTAGTCGGTGAGCGTCCCGGAGCGCTCGACCCGGACGCCGTCGGCGTCGTCGAGCACCGGGAACGCCTCGGTGACGAACGCGGCCGTGTGCAGGCCGATGAACCGGTGCGGGCCGCGGTGGTCGGTCGGGTGGACGCGGAACCGCTCCCAGTCGACCGGGAGATCGTCGAGGGTGTCCAGCACCGCGTCCTCGGCCTCGGCGTCCCGGAACCGCTCCCGGGACACGGGGCGGCCTAGCCCGACGCGGGTGTCGGTCCCGTCGACGTCGTAGGACCACTCCCAGACCAGGGAGAGCGCGTGCTCGCCGCTGAACACGGCCCGGAGCACCAACACCGGCGGCCCGATCCGCGGCGGCGTGAACGAGCCGTCGGACGAGGTGACCCCCCGGAGCTCGGCCAGGCGCGGGGCGAAGCGCGCGCGGAAGGCGTGGACGGCGTCGGCCGGTACGGCGACGTCGGCCTCGTCGAGGGCCGCCCGCCAGACCGACCGGGCCACCGGCGGGTCGAGGCGGCTCAGCGTCAGCCGACACGAGGCGGGCGCGAGGTCCTCCGCCCGGGAGACGGTGGCGACGCCGTGGGCGAGGTCCCCGCCGAGGAACGCGACGGGCCGCAGGTCGGTCGCCTCCACCTCCCCGGACCGCAGGACCGGTCGGATGCCGAGCGAACCTTCGTCGGGACCCGCCGTCACGTCCAGGGTGAGCGACAGACGGTCGCCGCGGGAGACCGGGCCGAGCCGGTGGCGGGCGGGCAGGAGCTGCAGGCCGGCGTCGGCCGCCGCGTCGAGCAGCGACCACAGCCGCGGGCTCGCGACCTCGGCGAGGTCGATCTGCTTCTCGTCGAGGCCGTAGCCGAAGTGGCGGTACGGCGAGAACCCGGAGTCGGCCCGGCCGGCCTGGTGGAGCAGGTAGAGCTCGCGGACGAGTGCCAGTTGCTCGGGGTGGTGCTGCGCGGCCGCGACGGGCTGCAGCATCCGGTTCCACAGCAGACCGCCGTACACCCAGCCCTTCGCCCCGCGACGCACGAGGCGCGCCCCGAGCCCGCCCGCCCCGTCGGGCGTCAGCTCGACCCCCAGCACGCTCGTCGGCGGAGGCGGGAGATTCGTGGTGGGCCCGAGCAGCGCCTCGAGCGTGGTCTCCCACGTCGGCTCCGAGGCGACCGGACTCGCGGGCACGGCGCTCAGCGCGGCCGCCGCGACGTGCTTGCACATCACCCCGACCGGGCACGAGCACTCGCCGTCCACCAGCAGGAGGGCGCCGCCCCGCCCGACGTCGAAGCGCACGATCGTCGAGTAGACCTGCCCCTCCCCGCCGCGGACCACGGCTCGGAGCTGCAGCGCCCCCGCGTGCCACTCCGAGAACAGCACCGCGCCGTCCCGGACGTACCGCCGGCCGCGTTCCGCCATGGTGGGCCCGACCGCCCCCGCCACGTCCTGCGCACCGACCCCGTCGACCTTCACCGTCCGGCTCATCCGCCGCCCCCTCTGGAGAACTTTCCCGAAAGATAGGCCGGGGGTCCGACAGTCTCCGCGCGCTCGGCCTCCCGGTGGTGCGGGGTGGACGAGACGATCTCCCTGTCCCGGGGGCCGTAGACTCGTCAGTCATGTCGACAGCGGACCTCGGGAAGGCGACGTGACCGGGATCGACATCGCGAAGTACGTCGAGGGTGTCCGCTCGGGCTCCCGGCTCTGGATCGGGCGCGCGATCACCCTGGTCGAGTCCACGCGCGCCGACCACCGCGACGCCGCGCAGGAACTGCTCGTCGAACTCCTGCCCCACGCGGGCGGGGCGCGACGGATCGGCATCTCCGGGGTGCCCGGGGTCGGGAAGTCGACGTTCATCGGGGCGCTCGGCTCGCAGCTCACTGCAGGCGGCAGCAAGGTCGCGGTCCTCGCCGTCGACCCCAGCTCCACCCGGTCCGGCGGCTCGATCCTCGGCGACAAGACCCGCATGGACGCCCTCGCGACCGACGACCAGGCGTTCATCCGTCCGTCCCCGACCGCGGGCACGCTCGGCGGGGTCGCGAAGGCGACGCGGGAGACGATGGTGGTGATGGAGGCGGCGGGCTACGACGTCGTCATCGTCGAGACCGTCGGCGTCGGCCAGTCCGAGACCGCGGTCGCCGAGATGGTGGACTCGTTCCTCTTCCTCACCCTCGCCCGCACCGGCGACTCGCTGCAGGGCATCAAGCGCGGCATCCTCGAGATCGCCGACGTCATCGCGGTGAACAAGGCCGACGGCCCGCACGCCCGCGACGCGAAGCGGGCGGCCCGGGAGCTCGAGTCGGCGCTGAAGATGCTGCGCGGCGAGCGCGACCCGTGGCAGGTGCCGGTGCTGACGTGCTCGGCGCAGGAGCGCACCGGGCTCGACGACGTCTGGTCGGCGCTCGTGAACCACCAGGAGTTCCTGGACGAGCGGGGCGAGTTCGCCGCGAAGCGTGCCCGCCAGCAGGTGGACTGGACCTGGCAGATGGTCCGCGAGCGCCTGCTCGGCCGGCTGCGCGACCACCCGGGGGTCAAGGAGATCCGCGGCGAGCTCGAGCGCGAGGTCCTCGACGGGGAGCTCACCCCGGCCCTCGCGGCCGATCGGATTCTCGACGCCTTCGGGGAATCAGACCAACGTTGACCAATGTCTCTGTACTCTCGTCACCGTGACCGAGCAGGTGAACGTGTACGAGGCGAAGACGCAGCTGTCCAGACTGCTCGAGCGCGTCGAGGCGGGCGAGGAGATCGTCATCGCCCGGCACGGCCGGCCGGTCGCGCGGCTCGTCCCGGAGCAGCGGAAGGTCGGGGCCCGGCGCCTGGGCGGGCTCGAGGGGAAGATCCGGGTGATCGGCGACTGGCACGAGGGGGACGAGGAGATCGCCGACATGATCCTCGGGCGCGAGCTCGACGTGTCGCCGCCCGGATGAGACTCCTCGCGGACACCCAGGTGGTCATCTGGGCCGCTACCGGCTCGCCACGGCTGTCCGTCGCGGCGCGGAGTGCGTTGGAGTCGGAGTCGAACGACCTCGTCTGCTCGGTGATCAGCCTGTGGGAGGTCGCCATCAAGGAAGCGGTGGGGAAGCTCGAGCTCGACGTCGACCTGCGGACATGGCTCGCCGAGGTGGGGATCCGGGAGCTCCCGGTGACCGGAGAGCACGCCCAGGAGTTCGCCGGCCTGCCGGTGCACCACCGCGATCCGTTCGACCGGATGCTCGTCGCGCAGGCCCGGCACGAGGGGCTGACGCTCGTCACGGCGGACCGACGACTGGAGGCCTACTCGGTCGCGGTCCTGCGCGCCGACGGCTGATCCCCCACGGTCCCCGGCCCCTGCGGCGGACCGGATTCTCGACGCGTCCGGCTCGCCGGACGGTGGGTAGCCGCGAGGCCCGCGGCCTCCCACCCGGGTCGCGTGCCGTCCGAGAGGATTTCCATGACCGACGTGTCGAGCAAGGGACCGGAGCCGGGCGACGACCGCGCCGTGCTCACTACTCGCCAGGGCCACCCGGTCTACGACAACCAGAACCAGCGCACCGTCGGGGCCCGCGGGCCCGCGACGCTGGAGAACTACCAGTTCCTGGAGAAGATCAGCCACTTCGACCGGGAGCGGATCCCGGAGCGCGTGGTGCACGCGCGCGGGGCGTTGTCCTACGGCTACTTCGAGGCCTACGGCGCCTGGGGCGAGGAGCCGATCGCCACCTACACCCGCGCGAAGCTGTTCAGCGAGAAGGGCAAGCGCACCGACGTCGCCGTCCGCTTCTCCAGCGTGATCGGCGGCCGCGACTCCGCGGAGACCGCCCGCGACCCGCGCGGTTTCGCGGTGAAGTTCTACACCGAGGACGGGAACTGGGACCTGGTCGGCAACAACCTCGCGGTGTTCTTCATCCGCGACGCGATCAAGTTCCCGGACGTCATCCATTCGCTCAAGCCGGACCCCGTGACGTTCCGGCAGGAGCCCAACCGGATCTTCGACTTCATGTCGCAGACGCCGGAGACCATGCACATGCTGATGAACCTCTTCAGCCCGCGCGGCATCCCGGCGGACTACCGGCACATGCAGGGCTTCGGCGTGAACACCTACCGCTGGGTCAACGCCGCCGGGGAGTCGGTGCTGGTCAAGTACCACTGGATCCCCTCCCAGGGCGTCCGGTCGATGACCGACGAGGACGCGGCCAACATCCAGGCCTACGAGCTCGGCCACGCCACGAAGGACCTCTACGAGGCCATCGAGAACGGCGACTACCCGGAGTGGGAGCTCCGGGTGCAGATGATGGCCGACGGCGAGCACCCGGAGCTGGACTTCGACCCGCTCGACGACACCAAGACCTGGCCGGAGAACGACTTCCCCGCGAAGCCGGTGGGGAGGATGGTGCTGAACCGGAACGTCGAGAACCAGTTCGCCGAGAACGAGCAGATCGCGTTCGGCACCGGCGTGCTCGTGGACGGTCTGGAGTTCTCCGACGACAAGATGCTCGTCGGCCGGACGTTCTCCTACTCCGACACCCAGCGCTACCGCGTGGGTCCGAACTACCTGCAGCTGCCGGTGAACCAGCCGCGGACGCGGGTGGGCACGAACCAGCGCGACGGGCAGATGGAGTACAGCGTCGACCACGTGCCGGGGACGAACCCGCACGTGAACTACGAGCCGTCGATCCACGGCGGACTGCGCGAGGCCGAGGCCCCGCAGACCGACGACGTGGGGCCGGAGATCTCCGGGCGGCTGACGCGCAGGCGCATCCCGCTCACCCAGGACTACAAGCAGGCCGGCCAGCGGTACCTGCTGATGGAGGACTGGGAGCGCGACGACCTCGTGGCCAACTTCGTCACGCTGCTCGGGCAGTGCGAGCGGGACGTCCAGGAGCGCATGGTCTGGCACTTCTTCCTCGTCGAGGACGAGCTGGGCGAGCGGGTCGGCGAGGGGCTGGGCATCAAGGCCTCCGACGTCACCCACCTCGAGCCCCTGCAGAGCCAGACCCTGTCCGAGGAGGACCAGCAGCGGCTGGCGAACCTGGGCAGCAACGGTCGCCGGGACGTCGAGGGGCTCGTCATGACCCACTGCGTTCCCGACGAGCGCCACGTCACCTCCCGCTAGACACCGGGCGGCCGCGGCGACCCGACCGGGTCGCCGCGGGCCGGTCAGGCGGGGCGCCGCGAGCGGAGCACGTCGAGCATCGCCGCGGTCGCGGGCGACGGGTTCGGGGTGGTCAGGGCCTCGATCCGGCGCACCACCCGGGGTCGCAGCCGACGGAGCACCACGCGGCGGCCCATCTGGTGGACGGCGAGGTCGGGGACGAGCGCCACGCCCACTCCCGACTCCACGAGTCCCGAGACCATCGGGAAGTCGTCGGAGTCGAAGGCGATGTTCGGGGTGAAGCCCGCGGCGGCGCACATCTCGACGAGTTGCTCACGGCACACGTTGCCGGAGTCGCGGATCCAGGCGGCGTCGCGCAGCGTCGCCACGTCGATCTCGTCGGTCGGGGTGGGACCGGCCTCCTCGGCGGCCGGGTGGTCGGCCGGGAGCGCGACGTTGACGACGTCGTCGAGCAGCCAGGTGGCGGTGAGGCCGTCGGTGTCGTGCCCGGGGCCGGGGACGTAGCCGAAGGAGATCGCGAGGTCGAGGTCGCCGTCGCGCAGCAGGTCGGGGCACTCGTCGGGCTCGCGGAGCTCCAGCGAGAGCCGCACGGCGGGGTGGCGCCGCCGGAACGCCCCGATCGCCCCGGGCAGCAGGCGGGCGCCGGCGCTCGCGAACGAGGCGAGCCGGAGCCGGCCCGCGCGCAGGGCCGTCAGGTCGGCCACCTCGTCGGCGGCCCGCTCGAGCCGCCCCGCCACCGCGTCCGCGTGCTCGATCAGCAGGGCCCCGGCCTCGGTGGGGACCACCCCGCGGGCGTGGCGCACCAGCAGGGGCGTCGCGAGCTCCCGCTCGAGTGCCGCCACCTGCTGGGACACCGCCGAGGGCGTGTAGCCGAGCTCCGGGGCTGCCGCGGTCATCGAGCCGGCGCGGACCACGGCGCGCAGGACGAGCAGGCGTCGCGGATCGAGCATGAAGGAGAGCTTAAGGGCGGAGGGCGACTTTCTCGCTGGTCGGAACGGCCACCACTGCGGAGCATGGACGGTGTGAAGACGGCGTGGGAAGCGCTGGCCCGGTTCTGGGCCGAGCAGAAGGAACTGTCCGAGCGTCTCAGCCTGGCCGAGCGCCCGTGGGAGGAGCGGTACCTCCACTGGGCCTGGGAGGGCGGCGAGTACGTCCTGCACGGCGAGCTGATGCCCTCGACGAAGCGGCGGATGTCGACCACGCGGGGCGGCTGGTGCCGGCGCGCGGCCGGTCGTCCCCTGCCCCGGCCGCACCGCTGACCGGCCAGTCCGGACGACCGGCGCGTTCGTCACCCAAGGAGGTGACGACCGGGCCGTTCGTCCGGTCGCGGGACACGGTCAGCCGGAGCTCGCGAACGGGTCGTGCTCGGCGAGGAGCTTGTCGAGCCGCGCCTGGTCGACCCGGCTGAGGATCGTGCCCTCCTCCTGCCGGTCGCGGACGACCTTGGCGAGCGTGAACGCCGAGGTGATGCACCAGAGGAGCCCGACGGCGAGGAAGCCGCGCACCCAGCCGTCGACCGGCAGGTAGGCGAGGCCGACCCCGAGGGCGAACAGCGACGCCCCGAAGGAGAGCGCGGCCTGGGCGGCGAAGGCGGGCGTGGTGGGGCGGGCGGTCGAGGAAGCCATGCCGGCGACCCTGCTCGCACCGCCGGTCGTCGGGAATCCGTGGAGCTACTCAGGGGGCAGCGAGGCGAACCCGGCGAGCAGCGCCGCGAACGGCCACCGGCACTCCTCGCGGACACGGGCGCGGTCCTCGGGCGGGGTGCGGGCGAGGAGCTGGCCCGCCGCGCCGAGCATGCCGAAGGCGATGTTGGGCAGCGCGTCGCCGCCGTGCGCCGGGATGCGGCCGGCCGCCTGCAGGGCCGTGAGCATGTCGGCCATCAGCGCGTAGGAGTACTTCTCCTCGCACCGGCGCCAGGCCTCCCAGCCCAGGGCGATGGGCGCCTCGCGGAACACGAGCGCGCCGTAGACCGACTCGGAGCAGGCGAGCAGGAACTGGTCGAGGGCGGCGAGGGCGCCCTCGGTGGGGTCGTCGTGCGCGACGAAGGCCGCGCGGGCCGCGCCGTTCTCGCTCTGCTCGAGCTCGTCGAAGAGGGCCTCGAACAGGCCGGACTTGCCGCTGAAGTGGTGGTAGATCGCGCCCTTGGTGACGCGGGCGTCGGCCGCGACGTCGTCGAGCGAGGTCTTCGCGAAGCCGCGCTCGGTGAACAGCCGCGCGGCCGCGTCGAGCAGGGCACGCCTCGTCGCCTCGGTGTACTCCCCGCGGCGGCTCTTGACCTCGACCACGGGTCCGACCATAGTCGGGTCGACGACATACTCTCGGTATGTTCCCGACGACGGGTCGGTGAGAGGTGGTTGGTATGACGACGCTGGTCGGAGACACCCGGAGGTCGGCGCCGGCCGCGCCCTCCACGCCCGCGCTCGCGCTGCGGTGGGCGCTCACCCAGGGGCTGCTGCGGACCGCGATGTCCGCGAGGGCCCGGGCGGGCAACGCCGACGGGCGGATGCTGCACGACCCGGCGATGCAGGCGGAGCCCTGGGAGCACTACCACCGCCTCCGCGAGTCCCGGCCCTTCGCGACGGGGCCGTTCGGGCGCATCACCGCCCACCACGACATCACCACCGCCGTCCTGCGCAGCGACGACTTCGGGGTCGCCGACCGCGACCGGGTGCTCCCCGCGGCGGTCCGGGCCGGCATCCGGCTGCTCGGGCCCCGGCCCTACGCGGGCGTCGACGCGCCGCCCTCGATGCTCGTCGTGGACCCGCCCGACCACGCGCGGTACCGCCGCCTGGTGACCCGGGCGTTCACCGCGAAGGCGGTGGCCGCGCTGCGGACGCGCACCGAGGAGATCACCACCGGGCTGCTCGACGACATGGAGCGGGAGCTGCGTGGCGGCCCCGTCGACCTCGTGGCGAACTACGCCGCGCTCGTCCCGGTCACGGTGATCGCCGAGATGCTGGGCGTGCCGCAGGAGATGCGGACGACGCTGCTGACCTGGGGTGACGGCGCCGCCGCGACCCTCGACATGGGGCTGCCCTGGCAGCGCTACGCCCTCGCGGAGCGCTCGCTCGCGGCCTTCGACGCCTGGCTGCGCGAGCACCTGCGCAGCCTGCGGGCGAACCCGGGCGAGGATCTGCTCTCGAAGCTGGTCGGGGTGGCCGACGACGACGGGACGGGCCTGACCGAGCAGGAGCTCGTGGCCACGTCGATGCTCATCCTCGCCGCGGGGTTCGAGACGACGGTCAACCTGATCTCCAACGGAGCGAACCGGCTCTTCGAGCACCCCGACCAGCGTGCGGTCCTCGCCGACGACCCGTCGCTGTGGCCGAACGCGGTCGACGAGGTCCTGCGCCACGACTCGCCGGTGCAGCGCACGGGGCGGATGGCCCGCCGCGACACGGTCGTCGAGGGCGTGCCGGTGGCCGAGGGGGAGATCGTCGTGACGGTGCTGGGCGCGGCCAACCGCGACCCGGCGGTCTTCACCGACCCCGACCGCTTCGACGTCGCGCGCCCGAACGCGAAGGAGCACGTCGCGTTCTCCAGCGGCATCCACTACTGCCTGGGCGCGGCCCTCGCGCGCATGGAGGGGGAGGTCGCGCTGCGCAGCCTGTTCACGCGCTTCCCCGATCTGGCGCCCGCCGGGACCCCCACCCGCCGCCCGACGACGATCCTGCGGGGCTTCGCGTCGCTGCCGGTGCGCTGAGGGCGCACAGCAGGCTCACAGCGTTCGCCCAGCGAGGGCGGATCGGGCGGTGTCATGGTGGAGCCCATGAACGCAGCAGTCCGCGCAGAACTGCGGCGACCCGACGGCAGTCCGGTCCGCGCCCTCGTCGTCGACGACGAGCCGACGCTGGCCGACCTGCTGTCGATGGCCCTGCGCTACGAGGGCTGGGACGTGCGCAGCGCGGGGGACGGGCTCGGGGCGGTGTCGCAGGGCCGGGAGTTCCGCCCCGACGTCGTCGTGCTCGACGTGATGCTGCCCGACATCGACGGCTTCGAGGTCCTGCGCCGGCTGCGCGCCGACAACCCCGACGTGCCCGTCCTCTTCCTCACCGCGCGCGACGCGGTGGAGGACCGGGTCACCGGCATCACGGCCGGCGGCGACGACTACGTGACGAAGCCGTTCAGCCTCGAGGAGGTCGTCGCCCGGCTGCGGGGGCTCCTGCGCCGCGCCGCGGTGGCGACCGCCGTGCGCGGCGACGCGGGCCTCGTCGTCGGGGACCTGACCCTCGACGAGGACTCGCACGAGGTCTTCCGCGGCGGCGACCAGGTGGACCTGACCGCCACCGAGTTCGAGCTGCTGCGCTTCCTCATGCGCAACCCGCGCCGGGTGCTCTCGAAGGCCCAGATCCTCGACCGGGTGTGGAACTACGACTTCGGCGGCCAGTCGAACATCGTCGAGCTCTACATCTCCTACCTGCGCAAGAAGATCGACGCGGGCCGCACCCCGATGATCCACACCGTGCGCGGCGCTGGGTACGTCCTCAAACCGGCGGGGTGAGGAGGATGCGCAGGGTGCGCTCCCTCCAGGCCCGGATCGTCGCGACGACGATGGTGCTGCTGGTGGTCGTGTGTGCCGTGGTGGGCGTCGGCGCCGCGATCTCGCTGCGGCACTACCTGCAGCAGCAGCTCGACCAGGACGTGATGCGGACGATCGGGTTCATCGCCGACCCGCCCGACGATGCCGCCGGCCGCCGGCCCCCGCCGCCGGACGCCGGGGGCGGCTTCGGGGGCGGGGACGCCCCCACCAGCCGGATCGAGGTCCGCAGCGTCGACGGCCGCGTGGTGTCCGCGAGCGCCCTCGGCGGCTTCCGGTCCTCCGACCAGGGGCTGGCGCCCACCGCCGTCGACCCGGTCCTCGCGGTGTCCCCCGGTGCGCCCGGGCAGCGGCCCGAGACCGTCGACCTGCCGGCCCTCGGGTCGTCGTACCGGCTCTCGGCGCGGACGACCGCCGACGGGTCGACGGTCTACTACGGCGTCTCCACCGCCCGG
Source organism: Actinomycetospora atypica (assembly GCF_042653685.1). NCBI lineage: Bacteria > Bacillati > Actinomycetota > Actinomycetes > Pseudonocardiales > Pseudonocardiaceae > Actinomycetospora > Actinomycetospora atypica. The sequence goes on along the minus strand of NZ_JBHSIV010000019.1, from coordinate 55,423 downwards.
ATGAACGAGACGGTCGGCAGCCTCGCCCTGTACGAGACGATCATCTTCGGGGGCGGGGTGCTCGTCGCGGGGATCGTCGCCGCGTTCGCCACCCGCGCCACCCTCCGTCCGCTGCACCGCGTCTCCACCACCGCCCGGCAGGTCGCCGAGCTGCCGCTCGAGCGCGGGGAGGTCCGGCTCGAGGACCGCGTGCCCGAGGCCGACGCCGACCCCCGGACCGAGGTGGGGCAGGTCGGCGCGGCCCTCAACCGGATGCTCGACCACGTCGCCCGCTCGCTCGCCGCCCGGCAGGACTCCGAGACCCGGGTGCGGCGGTTCGTCGCCGACGCCTCCCACGAGCTGCGGACTCCCCTCGCGGCGATCCGCGGCTACTCCGAGCTGGCCCGGCGGCGGATGGAGGCGAGCGAAGCGACGGGGGAGGGGCGCACCGAGATGCCCGCCGAGGTCGCCGCGATGCTCGAGCGGGTCGGGTCGCAGACCGAGCGCATGACGCTGCTCGTCGAGGACCTCCTGCTGCTCGCGCGCCTCGACGCCGGCCGCCCGCTCGCCCGCGAGCCCGTCGACCTGGCCCGGCTGGTGGTCGACGCCGTGAGCGACGCCCACGCCACCTCGCCCGGGCACCGGTGGTCGCTCGACCTGCCGGAGCCCGACGACGACCCGGCCGGGGTCACGGTGACCGGCGACCCCGAGCGGCTGCACCAGGTGGTCGCGAACCTGCTGGCCAACGCGCGCACGCACACCCCGCCGGGGACGACCGTCGTCGTCGGGCTCTCGCGGGTGGGGCACGCCGTGCAGCTGGTGGTGCGCGACGACGGCCCCGGCATCGACGCCGGGCTGCTGCCGCACGTCCTCGAGCGTTTCGCCCGCGGCGACGCGGCCCGCGCGCGGTCCACGGGGTCGACCGGTCTGGGCCTCTCGATCGTCTCCGCGGTGGTCACCGAGCACGGCGGCACCGTCGAGGTGACCAGCGTGCCGGGGGACACGCGCACCACCGTCACGCTGCCGGCCGCGCCGGTCCGGGCCGCCGAGCCGGCGCTGCGTCAGGCCTGAGGGAGCCGCTCGAGGATCGTGTCGAGCTTCTGCTCCACCCGCCCGAGGCGGTCGCCGAGCTCGGTGAGCGTCCGCCAGGCGTGGGCGTCGGTGTTGAGCACTGCGTCGAGCCCGGACATCCGCACCTGGGCGCCGGGGACGCGGCTGGTGTGCCGGTCGGGCTCGAGGAACGCGGCGTGGAGCTCGTTGACGCGGTAGTCGAGGTGGGAGAGCAGGTCGCCGACGGCGATGCCGCGGCCGTAGCGGCTGCGGACCTGGTCGCCGAGCTGCAGCCCGCGCTCGTCCGGGTGGTGGTGCGCCTGGTGTCGGTGGTGCTCGTGGTCGTCGTGATCGCCGTCGAAGGACACGGGTGGTGGAGGGAGCCAGGACTCGTCGCTCATGTCGGTGACGGTAGGTGACCTCTAGCGGCACCGGCATGGGCCGGACGAGTGATCGACTCCGGTGCGCGTCCTCGGAGGTGACGGAACGGGCCCTGTAACGGCGAGGTGCCCGCGACCGCTAGAGCCGACAGTCTCGTCGGGGGAGGAAGCGTGCGGTCGAACAACGGGTGGCGTCGGGTCCGGGGGATCGGGGCGCCGATCGTGGTCGTGGCGGCGTTGATGGCGGGGCCGGGTCTCGCCGCGGCGGCCCCGACGCCGGCCGCGGCACCGGTGGCCCTGCCGACGGCACCGGCCGCGGACCCGCCGCCGGTGGCGCCCCTGCCCGCCGCGAAGCCGGTCGACCCCAAGGTCGAGCGCGAGGCGCTCGGCGCGCCCGCGCCATCGCCCGACTCGGCGAACGCCGCCCAGGCGTCCAGCCCCGACCCGCTCAAGCTCGTCGCGGTGAGCTGGACCGGGCCGACCCCCGACCTCATCGAGCTCCGCAGCCGCCTCGCGAACGGGGCGTTCGGGCCCTGGACCCGGGTCGACCCCGTGGACAGCGAGCGCGACGGCGTCCGCGCGAAGGTCGCCAGCAGTGAGCCGGTGTGGGTGGCCGACAGCCGCGAGGTCCAGGTCCGGGCCGTCGACGACGGGGCCCCGGCGACCAGCCGCATGGCCCTGACCTCCATCGACCCCGCGACGAGCACCAACGACACCTCGGCGCGGGCCGCCTCGGTCAGTCCCGGCCTGCCGAAGCTGGTCACCCGGGCCCAGTGGGGCGCCGACGAGAAGCTGATGACGTGGCCGCCGCAGTTCACCCCGACGGTGCGGGCGGTGACGATCCACCACACGGCCGGGACCAACGCCTACACCGCCGCCGAGTCCGCGGCGATCGTGCGCGGGATCTACGCCTACCACGCGAAGACCCTGGGCTGGGGCGACATCGGCTACAACGTGCTCGTCGACCGCTTCGGCACGGTGTTCGAGGGGCGCAAGGGCGGGCTCGAGCGGTCGGTGATCGCGGCCCACGCCGGCGGCTTCAACCGCGAGACCTTCGGGATCGGGATGATGGGCGACTTCACCTCGGTCGCCCTGCCCGCCGCGCAGCTCGAGGCCACCGCGCGGCTCGCCGCGTACAAGCTCGGCGGGCTCTACCGCGACCCGCGGGCCACCACGACGTTGACGAGCACCGGGGGCGGGACGTCGAAGTACGCCGCCGGCCGTCAGGTGACCCTGCCGACGGTGTTCGCGCACCGCGACGTCGGCGCCACCGAGTGCCCGGGCAACACGGGCATCCGCTCGATGCCGGCCATCCGCGACCGCACCGCCGCCCTCGTCGGCGACCTGTCCACCAACCCGGTCCGGACGAAGTGGCTCGCGCAGCGTGCGCTGCTCGGCGAGCCGTCGGTGGTGGAGAGCGCGACGGGGCAGGGCGCCCGCGTCACCCGCTTCTCGCTGTCCAACGGGTCGGTCTACTGGTCCTCGGCCACGGGGGCGTGGTCGGTGGTCGGGGAGATCAACAAGCGCTACGACCTCGTCGGGGCCGCGACCTCCCCGGTCGGGCTGCCGCGGACCGACGAGCTCACCACCCCCGACCGGCGCGGCCGCTACAACCACTTCGTCACCGGCTCGATCTACTGGACCCCGCAGACGGGCGCCTGGCCGGTGCGCGGGCCGATCCTCGACGCCTGGGCGCGGGCCGGCTGGGAGCGCTCGACCTACGGCTACCCGCGCTCGGACCAGTACGCGGTCAGCGGGGGCGTCCGCCAGGACTTCGAGCGCGGCTCGCTGGTCTACGACACCCGCACCGCCGCGGTGCGACGGGTCTGACCCGCTAGCGCTCGAAGCGCTCGGCGATCCGCGCGGCGGTGTCGGCCACGGCGCGCGCGGCGCGGCCGGTGGCGTCCTCCGCGGTCTCGCGGGCCTTCTCGGCGGTCTCCCGCGCGGTCTCCGTCGCCCGGTCGGCCACCTGCTCGAGGCGCTCGCCGACCGACGGCGCCTCGATGGTCGCGTCGGGCCCCGGCGTCAGGATCGACTCGTCGCCGTTGTCGAAGCGGACCCGATAGGGCGGGCCGTCGGACCCCAGGACGCCGACGATGGTCCCGACGCGGTCGGACGAGCCGGTCGAGTTCGCGTGCAGGGTGATCCGGTCGCCCACTGATCCACTCATGACGCTCCCTCTGCCGAGACGAATCCGAACGGCCTGTACCCCGCGAGCCCCGCAAGATCACGCACGAAGGGCCCCTCCCGCGCACGGGAGGGGCCCTTCGTCGTCGAGCGTGGATCAGCCGATCAGGGCCGGGTCGGCCACGGTGAAGCGCAGGGCGTCACCGTCGACGTCGACCCGGACCTCCTGCCCCGCGTGCACCTCGTCGCCGAGGAGCATCGCCGAGAGCCGGTTGCCGACCTCGCGCTGGATGGTGCGCCGCAGCGGCCGCGCCCCGAACTCGGGCTGGTACCCGTGCTCGGAGAGCCAGTCGACGGCCTCCGTCGAGAACTCGATCTCGATCTCCAGCGACGCCAGCCGCTCGCGGGTCTCGCCGAGCAGCAGGTCGGTGATGGTCCGCAGCTGGGCCTGGTCGAGCCGCTTGAAGACGATCACCTCGTCGATCCGGTTGAGGAACTCCGGCCGGAACGACTCCCGCAGCCGCGGCATGAGCCGCTCCTGCAGGGACCGGTCGGCGTTCTGGGTCGACGGCGCGAAGCCGAGCGCCTGGGTGTTCGTCGTGATGAGCTCCGACCCGACGTTGCTCGTCATGATGACCACCGTGTTGCGGAAGTCGACCGTGCGGCCCTGCGAGTCGGTCAGCCGGCCGTCGTCGAGCACCTGGAGCAGCGTGTTGAAGACGTCGGGGTGGGCCTTCTCCATCTCGTCGAGCAGCACCACCGAGTACGGGCGGCGACGGATCTCCTCGGTCAGCTGACCGGCCTCGCCGTACCCGACGTAGCCGGGGGGCGAACCGACGAGCCGCGAGACGGTGTGCCGCTCGGAGTACTCGCTCATGTCGACGCGGACCATGCGGTCCTCGTCGCCGAACATCGCGCCGGCCAGCGCCTTCGCCAGCTCGGTCTTACCGACGCCCGTGGGCCCGAGGAAGAGGAAGCTGCCGATCGGCCGGTCGGGGTCGCCCAGACCCGCCCGCGAGCGGCGGACCGCCTCGGCGACCGCGCGCACCGCGTCGTCCTGGCCGACGACCCGCTCGTGGAGCTGGCCCTCGAGCCCGAGCAGCTTCGACCGCTCGGTCTCGGTGAGCTGGGCGACCGGGATGCCGGTCGACCGCGAGACGATCTCGGCGATGTCCTCGACGCCGACGGTGAGCACGCCGCCCTGGCCGGACGTCCGCTCGGTGCGGGCCTCCTCGAGGGCCTTCGTCGCCTGCGCGACCTGGTCGCGCAGCTTCCCGGCCCGCTCGTAGTCCTCGTCGGCCACGGCCTGGTCCTTGTCGCGCTGCAGCGACTCGAGCCGGCGCTCCAGCTCGCGCGTGTCGGTGTGCGGGCCCTTCGACCCGAGCCGCTTGCGCGCCCCCGCCTGGTCGACGAGGTCGATCGCCTTGTCGGGCAGGAAGCGGTCGGTCACGTAGCGCTCGGAGAGCTCCGCCGCCGCCGTCAGCGCCTCGTCGGTGAACCGCACCTGGTGGTGCGCCTCGTAGCGGTCGCGCAGCCCGTGCAGGATCGCGACGGTGTCGGCGACCGAGGGCTCGGGCACCAGCACCGACTGGAAGCGGCGCTCGAGCGCGGCGTCCTTCTCGATGGACTGCCGGTACTCGTCGAGCGTCGTCGCCCCGACGATGTGGAGCTCGCCGCGGGCCAGCGCCGGCTTGAGGATGTTGCCGGCGTCCATGCCGCCACCCTCGCCGGAGCCGCCGGCCCCGACCATGGTGTGCAGCTCGTCGATGAAGACGATCAGCGTGTCGGAGTGCTCGCGGACCTCGGCGACGAGCTTGGTCATCCGCTCCTCGAAGTCACCGCGGTAGCGGGTGCCCGCCACCATCCCGGTGAGGTCGAGCTGGACGATCCGCTTGTTCTCGAGCTGCTCGGGCACGTCGCCCGCGACGATGCGCTGGGCGATGCCCTCGACGACGGCGGTCTTGCCGACGCCGGCCTCGCCGATCAGCACGGGGTTGTTCTTGGTGCGCCGCGAGAGCACCTCGAGGGTCTGGTCGACCTCGTCCTCCCGGCCGATCACCGGGTCGAGCTCGCCCGCCCGCGCCTTCGCGGTCAGGTCGACGCCGAACTGGTCGATCGTCGGGGTGTCGGAGTCGGGGCGTCCGCCGCCCGCGCCGGCGCTGCCGCCGGCCTGGGGACGGCCGGTGCCGTTGGCGCTGCGCTGCAGCGACTGCGGGTCGACCCCGCGGGCCTGCAGGGCCTTGCCCGACGGCGAGTCGGGGTTGGCCGCGAGGGCGAGCACGATGTGCTCCGGGCCGATGTAGCTCGCGCCGAGCGCCCGGGAGATCTGGTGGGCGTCGAGCAGCGTGCGCTTGGCCGTGGGGGTCAGGGACGGGGGCTGGCCGGTGGTCTCGGCGCGCGGCAGGAGGCCGTCGGCGTGCCGGACGAGGTCGTCCGGGTCGGCGCCGGTGCCCGCGATCAGGGCGCGCAGCGGCTCGACCTGCAGGGCCGCGAGCAGCAGGTGCCACGCGTCGAGGTCGGTGCTGCCGCGCTCGACGGCGATGTGGGCCGCGGTGCCGACCAGGCTGCGGGCCTGCTCGGTCATGAGCGCGGTGATGTCGATCCGCCGGTCGCCGCGGGGCGAGTTACCGCCCAGGAACCGGGCCAGGAAGTCGTCGAACTGGCCGGACCCGGGGTCGCCGGGACCGAATGCGCTGGTCATGCGTACCTCTCCAGAGGGGTCCGCCGCCTGCGGCTGGTGCCTGCGGCGGCTGTCGTGGGAGTCAGCAACGCCCGACCCGCTTTCATTCCTGAGTCCCCGAGACTCATGTCTCGAGGGCGCCAGGAGGAGGACTGAGCGTGTGTCGCTCAACCTCACGTGCTCACAAGGTGTTCCCGCGGAACGCGGAGTCTCGAACCTCAAGTACGCACCGTGATGGAGCGGTAGCGATGTGCCACTTACGGGCACGAACTTCTCGAACATCAACACGGACGGCTACTTTGTGCGCGTGACAGGGGGCTCGCGGTCGTGACTGCCGTGCGGGAGGCGCCGCTGATCCCGGGATTCAGTGGCCTGGTCGAGATCGGCTCGGGCGGGTTCGCCACGGTGTACCGGGCGCGGCGGGAGGCGTTCGACCAGACCGTGGCGGTGAAGGTCGTCCACCTCGGTGGAGCACCAGAATCAGTCCGGATGCGGTTCGACCGGGAGCGGCGCGCGCTGGGGAGCCTTGCCCACCACCCGCACATCGTCACCGTCTACGACGGTGGGATCACGGCAAGCGGCGCCCCCTTCCTGGTCATGGAGTACCTGCCCGACGGTGCGCTGGAGAAGCAAGCCGGTCGCTTGTCCGTCGCCGAGGTGCTCCGGATCGGCGTGCAGCTGGCGGGTGCCCTGGAGACCGCTCACCGGTCGAACGTGCTGCACCGCGACGTGAAGCCGGCCAACGTCCTGCGCTCGCGCTATGGCGATCCCGTGCTCGCCGACTTCGGTATCGCGCGACTCGCCGGTGGGTCGCGAACCACATCCGGCGTCGTGACGGCGAGCCTCGCCTACGCCCCGCCCGAGGTGCTCGAGGCGAAGCAGCCCGGTCCAGCTTCCGACGTGTGGTCGCTGGCGGCGACATTGGTCTGCCTCCTGACCGGCCGGCCGCCCTTCGCGGCCGAGGTCGGAGACGCGGGCACCCCAGCGCTGATCGCGCGCATCCTTCGCGACGAACCGCCAGACCTCGTCGCGCACGGGGTGCCAGCGGATGTTGCAGTCCCTCTGCTGGCCGCAATGACGCACGATCTCCGTCGCCGAACCGGCACGGCGCTCAAGTTCGCCGAGTCTCTCCAGGCAGTGCAGAAAGCCCGCGGCGAAACGGTCGCGCCCGCGGTGGTCGACGGGACGCCTTCGCAACGTGCAACACCGACCGAGCAGCCTGCACTCGCTGACCAGATGCCCGCGCCGCGGCCGGCCCCGATGACCTCGGACGAGCACACGGTGCACACCGTGCCGTTCCTCCGGCCGACGTCTAGCGAGGGTCGGGCAGCCACCTCCCTTCGTGGGCGGCGGTGGCGTCGGCTGATTGGGAGTTTGCTCGTGAGCGCACTGGTTGCAGCAGTTGGTGTGGTGATTATCGGAGGAGTGCTCGAAGCGGTTGACGACAGTCCGTCTCCGGAGGCGACGTCGACGCCGTCACAGACGGGTACGCAGCAGAATGAGAGCCAGCCGCCTGTCTCTCGAGCTGCCCCGCAGTTGTCGTTCACGGGAGTAGAAGCAGGAACGTGGTCGGGTCGGCTCGTCTCGGCGGACGATGGCTCACAGCTAGGTGAGGATGTCGTGATCACGCTGCCGAAAGGCTCGAATACTGGGCAGAAGAAGTCGACGTTCTACCTGGCAGACGGCATCAGCTGCACCAGCCGCGTTGGCTTAATTTCTCGTTCCGAGGGTCAGCTTGGGCTGAGCGATGTCCCCTACGACCCCGACGGGGCGTGTTCTGCAATCCCCTTCTCGCTAACTCCAAGCGGGAACGCTTTGATCTACTCGCATGAAGCACCCGATGCGCCCGGAGCGTTCGCTACCGCGATCTTGACCCGCAAGTTCTAGCGGCTGGGATCTAGCGGCCCAGCTTGTGAGAGATCCCCGGGAACCGCCACATACCGCGGGTATACGGGTACTCGTCGGGACATGAGCACCGCACGCGAGGTCCACCTCGTCCGCCGTCCCCACGGCTTCCCCGACGCGCAGGACTTCTCCCTCGTCGAGCGCGAGCTCCCCGCCCCCGGCGCCGGGGAGGTCGAGGTCGCCAACCGGGCCTTCTCCGTCGACCCGTACATGCGCGGCCGGATGAACGACGTCCCCTCCTACGTCCCGCCGTTCCAGCTGAACCAGGCGATGGACGGCCGCTCGGTCGGCGAGGTGACCGCCGTCGGGTCCGAGGTCACCGACGTGGCCGTCGGCGACCTCGTCCTGGGCAACCTCGCCTGGCGCGACCGCGGGATCGCCAAGGCGAGGCACCTCCAGAAGGTCCCCGACGTCTCCGGCGTCGACCCGCGGGCCTACCTCGGCGTGCTCGGTGCCCCCGGGCTCACCGCCTGGGTGGGGCTGCTCGACCACGCCTCCTTCACCGCCGGCGACGCCGTGTTCGTCTCCGCCGCGGCCGGCAGCGTCGGCAGCCTCGTCGGGCAGATCGCGAAGCAGAAGGGCGCCTCGCTGGTGGTCGGCAGCGCGGGCAGCGCCGAGAAGGTCTCCTGGCTGACCGGTGAGCTCGGCTACGACGCGGCGTTCAACTACAAGGACGGCCCCGTCACCGAGCAGCTCGCGAAGGCCATGCCGGACGGGCTCGACGTCTACTTCGACAACGTGGGCGCCGACCACCTCGAGGCCGCGATCGCCGTCGCCAACGACAACGCCCGCGTCGCCGCCTGCGGGGCGATCGCGCACTACAACGACACCGACGACGACGCCACGCCCGGCCCCCGCAACCTGTTCCAGATCGTCAAGAAGCGGCTGCGCATCCAGGGCTTCATCGTCTCGGACTCGCTCGACCGCTTCCCGGCCTTCCTGGAGGAGGTCACCCCGTGGGTCGCGGACGGGCGGGTCAAGTTCTCCGAGACCGTCGTCGACGGCGTGGAGCACTCGGTCGAGGCGTTCCAGGGCCTCCTGCGCGGCGAGAACACGGGCAAGATGCTGGTCAAGGTCGGGTGATCTGTTCGTCGGCAGGTCGTCCGTGATTCACCGTCGGTCCACGTGCATCGCTGACGGTGGTCGACGCCTCCACTCGTACGGGTGCGGGGCGTCCACCACCTGGGAGTTCTCCTCATGACCGATGTGCAGGGACTGTCGCGCCGCGGCTTCCTGTCCCGCTCCGCCGCCGTGGGCGCGGGCGTCCTGCTGGCCGGGAGCGTGGACGGGCTGCTGTCCGCCCCCAACGGCCTCGCCCAGCCCGGCCCGCCGGCCGGGCCGGGCGGGCCGGGCTACGGCCCGGTCGTCCCCGACCCGGCGAAGCGGCTGTCCCTGCCGCAGGGCTTCCGCTACACGGTCGTCTCCGAGGCCGGCGTCACGAAGCTCGACAGCGGCGAGCCGAGCCCGACCAACTCCGACGGCATGGGCGCGTTCCGCGGACCGGGGAACTCCTCGATCCTCGTGCAGAACCACGAACTGCGCGGCGCCCGCGCCCTGGCGCCGCTCGCCGTGCCGCCGATCGCCGGGTTCACCTACGACCCGGGCGCCCCGGGCGGCACGACGACGGTCCGGGCCGACAAGGACGGCGCCCGCCAGGGCGAGGTGGTCTCGCTCGCGGGGACGTCGACGAACTGCGCCGGCGGCATCACCCCGTGGGACACGTGGTTGTCCTGCGAGGAGACCGAGGACCGGGCGGGCGCCAACGGGTTCACCAAGGACCACGGCTACGTCTTCGAGGTCGACCCGGTCGACCAGGCCGCCAACCGTGACCCGCAGCCGATCCGGGCGCTCGGGCGCTTCGCGCACGAGGCGGTCGCGGTCGACCCGCGGTCGTCGCAGATGTACCTCACCGAGGACGCCGCCGCGCCGAACGGCCTGCTCTACCGCTGGACCCCGCCCGCCCGCTTCCGCGGTGGCAAGCGCGCCCTGCGCACCCTCGGCCCCACCGACGGCGCGTACGAGGCCATGCTCTGCAAGGACTCGGCCGGCAACCCGGTCGACGACCTCTCCCGCGCCACCCAGGTGGGCACCGTGTACGGCGTGAGCTGGACCGCGGTGCCCGACCGCGACGCCCGGACGGTCTCGACGCGCCTGCAGCTGAACCCGCCGCAGGTCACCCGTGGCCGCAAGCTCGAGGGCTGCTGGTGGGGCGACGGCGGCGCCTACGTCGTGACGAGCTTCGCCCGCGCCGAGAGCCCGGTGCCGCACGACGGTCAGGTGTGGTTCCACGACACGCGGGCGCAGACGCTGCGCCTGGTGCTCCGGTTCGGGGTGAACCCGAACCCCGACCAGGACGGCACGAACTACGACGGCCCGGACAACATCACGGTCTCCCCCTGGGGCGGCGTGATCATCGCCGAGGACGGCGAGGGCGTGCAGCACCTGGTGGGCGCGACCGAGCGGGGCGAGACGTTCACGATGGCCCGCAACGACCGGAACACGAACGAGATGGCCGGCCCGGTGTTCTCCGCCGACCGCCGCATCCTGTTCGCGAACCTCTACGAGCCCGGCACGCTCTACGCGATCACGGGCCCCTGGCGCCCCACGAGGTGACCACCCCGTGAGCAGTGATCCGTGTCTGGGCACGGATTACTGCTCACGTGCCGAAGGCACCTCCGTCGGACCGCCACACCACGACCACGGCGGGACGGGCGGGGCTGCTGCCGCCGTCGGGCCAGTGCGACTTGGGCCTGTCGATGCTCGCGTCGTCGGCCTCGCCGGGGTGCTGCACCGAGACCATCGCGCAGTTCCGCATGAGGACCGGCCCGCAGGTCTCGGCGCCGGTCGGCACGGAGAGGAACTGCTTGACCCGGCCGCGGTCGGCCCCGGCGAGCGACACCGCGAAGAGGCCGTCGTTGGCGTCGAGCGCGTTGCCGTCGGTGGAGATCCACAGGTGGCCGTGGGTGGGGTCGAAGGCCAGGTTGTCCGGGCAGGAGATCGGGCTGACCTGGTCCTTCGCGAATCCGGCGTAGTAGGTGTCGGCCGCGGCCGGGTCGCCGCAGACGAGCAGCAGCGACCAGGCGAACGTCCTCGCGGTGGGGTCCGACCCGTCCTCGACGAGCTCCACCACCTGGCCGTTGGTGTTGTCGGCCCGGGGGTTGGCCGCGTCCGGGCCGGGCGCCCCCGGCTCCACCCCGCGCTCGTCGTTGTTCGTCAGCGCCATGTACACGGCCCCGGTCACCGGGTGGGGCTCGACGTCCTCGGGCCGGTCCATCTTCGTGGCGCCGACGACGTCGGCGGCCTGGCGGGTGAACAGCAGCACCTCGGTGCCGGAGAAGCCGGGGACGAACGAGCGCGCGGTCCCGTCGGGCAGTGACTCGACGAGCGGGCGCCACTCGCCGCGCCCGCCCGAGCCCCCGCCCTCGGTGGGCCCGCCGGTGAACGTCGCGACGAAGAGCGTGCCCTGGTCGAGGAGGGTCCGGTTGAATGCCCGATCAGCCGGTGCGGTGCCCGGGCGGACCTTCGCCGAGGACACGAACTTGTAGGCGTACTCGAAGCGCTCGTCGTCGCCCATGTACGCGACCGTGGTGCCGTCGGGCATCGTCCGGACGGTCGCGCCCTCGTGCTTGAAGCGCCCGAGCGCGGTGTGCTTGACGGGCGGCGCGGCCGGGTCGAACGGGTCGAGCTCGACCACCCAGCCGAAGCGGTGCGCCTCGTTCGGCTCGCGCAGCAGGTCGAAGCGCGGGTCGGCGGTCTCCCAGAGCCGCTCGCTCGCCTCGCCGTCGAGCCCGAGCCGCTCGTAGCGGGCCTTCAGCACCGGGTCGGCGACGGCCTTCCCGTTCGCGAAGTACTGGTCGATGTTCTCCTCGCCGGAGAGCACCGTCGACCACGGTGTCGTCCCGCCCGCGCAGTTGTTCAGCGTGCCGAGGACGGTCCGGCCCTCGGGGTCGGCGCTCGTGCGCACCAGCGGGTCGCCCGCCACCGGCCCGGCGAGCCGGAAGGGCGTGGTGGCGGTGACGCGCCGGTTCAGCGGGTCCTGCAGCACGCCCGTGGGCCGTCCCGACGAGGCGTCGAGCGAGACCGCGACCACGCTCATCCCGTGGGCGGCCATCCCGATCGCGATCTGCTCCGGCGTCGGCGCCTTCGCGTCGTAGCCCGGGTGCATGAACGGCTCGGTCGTGTACTCGTGGTTCGCGACGAGCAGCGCCCGCGTCGGGTCGCCGGGGATCGGCACCACCGCGAGGAAGTCGTTGTTGAACCCGAACTGCTGCGCCTGGGCGGCCGCGGTCTGGTTCGCGACGTCGAACGTCGGCGCCCCGGTGACCACGGGGTCGCCCCAGCGGATGAGCACCTGCTGGGCGTAGCCCGGCGGCACCGTCACGGCGTCGGCGGTGTTCGGCGGGACGGCGGTGAAGCCGAGGCCGGGGGCGGGCGGCACCGGGGCCGCCGATGACGGCGGGGCCGCGGGAGCCCCGGGCGCCCCGCACGCGGCGAGGGCCCCGGAGGCGCCGAGGACGAGGCCGGCCCCGAGGACGCTGCGGCGGCTGACGGTGCCCGACACGACCTCGCGGAACGTCGGGTTGTCGCTGCGGTTGCGCACGGGCCGGTCGCAGGCGTCGCCGCACTTGTAGCGGCAGTGCGTGCCCGACCGGCGGTGGCCGGTGCGGGTGAGCAGCGGCAGGAGACGTCGGTTCACGTGGGGAGCTCCGTCGACCGGGGGTGGTGGTGAACCGGACCGTAGGCACCGATCGCGGCCGAAGCGGACACATCGGGTGAACGGGGGGCGAACGGACGTGCGCCGAGCGTCACGCGCGGTCGCGCGGTCAGGCGATCGGCTCCGTCGCCTCCCGCGTCGGGTCGGGACGGGCATCGTCGGGACGGGCGGGTGTCCCGACCTGCCGGTCCCGCGCCGCCCCGAGACCCGCGAGCCCGAGCGGGACGAGCAGGACGAGCAGGGTGACCACCGGCCAGGTCCAGCTCCCGGTGGCGTCGTGGATCGCGCCGAGCGCGAACGGCCCGGTCGCGGCGACCACGTAGCCGACGCCCTGGGCCATCCCGGAGAGCTCGGAGGTGTGCGCGGCGTCGGGCGAGCGCAGCGTGATCAGGGTGAGGCCGAGCGAGATGCCGACGCCCTGGCCGAGCCCGATCAGCACCATCCACAGCGGCGCCAGCGTGCCCGCGTCGAGCAGCAGGCCGACGTAGCCGACCACCCAGAGGGCGATCAGGACGGCGACCATGTGGAACTGCGTGCGCCGCCGGGTGGCGAGGATCGGGGTGGTCGCCGACGTGACCAGCGACGTCAGCCCGGACAGGGAGAGCAGCAGGCCCGCCTGCGCGGGGGAGCGGCCCTGGTCGACGAACAGCGTCGGCGCCCACGCGACGAACGAGTAGAACTGCAGCGACTGCAGCCCCATCACCAGCGTGACCTGCCAGGCCAGGGGACTGCGCCACAGCCCGCGGACCTGGGGCGCTGCAGGGGTCCCGGTGCCGGCGCGCGCGGTGCGGCGGGCGCCGCGCACCCACGGCAGCCAGAGCAGGATCGCGAGCCCGGCCCACACCGCCCACAGCGCCAGCGACGCGCGCCAGCCCAGGCCGGTCGCGTCCTCGATCGGCACCATCACCGCGGCCGCGACCGCGCCGCCGCCGGAGATCATCGTCGAGTAGGCACCGGTCATCAGGCCCGTGCGGTGCGGGAAGTCGCGCTTCACCACCACCGGCATCAGCGTGTTGCCGATCGCGATCGCGACCCCGGCGAGCATCGAGCCGAGCAGCAGGGTCGCGAGCGAGGGCACGAGCCGGATCAGGATGCCGCCCGCGAGCACGACCAGCGCCGCGAGCAGGAGCGTCTCCACGCCCAGCCGGCGGGCGAGGCGCCCGGCGACCGGCGCGAGCAGCCCGAAGCAGAGCACGGGCAGCGTCGTGACCAGGCCCGCGACCGCACTGCCGATCCCGAGGTCGGCGCGGATCTGGGCGATCAGCGGCGACACCCCGACGACGGCCGGGCGCAGGTTCGCGGCGATCAGCAGCACCGCGACGGCGAGGAGGACCGAGCGGGCCGTCGTCCGGCTCACGCGGCACCGCCGAGGGCGTCGAGGAGGCCGTCGAGCAGCTCGTCGGAGGCGTGTCCGGCGGCCTCGGCGTCCTGCGCGCGGATCGCGTCGACGAGCTCGGTGTGGACGTGGAACGAGTCGGGATGCTCCTCGACGGTGGCGGCGATCGAGCGGGCGAGCGCGTCGCCCAGGTGGTCGAGCAGGTCGCCGAGCACCGGGTTGTGGGCGGCCGCGGCGACCAGCCGGTGGAACTCGGCGTCACCGGCGACGAACCCCTCGCGGTCGGCCGCGTCGGCGAGCCGGTGCTGCCGCGCGAGCGCCGCGTCGAGGCGCCCGAGGTCGTCGAGGGTCCGGTTCGCGGCGGCGAGCCGCGCGGCCTCGCGCTCCAGCCCGCGGCGCACCTGGAGCACGTGGCGGGCGTCGGAGCGGCGGACGTAGCGGTCCAGGGCCGTGCCCAGTCCCGAGTCGGCCCGCACCCAGGTCCCGTCGCCCTGGCGGACCTCGAGCAACCCCGTGTGCGCGAGGGCGCGCACCGCCTCGCGGACGGAGTTGCGGCCGACCCCGAGCGCCGCGACCAGCTCCGGTTCCGGCGGGATCCGCGTGCCCACCGGCCACTCGCCGGAGACCACCATCGTCTCCAGCTGCGTGATCACGTCACCGATGACGCTCGCCCGGCGCGGGCTCTCGAGAGGCACACCAGACATCCTGACATCCCATGTCTGTCAGGTGTGGTGCCGGTTCACCCGTCGGTGCTGGATCGAGGGCGGCGCGCCGGCGGTGTCGGCGATCGAGCGCAGGTCGAACGAGAGGAAGTCGCGGCTCGAGTTCTGCAGGTAGTGCTGGGCGCCCACCTGCTCGCCGGGGAAGAGCGGGAAGGCGTCGGGGTGCGGCCGGCCGGTCGGGTGGAAGTAGGCCCCCGAGACCCAGGCCGGGTTGATGTCGAGCTCCATCCCGCGCACGACCCCGGCCGAGCGGAGGATCTCCCCGAGCGTGCACACCGACAGCGCCGGGCCGCCGACGTAGACCTCCGCGCCGGTAGCGGTCACGCCGAACGCGGACCGGTCGATGTAGGCGGCCTGGCCCACGGTGGAGCCCCACTCCGCGGTGCCGCCGGTGGCGCAGGTCGGGTTCACCACGCCGTGCACTCCGTCCGGGCCGTCTACCAGGGGGACCAGGTTCTGCCGGACCGCCACCACGTCCGGGGCCATGCCCACCTCGCTGCCCCAGGCGCCCACGTCGGCGGTGCCGTCGCGGCGCAGCACGAGGCTGGCCGCGCCGGGGACCAGCGGGCGGGCCTCCCGCCCGTCGAGGTACCACCCGCCGTGGCTGTCGCCCTGCAGCCGGAACCCCGCGGAGAAGGCCGCGACGACCGTCCGCTGCTCGGTCCCGTCGATCGCGGCGGGCACCGGCCAGGTGCCGCCCGGGTCCTCGCTGCCGGGGTGCAGCACGCCGTGCACCAGCGTGGGGTCCATCCACAGCACGCCGACGGTGAACGAGGTGTGCTGGGCGTCGGGCCGGACGGAGGCCACGCGGACGGCGTCGCCGCGCGGCGTGGACACCACGGTCTGCCACTGCCCCTCGCCGGGCAGCGGGCTCAGGCCGGCCGGCGCGGGCAGGGCCGGCGGCGCCCCGGGACGTCCCGCGACGGCGCCCGCCGCGACCGGGATGCCGCCCGGGGGGACACCGCCGGTGGGCGGCTGGTGGAGCGCGTACTGCCGGGCCTCGAGCCAGGTGACCACCGGGCCCAGGCCGTGGTCGCGGCCCCACTCGGCGAGCCGGGCGGCGACGGTGTCGGACCCGGGACGGGTGAGGGCGTGCACCACCGACGGCGCCGCGACCGCCGCCAGGACCACCAGCACGACGATCACCGCCGCGAGCGTCCGGCGGCCCCACCGGCGGCGGACGGGCGGCGCGGGCGGCTCGGCGGGGGACTCCTGCAGGGCGGTCACGAGGGGACATCCTGGCCCTCTGACCTGGGGAGACGGTGAAGTCCGACGCCGGACGGGTCCGGTTCGTGCCCGTCTCGCGCGGAAGCCCCCTCGATCGACCGATCCGATCGAGGGGGCTCCCGTTCCTGGCGTGGCGGTTACGCCGGGCGCACCGTCAGCAGCAGGTGGTCCTTGCCCGAGCGCGAGCGCAGCGCGGCGTCCCAGCCGTCGGCGGCCGCGGCGGTGTACAGGTACGCCGTCGACGGGGTGCGCAGCGGCGAACGGAACACCGCGTCGACCGTGCAGGCGTCGGCGGTACGGCCGGCGAGCGCCGCGAGGACCCGGGCCTTCGACCACATGCCGTGAGCGATGGTGCCCGGCATGCCGAACGCCTTCGCCGCGAGCGAGTTGACGTGGATCGGGTTCACGTCGCCCGAGACCGCGGCGTAGCGGCGGCCGATGTCCCCGGGCACCTTCCACACCGCGTGCGGACGGTCCCCGACGACGGGGTCGGGCTCCGGTGGCGCGGAGTCGGTCGCCTCGTCCGCGGTGGCGCCCCGCACGAAGTACGTCGAGCGGGAGTGCCAGCTCGCGGCCTCGTCGGGAACGCCGACCTCGGAGACGAGGTCGACCTGGGCGCCCTTGGGGTGGGCCACCAGTCGCTCGGCGTGCACGCGCACCACCAGCGGCTCCCCGACCGCCAGGGGTCGCAGCTGGGTGATGACGTTGCGCAGGTGCACCATGCCCGGCGCGGGCAGGGGGAACTCGCGGTCGGTCATCAGCCGCATCTGCAGCGGGAACGCCAGCATGTGCGGGTAGGTGATCGGCAGCTCGCCGCCCACCCGGAACCCGCACACGTGGGCGTAGTCGGCCACCGCGTCGGCGTCGATCGTGGCGTTGACCAGTTCGAGCGTGCGGTCGGGCAGCGTGTCGCCGCCCGAGCGCGCGGTGAGCAGCGCCCGCCCGTACAGCGCGCCCAACGTGGGAGCGGAGTCCAGCGTCTCTGTGCTCATGCTCCAGCTCCGCTTCGCTGCGTGTCGTGACCCATTCAGGCCCCCAGGTAGTTCTGGCCGTCGACCCGCAGGACCTGACCGTTGACGGCGTACGAGGCGCCCTGGGCGAACCAGGCGATCGTCTCGGCGACGTCGACGGGCAGGCCGCCCTGGGTGAGCGACGAGAGCCGCCGCCCGGCCTCGCGGGTGCCGACCGGCATCGCCGCGGTCATGTCGGTCTCGATGAACCCGGGGGCGACGGCGTTGATCGTCGCGCCCTTCGCGGCGAGCAGCGGGGCGGTGGCGTCGACGAGGCCGATGACACCGGCCTTCGAGGCCCCGTACGCCGTCTGGCCGCGGTTGCCCGCGATCCCGGCCATCGACGACACCGTGATGATGCGGCCGCCGCGGTGGAAGCCGGTGTCGTCGGACGAGGCCATCAGGACGTCGTTGATCGCCAGCTGGGCGTTCAGGTTGACGTCGATGACCGAGTTCCAGCGGTCGGTGTCCTGGTTGGCCAGCAGCTTGTCGCGGGTGATCCCGGCGTTGTGCACGACGATGTCGATGCCACCGTGCCGCTCGCAGTGGGACAGGATCGCCTCGCCGGCGCCGTCGGCGGTGATGTCGAGCTGCAGCGCGGTGCCGCCGACGTCGTTCGCGGTTCGGGCCAGCGCCTCGCCCGCCGACGGGATGTCGACGGCGACGACGGTGGCGCCGTCGCGGGCCAGGGTCTTCGCCACGGTGCGCCCGATCCCGCGCGCGGCGCCGGTCACCACGGCGACCTTGCCGCGGACGGGGTGGTCCCAGTCGGTGCCCGCCGACGAGCCGGTGTAGCCGGGGACGGTGCCCACGTCGAGGCGCTGCCCGTCGACGAACGCCGACCGGCTGGAGAGGAAGAAGCGCAGGGTCGACTCGAGGTCGTTCTCCGCGCCGTCGGCGACGTGGATCAGGTTGACCGTCGCGCCGTAGCGGGCCTCCTTCGCCGCGGAGCGGACGAGGCCCTCGAGCGAGCGGCGGGCGGCGCGCACGGCGGGCCGCTCGGCCTCCGCGGGGACGTCGCCGATCACGAGGATGCGGCCCGAGGGCCCGACCCGGCGCATGCACGGCGTCAGGAAGCCCTGGATCGCCGCGAGGTCGGCCGGGGAGGACAGCCCGGTGGCGTCGACGATCGCCGCGGCGACCTTCGAGGTGGACGAGCCGCCGCCGACGGGGGCGTTCGGGTCCTCGTGGACCTCGACGCCCGCCTCGGCGAGCACCGCCCGGACCACCTTCGCGACGCGCCCGTCGGCGGTCGCGGTCCCGAGCAGCGCGGGCCCGGAGAGCAGGGGCTGGCCCGGCTCCCAGCGGCGCAGCTTCGGCACCGGGGGCAGGCCGACGTTGCCGGCGATCGCCTTCCCGATGCCCGAGTTGACGAAGTCGGAGTACCAGTCGTTCGACATGTCGGTCCTTTCTCAGGCCTCGAGGATGGCGACGACGCCCTGGCCGCCGGCCGCGCAGATGGAGATGAGCCCGCGGCCGCCACCGTTCTGGTGCAGCGTCTTCGCGAGCGTGGGGACGATGCGCGCGCCGGTCGCCGCGAACGGGTGGCCGGTGGCGAGCGACGAGCCGTGCACGTTGAGCTTGGCGCGGTCGATCGAGCCCAGCGGGGAGTCGAGGCCCAGGCGCTCCTTGCAGAACTGCGGGCTCTCCCACGCGGCGAGCGTCGCCAGCACGGTGGAGGCGAAGGCCTCGTGGATCTCGTAGAAGTCGAAGTCCTGCAGCGTGAGGCCGTTGCGCTCGAGGAGCCGCGGCACGGCGTAGGCGGGGGCCATGAGCAGGCCCTCGTCGCCGTGGACGTAGTCGACCGCGGCGGTCTCGGCGTCGACGAGGTGCGCCAGGACGGGGAGGCCCCGCTCGGCGGCCCACTCGTCGGACGCGAGCAGCACGGTGGCGGCACCGTCGGTGAGCGGCGTCGAGTTCGCCGCCGTCATGGTGGCCTCGGCCTTGTCGCCGCCCGCCGGGAAGAACACGGGCTTGAGCTTCCCGAGCTTCTCGACGGTGGAGTCGGCGCGCAGGTTGTTGTCCTTGGTGAGCCCGAGGAAGGGCGTCATCAGGTCGTCGAAGAACCCGGCGTCGTAGGCCTTGCCGAGGTTCTGGTGCGACAGGGCGGTGAGCTCGTCCTGCGCGGTGCGCTCGATGCCCCAGTGCGCGGCGGTGATGGCGGCGTGCTCACCCATCGCCATGCCGGTGCGCGGCTCCCGGTTGGCCGGGATCTCCGGGACGATCTGGCCGGGGCGCAGCCCGCCGAGGGCCTTGATCATCCCGGCGGTCGACTTGGCGCGGTTGGCCTGCAGCAGGACCGCGCGCAGGTCGTCGTTGACGGCGATCGGGGCGTCGGAGGTGGTGTCGACGCCACCGGCGATGCCGACCTCGATCTGGCCGAGGGCGATCTTGTTGCCGACGAGGATCGCGGACTCGAGACCGGTGCCGCACGCCTGCTGCACGTCGTAGGTGGGGGTGGCGGCGGACAGTCGGGAGCCGAGCACCGCCTCGCGGGTGAGGTTGAAGTCGCGGCTGTGCTTCAGCACGGCCCCGGCCACCACCTCGCCCATGCGCTCCTCGGTCAGCCCGAAGCGGGCGACGAGACCGTCGATCGCCGCCGTGAGCATGTCCTGGTTGGAGGCGCGCGCGTACGCGCCGTTGGAGCGGGCGAAGGGGATGCGGTTGGCGCCGACGACCGCCGCGCGACGGGGGCTGGCCATGGGTTCCTCCAGGGAGACGAAACGTCGTTACTCGAAAGTAGCAGGTACCGTGGGTGCCGTGAGTCGTCGTCCGCACCGTCACGAGGACGAGGGGCAGCGTGGCCCCTCGTCGACCGGCGACGCCGCGAGCGGTGACGCTCACACTGCCCCGCCACCCCGCCGTGACAAACGTTCCAGCCGGTGGGACGACCACCGGGCCGCCCGGCGCAAGGAGCTGACCCTCGCGACCATCGTCGCGATCCGTCAGCACGGGCCCGACGTCGGCATGAGCCAGGTGGCCGCGCAGGCCCGGACCTCGAAGACGGTGGTGTACCGCCACTTCGCCGACAAGTTCGACCTCTACCAGGCCGTCTGCGAGCGGGTCGGCGCCGTGATCGTCGCGCAGGTGCAGGAGGCGATGCGCGCGGCCGGGCCGCCGGCGGACATCCTGCGTCTGGGGATCGACGCGTACCTCTCGCTCATCGAGGGCGACTCCGATCTGTACCGCTACGTGATGCGCCCGCCCGGTTCCGAGCGGGCCACCGGGGCGGGCGACAGCGACTTCGTCGGCGACCTCACGTCCTTCATCGGCGACCACGTGGGCGGGATCATCTCCACGGAGCTGCACCGCCAGGGACGCGACCCGACCCCGGCCACCACCTGGGGGCACGCGGTCGTCGGGATGGTGCGGGCCGTGGGTGACCACTGGCTCACCTCCCGCCCCGACGTCCCCCGCCGCGTGATCACCGAGGAGATCGCCGACCTCGCCTGGGGCGGGCTGGCGCTCACCGTGAGCTCCTCGGCCGCCTCCGCCTGACGCGGCGGCGCCCCGGTCGGTGACGCCGCCCACCGGGGACGTTGCACGATCGGCAGACGGGGTAATACTGGACCTACTCGTCAGTAACTTCGTATGAGGAGGCCTTCCCGATGGCCGCTCCGCTGTCCGTCCCGCCCTCGCCCTCCGACGTCACCGGGCACTCGGTCGACGCGATGCGCCACTCGCTCGACGGCCGCTGGTCGTGGCTGCGCGACGAGATCCGCGCCCGCGACGACTTCGCGGAGCTGCGCGTCGATCCCGCCGCCGACTCGGAGACCCACCGGCAGCGGGTGTGGGAGATGCTCGAGCAGCTCGCGGCCGACGGGCACGCGGTGCACGGCTTCCCCACCGCCGTCGGCGGTCGCGGCGACATCGGCGGCTCGGTGGTCTCGTTCGAGATGCTCGCCTTCGCCGACCTGTCCCTGCAGGTCAAGAGCGGCGTGCAGTGGGGCCTGTTCGGCGGCGCGATCCAGGCGCTCGGCAATCCCGAGCAGCAGGCCCGCTACCTGCCCTCGGTGATGGACCTGTCGCTGCCCGGCTGCTTCGGCATGACCGAGACCGGCCACGGCTCCGACGTCCAGTCGGTGCACACCACCGCGACGTACGACCCGGCCACCGGCGAGTTCGTCGTCGACACGCCCACCGAGTCGGCGCGCAAGGACTACATCGGCAACGCGGCCCGCGACGGCCGGATGGCCGCCGTGTTCGTCCAGCTGTGGTCGGCGCCGGAGGGCGAGACCCCGACGCGGCACGGCGTCCACGCGGTCCTCGTCCCCCTGCGCGACGAGGCGGGGAACGTCCTGCCCGGGGTCGAGATCACCGACGACGGGCACAAGGAGGGGCTCAACGGCGTCGACAACGGCCGTCTCGCCTTCCACGGCGTCCGCGTACCGCGCGAGAACCTGCTCGACCGCCACGGCAGCGTCGCCGCCGACGGCACCTACTCGAGCTCGATCGACAGCGAGAACCGCCGCTTCTTCACGATGCTCGGCGCCCTCGTCCGGGGCCGCGTCAGCGTCTCGGGATCGGCGGTGGGCGCGGCGATGCTCGCCCTGACGATCGCCATCCGCTACGGCGAGGCCCGCCGCCAGTTCGCGGCCCCGGGCGGCGACGGCGAGATCGCGATCCTCGACTACCTCGCCCACCAGCGGAAGCTGCTCCCGCTGCTCGCCCGCACCTACGCGCTGCGCTTCGCCCAGAACGAGCTCGTCGAGATGCTCCACGACATCCAGACCGAGCGGGAGGCCGGCGGCTCGGTCGACGAGAAGCGCCAGCGGGAGCTCGAGTCCCGCGCCGCGGGGATCAAGGCCCTCGCCACCTGGAACGCCACCGAGGTCATCCAGGTCTGCCGCGAGGCGTGCGGCGGGCAGGGCTACCTCTCGGAGAACCGGCTCGCGGCCCTGCGGGCCGACACCGACGTCTTCACCACGTTCGAGGGCGACAACACCGTCCTGCTCCAGCTCGTCGCCAAGGGCCTGATCTCGGGCTACGCCGACGACTTCGGCAACCTCGACACCTTCGGCACCATCCGCTTCGTCGCGGACCAGGTGCTCGACACCGTCGCGGAGCGCACGTCGCTGCACCAGCTCGCCGAGCGCCTGCGCGGGGCGGCGGCCGGCGGGGACGAGGACCAGATGCTCGACTCCTCGTGGCAGATCAAGCTGCTCGACGACCGCGAGGAGCACACGCTCGACTCGCTGGTCCGCCGCCTGCGGCCCGCCCGGGGCAAGGGTGTCTCCCCCGACCGCGCCTTCGACATCTTCAACCGGGCGCAGGACCACCTGCTCCACGCGGCCCGGGCCCACCTCGACGGCCTCGTGCTCGACGCCTTCAACCGCGCGTGCGAGTCGGTCACCGACCCGGCGGCCGCGCGGCTCATGCGCTCGCTCTGCGACCTCTACGCGCTGTCGGTCGTCGAGAACGACAAGGGCTGGTTCCTCGAGCACGGCCGCATCTCGGCGGCACGGTCGAAGGCGGTGACGGCGGAGATCAACAAGCTCTGCCGCACGCTGCGCCCGCACGCCCGCACGCTGATCGACGCCTTCGGGATCCCCGAGGCCTGGATCGGCGCGCCGATCGCGACCGGCTCGGAGACCCGACGGCAGGACGAGGCGATCGCGCACGGGGCGCAGGTCTGACGGGTCCGGGGGAGGCGTCATGCACCACGGGACGATCCACCCGGGTGCGAGGCGACTTCCTCGGGCCTGACCCGGTCAGGCGGTGTCGATCCGGGCGCGACGGGTAGAAGGTGGGGCAAGTACCCCGTCAGAGAGGAACCCGTCGTGACCGAGACCTACGGCCAGTGGGACGCGGGGTCGACCGCGCCGCCGCCGAAGCCGAAGAACGGGATGGGCGTCGCCGCCCTCGTGTTCGGCATCCTCGCGGTGCTCACGTTCTGGCTGCCGATCGTGGGCCTCGTGCTCGGCCTGCTCGCCATCGTCTTCGGCGTGATCGGTCGCGGCCGCGTCCGCAAGATGCAGGCGACGAACGGCGGCGTGGCGCTGACCGGGCTCATCCTCGGCGTGCTCGTGTTCATCGTGAACGTCGTGCTCTCGGTCGCGCTGTTCCTGTTCGGCTTCGCGTTCTTCAGCGTCGGCGGGGGCAACACCCTGCAGCAGTTCCAGGACTGCATCAGCCAGTCGCAGAACGCGCCCAACCCCGCCGCGGTGCAGCAGGCGGCCCAGCAGTGCGCGACCCAGTTCGGCCAGCAGCTGCCGAGCCTGGGCGGCGGGCAGTAGCCCCACGGACGACGACGGCCCCGCACTCCACCGGAGTGCGGGGCCGTTCTCGTGATGAGGGTGTCCGAGCCGGGCTATGAGCCGCCTCGCGGCGCGTGGCACACCAGGGCTTCAGCCGAACGATCGTCCCTGGCGGCACTTATTAATGAGACCCGGGGGCACATGGCGCCCGGCTCGGACACCCGATCCAACCACGACCCCGGGCCGTGTGTTCCCGCCCGGGTCGAATTCCTCGTCAGCCCGCCGGCACCACGGCCAGTCCGTCGGCGACCGGGCGCAGCGGCGTCTGCGACGGGGCGTTCACGACGACGAGGCGTCCCCCGGCCGGGCGGCGCACCATCTGCGTCGACCCGCCCCCGTCGAGCGCGACCGCCTGCGGGATGCCGAGCTCCACCACCAGCTGCCCGAGCTCCGCGAGCGTGGCGCCGACGCTCGCCTCCTGCCGGCCGTCGACCGCGACCAGGAACAGCGTGCGGCCGTCGGCGGAGAGCCCGACCGCCGTCCGCGGCGCCCGCTCGGAGGTCTGCAGGCCCGGCCAGGGGGCGCCGCCGCGCACGAGCGGGAGCGCCCCGAGGGCGACCCGCAGCGGCGGGGTGTCGGGGGCGGTCGCGGTCCAGCGGGCGTCGACCGGGTCGCCGGGGCGCAGCGCGCGCATCGTCACCGCCGCGGCGTCGCGGGCGACGAGGGCGACCTCCCCGGCGGGCACGGCGGTGGTCCCCACCGCGCCCACGGCCACCGCCTTCCCGGCCTTCACCCGCACCTCGACGGCGTCCCGGCTGCAGGGGGCCGCCGCGTCGGTGTCCGAGCCGCACACCGTGCGGGCCCGGGTGCGGGCGCCCCAGCCGGGGGTGAAGACCGCGATGCCGCCGACCGGCACGGCGTAGAGGTTCAGCCCGGCCAGGGGCAGGTCGCGGCCGGCCGCGCGGACCGACCCCGAGAACAGCACCCGGCCGATGTGCCCGACGCCCGCCCGGTCGATCCCGACGACCGTGTCCGGGCTCGACCCGGGCGGTCCGGGCGGGGCGGGGCGACGCCCGAGCGGCACCGCCGACTTCAGCAGCGCCCCCGACTCCAGCTCCACGCCCACCGACGCGCCGGTGCGGCCCTCGTCGAAGAAGTTGCCGTTGACGGCCCCGATCGCGTTCCGGCGCGCCGCCAGGTCGGGCACGGTGCCGGTCGCCGCCACCGACGCGGGACGCAGCAGGGCGATCGCCACGCTCCGGTTCGCGAGGTCGACCCGGATCAGGTGCCCGCGCACCCGGCCGGTCGCGGCCGTCGTCGTGAACTCGCGGTACCCGGTGCCGGGCACGTCGTCGGCCCGCGGGGCTCCCAGGGCGTCGAGGACGCGGCCGGTGGGGCCGGGACCGGGCGGCGGCGGGGGTGGCGCGGCCAGGGCGGTCGGTGTGACGAGCAGCGCAGCGAGCACCGCGGCGCTCAGCACCACCGGCGTGGACCTCGTGATCGGACCCCTCCTCCGCTGTCGTACGGCTCAGCAGCGTGACCCGTGTGGGGGTGCGTGGGAGGCAGGGCGGGGCCGGAGGGGTCAGAGTTCCCCGGGACGGGTGGCGTGGCGGGCCTCACCGGGTAAAGGGAACTTCAAGAGCTCCTCTCCCGTTGGTCGGGGAGTTGTCGGAGCGGTACGAGGAGGAAGCGTGACGGTCCCGTTGTGGGTCTGGGCGGCGACGGTCGGCGGCATCGTCGTCCTGGTGGGCATCGACATCTGGCACGCCCGGTCGCCCCACGAGGTCAGCTTCCGTGAGGCCACCCTCTGGTCGGTGATCTACATCGCGGTGGCTCTCGCCTTCGGCGCCGGCGTGTGGATCTTCATGGGCTCCCAGTCGGGCATCGAGTACATCTCGGGCTGGCTGGTCGAGAAGAGCCTCTCGGTCGACAACCTGTTCATCTTCGCGGTGATCCTCGCCCAGTTCGCCGTGCCGAAGCGCAACCAGCAGAAGGTCCTGCTCTGGGGCGTCATCGGGGCGCTCGTGATGCGGGCGATCTTCATCCTCATCGGTGCCGCGGTGATCAACGCCTTCAGCTGGGTGTTCGTCATCTTCGGCCTGTTCCTGCTCTACACGGCCTACGGGCTGCTCCGGTCGCACGGCGAAGAGCCGAAGGACATGAGCGACAACCTGGCGGTGCGGGCGACGCGCAAGCTCGTCACGGTGCACGAGGAGGACACGCAGGCGGGCGACAAGCACGACGGGCAGTTGTGGCGGCGCGTCGGGGGGAAGCTCGGTGTCACGCCGCTCTTCATCACCGTGATGGTGATCCTGTCGGTCGACCTCGTCTTCGCGCTCGACTCGATCCCGGCGATCTTCGGGATCACGCAGAACGCCTACATCGTCTTCACGGCCAACGCCTTCGCCCTGCTCGGCCTGCGGGCTCTGTACTTCCTGCTCGTCGGCCTCCTCGACCGCCTCGTGCACCTCTCCTACGGGCTGTCGTTCATCCTGGCCTTCATCGGTGTGAAGCTCGTGCTGCACTTCCTGCACGAGGACATCAACCCGGCGATCCCCGAGATCCCGACCTGGCTCTCGCTGGTCGTCATCCTGGTGACGCTCACCGTCGTCACGATCACGAGCCTCTACGCCACGCGCGGCAACCTGCCGAAGTCCGGCGACTCCGCTGACACCGACGGGTCGGACTCCGACGAGACCGGGCGCGACGAGGCCACCGCGACGGAGGCCGGCACCACCGGCACGACGGACGAGCCGGCGGACGCCTCGCGCCGGACGTGACACCGTGGGGGCGTGACCTCCCCCCGCGAACGGGACCGTGACGACGAGGGCCGGGCGCGCAGCGCCCGGCCCCGGGACGCGGCGGGCCGACCGCTGCCGCCCGGCGAGGCCGGCGTGGAGCGGGTCGACGAGGACGTCGTCCTGCCCCCCGACGAGTCGCTCCGCGAGGCCCAGCGCCTGCTCGACGGCGGCTTCCCCTTCCACGCCCACGAGGTCCTCGAGGGCGCGTGGAAGTCGGGTCCCGGCGACGAGCGCGCCTTGTGGCAGGGCCTCGCGCAGCTCGCGGTGGGCCTGACCCACGCCCAGCGGGGCAACCGCCGCGGCGCGGTGTCGCTGCTGCGCCGCGGCGCGGACAACCTGGTCGACGGCACGTCGGTGGCGGGCCGGCACGGCGTCGACGCCGAGGGCGTGGCGACCTGGGCGCGGACCCGGGCCGACGCGGCCGAGGCGGGCGGCGAGCTCGAGGCGGGACCGCCGCCCCGGCTGCGGGGATGAGCACCGTTTCGCCCGGCGACGGGGTCGGGAACCCGATGCCATGGCCAACGAACTCTCCGGCAAGCGCATCGCGATCCTCGCCGCCAGCGGCGTCGAGCAGGTCGAACTGACCCAGCCCCGGCAGGCCGCCGAGGACGCCGGTGCCACCACCACGCTGATCTCGGTCGACACCGGCGACATCCAGGCGATGAACGGCGACATCACCCCCGCCGACACCTTCACGGTCGACCAGGCCATCGGCTCGGTCTCGGCCGACGACTTCGACGCCGTGATCCTGCCCGGCGGCACCTGCAACCCCGACACCCTGCGCCAGAACGCCGACGTGATCTCGTTCGTGCAGGCCATCGCGGGCGCGGGCAAGCCGATCGCGGCGATCTGCCACGCCCCGTGGACCCTCGTCGAGGCCGACCTCGTCAAGGGCAAGCGCCTCACGTCGTTCCCGAGCCTGCGCACCGACATCCGCAACGCCGGCGGCACCGTCGTCGACGAGGAGGTCGTCGTCGACCAGGGCCTCATCACCAGCCGCAACCCGAACGACCTCGACGCGTTCTGCGCGACCATCGTCAAGGAGTTCGCCTGATCCTGAGGTCGGGGACACGGCACGGGCGCGGCATGATGCGCCCGTGACTCCCGGCCTCTTCGACGAGATCCTCGCCCGCGGCGGGGTGCGGGACGCCGTCGGCGACCCGGCCTGGCTGCGGGCGCTGCTCGAGGTCGAGGCGGCGCTCGCGCTCGCCGCCGCCGACGCGGGCACCCTCGAGCCCGCCCTCGCCGCGGGCATCGCGGACGCGTGTTCGGCCGACCGGTTCGACGTCGGGGAGATCGCCGCCGACGCGGCCGCCGCCGGCAACCCGGTGGTCCCGCTGGTCACCGAGTTGCGGGCCGTCGTCCGGACCGAGGTCTCCGACGAGGCCGCCGCGGCGGTGCACCGGGGCGCCACCAGCCAGGACGTCATGGACACCGCGTCCGTGCTCGTGGCCCGGCGGGCGCTCGACGTGATCGCCGCCGACCTGGGCACAGCCGCCGACGCGGCCGCCGTCCTCGCCAGGGTCCACCGCGACACCCCCGCGGCCGGCCGGACGCTGCTCCAGCAGGCCGCGCCCGTCACCGTCGGGCTGCGCGCCGCGGGCTGGGCGAGCGGGCTCGACGCGGCCGTCGTCGCGCTGCGCTCCTGGCGACCGGCGGCCCAGCTCGGCGGGGCCGTGGGCACGCTGGCCGCCTTCGCGGGGCACGGCCTCGCGGTGCGGGCCGCCTTCGCCCGCCGCCTGGGGCTCGACGAGCCGGTGCTCGCCTGGCACACCGAGCGCGGCCGCGTCGCAGAGCTCGCCGGGGTGCTCGGGCGCGCCGGCGCTGCGGTCGGCTCGGTCTCCACCGACCTGGTGCTCCTCGCCCAGACCGAGGTCGGCGAGGTGCGCGAGGACGTCCCCGGCCGTGGCGGGTCCTCGACGCTGCCCCACAAGCGGAACCCGGTCGGCGCGATCTCCGCCCGGGCCGCGGCCGTCGCCGTGCCGGGTCTGGTCGCGGCCGTGCTGAATGCCGCCTCCGGGCACGAGTACGAGCGCGCCGCCGGCCCGTGGCACGCCGAGTGGCGCCCGCTGCGGGAGCTGCTGGGCACCGTCGGGTCGGGTGCCGCGTGGCTCGCCGACGCGCTCACCCACCTCGCCCTCGACCCCGCGGCCGTCGCCGCCTCGCTCGAGGTCACCGGCGGCCTGCTGCTCGCCGAGAACGTCGCGACCGCCCTCCGGGGCCGCGTCGACGACCCGAAGGGCCTGGTCACGGTGGCCGCGTCGACGTCGCGCGACTCCGGCCGGGCGTTCGCCGACGTGCTCGCCGAGGCGCTGCACGGCACCGACGTCACCCGCGCGGAGATCGACGCCGCGCTCGACCCGGCGGCGCACGTGGGGGAGTCGGCGGCCCTCGTCGACGCCTTCCTGGCCGCCCGTTCCCCCTCGGAGGACCCCGCATGAGCGCAGAACTCGACCCGGCCGGCCTCGCGACCCGCCGGGAGGTGCTCGGCGACGAGCACGTCGACCGGTCGATCGCCAACACCGACGCCACGACCCAGGACTTCCAGGCGTTCATCACGCAGTACGCGTGGGACGGCATCTGGAACCGGCCCGGGCTCGACCGGCGCCAGCGCAGCATCGTCACGCTCTCGGTCCTCGCCGCGCTGCACCACGACGGCGAGCTCGCGCTGCACGTCCGCGCCGCCGTGCGCAACGGCCTGACCCGCGAGGAGATCCGCGAGGTGCTGCTGCAGGTCGGGGTGTACGCCGGGGTCCCGGCCGCCAACCGGGCGTTCGGCGTGGCGCAGAAGGTGCTGGCGGAGCTCCCCGAGGAGTAGCCCGGGTGTCAGCACTGCGGCCATGCTGACACTGATCGTCACAAACGCCGCCGGTACGGGCCGTGCCGTCGGGAGGGCCCGCTACCGTGGGCGATCACGAGCGACGTGGTCGAGAGGACGAGGGTGCGGGGACGACGAGTTGCGGTCGCGGCGCTGCTGCTGGCCCTGGTGGGCGGGTGCTCGTCCGAGGGCACGCTCGCGACGCCGCCGATCCCGACGTTCCCGGGCCCGGGTGCCGCCGCCGCGTCGAGCGCGCCGCCGCCCCGCTCGACGCTGATCCCCACCGACTGCAACCAGGTCCTTTCGAAGGACGACCTGCCGAACCTGCTCGGCCTGCCGCTGGGCACCGTCGACGTCCGGGCGCTGCGCGACGTCCCGGCGCCGTCGGTCGGGCGCCTCGAGCGGCTGACCTGCACGTACTCCTCGGTCGGCGGGGCCGGGGCCGCGCCGGCGGGCTCGCAGGTCCTCAAGGTGCTCGCCAGCGGCTACACCACGCCCGAGGCCGCGCTCGCCCAGGTCGCGCTGAACAACCGGGTGCTCCAGGGGGAGGGCGTGGCGCCGGTCGACACCCCCATCGGGGCGGCCGCCGGCACCTTCTTCGCCGATCCCGACGGCCCGATCCTCGTGGTCGCCTACCGCCGGGTGACGGTCAGCCTCACGCTCACCCGGGGCGGGGACCTCTCGGGTGAGGCCCAGCGCTCGTTGCTCGTCGACCTCGCCCAGCGGGTGCTCCCCGTGCTGGTCCCCGCGGGCTCCTGACGGTCCACCCGCCGCCACAGGGAGTACCTTGTCGTTTGCCTAGCTAACGACAAGGGGGGCCAGCATGTCGACCGACCGCTACAAGTGGGTGGCGCTGTCGAACACCACCCTCGGCGTGCTGATCGTGACGATCAACATGTCGATCCTGCTGATCGCGCTGCCCGACATCTTCCGCGGCATCGACATCGACCCGCTCGCACCGTCGAACGTCAGCTACCTGCTCTGGCTGATCATGGGCTACCTCGTGGTCACCGCGGTGCTCGTCGTGAGCTTCGGGCGCATCGGGGACATGTACGGGCGCACGAGGATGTACAACCTCGGCTTCGCCGTGTTCACCGTCTTCTCGGTGCTGCTTGCCGTGACCTGGATGCACGGGGACGCCGGGGCGGTCTGGCTGATCGTCATGCGCGTCCTGCAGGGCGTCGGCGGCGCGCTGCTGCTCGCGAACTCCACCGCGATCCTCACCGACGCCTTCCCCACCCACCAGCGCGGCCTGGCCCTGGGCATCAACTCGATCGCCGCGATCGCCGGGTCGTTCCTCGGCCTGCTCATCGGCGGCGTCCTCGCGCCCGTGTCGTGGCACCTCGTGTTCGTCGTCAGCGTGCCCATCGGCGTCTTCGGCACCGTCTGGGCCTACTACAAGCTGCGCGAGACCGGCGAGCGGCACGAGGCGCGCATCGACTGGTGGGGCAACGTGACCTTCGCGGTCGGCCTGGTCGCGGTGCTCGTCGGGATCACCTACGGCATCCAGCCCTACGGCGGTCACGTGATGGGCTGGACGTCGCCCACGGTGCTCACCTGCCTGATCGGCGGCGTGATCGTGCTCGGCGTCTTCGCGGTGATCGAGACCCGGGTCGCCGAGCCGATGTTCCACCTGTCGCTGTTCCGCATCCGCGCCTTCACCGCCGGCAACGTGGCGAGCCTGCTCGCCGCCCTCGGTCGCGGCGGGCTGCAGTTCATCCTCATCATCTGGCTGCAGGGCATCTGGCTGCCCCAGCACGGCTACGACTACGAGTCGACCCCGCTCTGGGCCGGCATCTACATGGTCCCGCTGACCATCGGCTTCCTCGTGGCCGGACCGATCTCGGGGATCCTGTCCGACCGCCACGGGGCCCGCGCCTACGCCACCGTCGGCATGCTCGGCGCGGCGGTGAGCTTCCTGCTGCTCAAGTTCCTGCCCGTCGATTTCTCGTACGTCGGCTTCGCGATCATCCTCGCGCTCAACGGCCTGTCGATGGGCCTGTTCTCCTCGCCGAACCGCGCCGCGATCATGAACTCGGTCCCGCCGCGCCAGCGCGGGGCGGCCGCGGGCATGACCTCGACGTTCCAGAACGGCGCGACGGTCCTGTCGATCGGCATCTTCTTCTCGATGCTGATCCTCGGGCTGTCCCGGTCGCTGCCGGCCGCCCTGCACGACGGCCTGGTCGCCCACGGCGTGCCCGCCGACGCCGCGCAACGCATCTCCGAATTGCCCCCGGTGTCCACGCTGTTCGCCGCGCTGCTCGGCTACAACCCGATGGAGACGCTCCTCGGGCCCGGCGTGCTCGCCCGGGTCGGCCCGGAGCAGGCGCAGTTCCTCACCGGCCGGTCGTTCTTCCCGCAGCTGATCAGCGGGCCGTTCGCCGACGGCCTCACCTTCGCGCTCGTGTTCGCCGCCCTCTGCTGCGTGGTCGCGGCGCTCGCGTCGCTGCTGCGCGGCGGCAAGTACGCGTACACGGAGCCCGAGGCGTCGCACGCCGGGTACGACGATGCCGACGGCGCGCTCGTCGGCGCTCCGGGACGCCTGCTCCGGGGCCGCGTGCTCGGTCCCGACGACGCCCCGACCCCAGCCGTGCTGACCCTCGTCGACCACGCCGGTCGTCAGGCCGGCCGGACCGAGGCCGACGGCGAGGGCCGGTTCGCGCTGGAGCCCCCGTCGACGGGCGACTTCCTGGTGATCGCCACCCCGAAGGGCGGGGACACCACGGTCGCGCCGCGGGCCACGCAGGTCTCGGTGACCGGCGGCGCGGTGGACCTCGACCTCGTCCTCGACCGCCGGTAGGAGCCCCGTCGTCGGGTCGGCATGACGCTCCTCACGGTCGCAGGTAACGCGTTGGCAAAGAACGCCCGCGACCGTGGGTGAGCGTGACCGGATTCGATCATCCAGAGCAGAGACCACGGCTGCTCGGCGCCGTCACCGTGATCCTGACGGCGGCAGCGGGGGCCATCGACGTCGTCACCTTCTTCGCGTTCAACCAGGTGTTCGCCTCGACGATGACCGGCAACCTGGTCCTGCTCGGCCTCGGCATCGGCCAGCAGGAGTGGGCGCAGGTGGTCGACAACGTCTGCGCGATCGGCGGCTACTGCAGCGGCCTCGTCGTCGGGACCCTCGTCTGCGGGGTGGCGATGCGGCGGCTGCCGTGGCGCAACGCGGTGGGGATCGCCCTGACCGTCGAGCTCGCG
Source organism: Actinomycetospora atypica (assembly GCF_042653685.1). Classification (NCBI taxonomy): domain Bacteria; kingdom Bacillati; phylum Actinomycetota; class Actinomycetes; order Pseudonocardiales; family Pseudonocardiaceae; genus Actinomycetospora; species Actinomycetospora atypica. The sequence continues at coordinate 23,276 of NZ_JBHSIV010000019.1, read as the reverse complement.
CTCCTCATCGCGGTCGGCGTGGTGTGGTGGGGAGTCGACGACGCCTCGCCGATCGGCGCGGTGCGGGTGATCGTGCTCGTCGTCGGGTCGGGGCTCGCGATGGGCGTCCAGGCCGCGGCGATGCGCTACATCGGCCCGGCCGGCACGCCGACCAGCTTCCTCTCGGGGACGGTCACCAACTGGGTGTCGAGCCTCGTGGAGCTGCACAAGCCGTTCACCTGGCGCTGGAACTCGCCGCTGCGGATCGGCGTCATCGTCGTCGCGGCGGCCGGCAACGCGGTGATCCAGGCGGAGGTGCCGGACATCGCCTTCGCGGTGCCCGTGCTGCTCGTGGCCGCCGCGATCGTCTGCATGGCGATCGTGACCCGCGCGAACCACGGTGGCCTGGTGGCGGGGGAGCCGGAGTTCGCCCCGGACCCCCGCGAGGAGGTCCCCGACGCGGAGCCGGAGCCCGAGGTCGTCGACGAGGGCGTGCGGGCCGGCGTCGGACGCCTCGTCGGGCGGGTGATCGACCCGCACGGCACGCCGAGCCCCGCGGCGGTGACCCTGGTCGACATGACCGGGCGGCAGGTCCACCGCGCCCACACCGAGGTCGACGGCCGGTTCGACGTCCAGCCGCCGGAGGCGGGCGAGTTCGTGCTGATCTGCACCCCGCACCGGATGGGCGGGCGCGCCCCGCGGCCCCGGGCCGTGGTGGTCTCGGTGGACGGGGTCGCGGTGACCCACGACGTGGTGCTCGGGACCTCCGGGTCCTAGTCGTGTTCCCCCGCGACGGCCCTGTCGCGGATTCCGTCCTTCTCGGGTCGCCTTGTCGTTGTGAGTCACTGCGACAAGGTGAGCGCCGGGGAGCGAAACCCGCGACAGGGCGGCCGACCGCCGTCCGGAGCAGTCGTCCGTCCCCACCGGCAGTCCTCCGGGCGGTTGTCCCCAGGCGGCCGGCGCGGATTCCCGTGCGCTGCCGCGACGCCCACACCCTCGTCGTCATGCCGTGGTTCGAACCCGCTCCCGGGGACGCGGGGCTGTTGCGTCGCAGCCGCCTCGCCCTGGTGGAGGACGTCACCCTCATCGACAAGGCCCTGCGTCGCGGGAAGATCCAGCGAGTCCAGCGCGGGGTCTACAAGGAGGGCGCCGAGCCCGACGAGTGGGAACGGGCGTGGGCGGCGTGCGCCACCGTGCGCGGCTGCGATCCGGTCGCGAGCCACCGCACGGCAGCTCGGGTGCTCGGACTCGAGGTGCCGTCCGGTGGGCCGGAGGAGGTCACGATCCCGCGCGGGGAGCGGCGTCCCCATCGCGCCGATCTGCGGTTCCACACCACGACGATCGCCGCCGAGGACCAGATCGACCTCGACGGGCTCCGACTCACGAGCACCGCGCGCACCGTGGTCGACCTGTGCCGGACCGAGGAGGAGTACCGCGCCGTGTGGGCCGTCGAACGAGCGCTGGCGCGGAAGCTCGTCGCCCGGGCGGAACTCGACGCGGCGCTCGGTCGCGCCCGCGGGGTGCCGGGTGTGGCCCGGGCGCGCCGTCTCGTCGCGTCGGCTCGCCCGTTGTCCGGGTCGCCGCTCGAGACCGCAGGTCGCCTGGCGATCGTCGCCGACGGCATGGAGGAGCCGGAGGTCCAGATGCCGATCGTCCGGGCCGACCAGAGGGACGCGTACGTCGACCTCGGGTTCCGGCGGCAACGCACGGGGCTGGAGTTCGACGGGCGGTCCGAGCACGGGATGGAGATGGCCGTGTTCGAGGACCGGGACCGGCAGAACCAGATCGTGCTGCGCGACCTGACGATCTACCGGTTCTCCTGGTTCGACGTCTTCCGGCGGCGACCGCACTTCCTCCGCACCGTCCGCAGCTCGATCGGCGCCTGAGGGCGACACGGTGGGGCCGGGGCCCGACCGACGGAGCACGGATCAGGCCGGGGCCCGGACCGCCTCGATGTCGATCTCCACCCGCAGCGTGCGCCCGATCGCGAAGATGCCCGCGATCACCGACTGGTTCCAGGAAATGTCGAAGTCGTCGCGGGAGAGCTGCGTGGTCGCGGAGAACCCGGCGCGCTCGCCGCCCCACAGGTCGGGGCCCGCGCCGTGGTAGACGACGTCGAGGGCGACGCGGTTGCTGACGCCCTTGAGCAGGAGGTCGCCGTACATCGTCCAGTGGTCGGGCGCGTGCCCGACGACCTGCGTCGAGTCGAACCGGATCTCGGAGAAGCGCAGGACGTCGAGGAAGTCGGGGGCGCGCAGGTGGGCGTCGCGGCGGTCGTCGTCGGTGTCGACGCTGCCGGAGTCGATCGCGGCCGACACCGTGGTGGTGTCGAGCGACGTGCCCATGTCGATGTGCCCGGTGAAGCTGCGCAGCCGCCCGTGGACCTTGGTGATCCCGAGGTGGAACGCCGAGGCCGCGATGCGCGAGTGCACCGGGTCGATGTCCCAGCGGCCGGGGGCGGGGAGCTCGAGCGCGCCGGTGCGGGTGAGCACCACCCGCCCGAGGGCACCGGAGCCGGGCCCCGCGACGGGGCGGGCCGACGGGGTGTGGCCGACGGCCGAGGTGATGACGGTGCAGGGCCCGGCGGGCAGGTCGTCGAGCACGAAGCGCCCGTCGTCGCCCACCCCGGTGCCGCCGATCTGCACGCCCGCCGCGTCGATGACGGTGACGACCGCGAACGGGACGGGCCAGCCGTCACTGGTGACGGCGATGCCGCTGACGCGCTGGACCCCGGAGCGTGTGGCCGTCATCGGCGGCCGTCGGAGTCGAAGGTGGTGTCGAACGAGCCGTCGGCCGCCGAGGCGTGCCGGCCGTTGTGGCCGAGCCCGTTGCCGTTCCCGTTGGTGCCGTTCCCGTTGCTCCCGGCGGCGTAGGCCCCGGCGGGCACGGCGTCGGCGCCGAAGTCGGAGAACGACCCGTGGTCGGCCGGGGCGTCGTCGGCCGGGCCGAGGGCCGGCGGGGTGAGGGTGAGCGTGATCTCGGAGGGCGTCCCGGCCCCGACCTCGATCTCGCTGGCCACGGGGGCGTAGCCGCTCGCGGTGATCGTGTACGTGCCGGGGGCGACCTCGCCGAAGGTGAACGCGCCGTCCTCGCCGGTCACGGCCGCGCCGACGACGTTGCCGTCGGCCCCGACGAGGGTCGCGAGGGCCTCGCCGACGGGGCGGCCGCCGGAGGCGGAGCGCACGACGCCGGTGAGGCGGAGCTGGGTGACCAGCGCGATGTCGCGGGTGACCCGGCCCTCGGAGGGGATCTGGACCGTCTCGGCGACGGGCGTGGTGTCGGGGCCGGCCGCGGTGAGCGTGTACGTGCCCTCGTCGAGGTCGGCGAAGCGGAAGGACCCGTCGTCCTGCGAGCGGGCGACCGCGACGACGGTGCCCCGCACGTCGGTGAGGGTCAGCACCACGCCGGCGGTGCCGCGGACGCCGCCCTCGTGCCCGGTCCCGACGGTCCCGTCGAGGGACGCGCCGCCGCCGGCGAGCGTGACGTCGTGGCGCTGCGGGCCGTCGGCCACGGCGACGAGCGAGGCCTTGGGCTGGTGGGTCGACGACGAGCAGATGACCAGGTAGGTGCCACCGGTCGACGGGGTGAGGCGGTACTCGCCGGACTCGTCGGACACGGCGCGGTCGAGCTGGTCGCCCGCGAGGTCGCAGAGGGTCAGCGCCGCTCCGGGGAGCGGACCGCCGTCCCCGCGTGAGACCCGACCGAAGATCGTGATCGGCTGCTGTCCGTCCACCGTCGCACTCCTTGCTCACTACCGCCCCGGGCGGCCCGACCAGGCCTCCCCACGGCCGGAACAGGCTCCCGACCGCGACACCGGGCACTGTTCCCGCCCGGAGGCTCCCGGGACACCCGCGGGAGCCCGGACCACCCGAATTTCACTTGAATAGTACAAGCATTTTGCGGAGGTCGCCTCGACGGGGGGTGACGCCGGGGACGTCCGGGCGGCCCGGGATGGCGTCGCGGCGGGGCTCGGCGCACCCTGGGTGCATGGTCGCCCCCGCCGAGTCCCGCAGCGACGTCGCGCCCCGCTTCGCCGAGCTCCCGCACCCCCACCTCGAGCTCGACCCCGACGTCGGGCACATCGCCGACTTCTACGAGTACGGCGCCCTGCTGACCGACCAGGAGCAGGCGATCCTGCACGACCTGCGGGGGTACCTCGCGAGCGACGTGGCGCCCGCGGTGAACGCGGCGTGGGCGGCGGACGAGTTCCCGATGCAGTTCGTCCGCGGCTTCGCCGACCTCGAGCTGGCGGGCCTGCCCTACGGCCTCTCGAAGCGGCTCGACGGGCCCGCCCGGCGGCTGCTCATGGGCTTCCTGCACGCCGAGATCGCCCGGATCGACGCCTCCACCAACAGCTTCTTCGGCATCCACTCCGGCCTCACCATGGGCTCGATCCACGCCGCCGGCACCGAGGAGCAGCGCGAGCGGTGGCTGCCGGCCATGGCCCGCATGGACATCATCGGCGCCTTCGGGCTGACCGAGCCGCACGGCGGGTCCGACGTCGCGGGCGGGATGGAGACGGTCGCCCGCCGCGACGGCGACGAGTGGGTCATCGACGGCGAGAAGCGCTGGATCGGCAACGGCACGTTCGCCGACATCATCGTCGTGTGGGCGCGGGACGCCGAGGACGGCAAGGCCGTCCGCGGGTTCGTCGTCGACCGCGACACCCCCGGGGTGACCACGGCGAAGATCGAGGGCAAGACCGGGCTGCGGATCACGCAGAACGCCGACATCCGCCTCGAGGGCGTCCGCGTTCCCGACGACCGCCGCCTCTCCGGCGGGCAGGGCACCTTCGCCGACACCGGCGGCGTCCTGCGACGCACGCGCGGCAACGCGTCCTGGGCCTGCGTCGGCGTGCAGATGGCGGCCTACGAGCTCGCCCTGTCCTACGCCAAGGAGCGCGAGCAGTTCGGTCGCCCGATCGCCGGGTTCCAGATGGTCCAGGACGCGCTGGTGCAGATGCTCGGCAACACCACCGCCTCGATCGGGATGGCGGCGCAGAACGCGCAGCTCATCGACATCGGCGGCGGCTCGGACGCGCACTCGGCGCTCGCCAAGCAGTTCTGCGCCGACCGGATGCGCGAGACGGTCGCGCTCGGCCGCCAGGTGGTCGGCGGCAACGGGATCATCATCGACAACGGGATCGCCCGGTACTTCGGCGACGCCGAGGCGCTGTACTCCTACGAGGGCACCCGCGAGATGAACACGCTGATCGTCGGGAAGCGGATCACCGGGCACAGCGCCTTCGTGCGGTGACCGCTACAGGATGACGGCGACGCCCGAGAGGACCGCGAGGGCGACCACCGACCAGCCCAGCAGCAGGACCGGTCCCCGGGCCGCCACCGGGTGGGGGAGCGGGGCGAGGCGCAGCGCGCGGGTGCGGCGGCGCCCGTAGACGGCGGTCGCGATCGCGATGACGACCGCCAGCCCGGTGGGGAGCAGGGCGAGCGTCAGCTGGGCGTGCGAGAGCTCGCGGACGGCGAGCAGCGCGGCGTTCGCGGCGACGCCGAGGGAGGTCCGGCTCCAGGCGAGGCCGGTGCGTTCGGCCTGCAGCCCGGCGTCGGACGGGCTCGTCACGTCGCGCCCCGCAGCACGACCAGCACCAGCGAGACGAGGGCGAGCAGCACCAGACCGGCGGCGAGCACCCACGGGATGCGCTGGGGCGGCAGCGGCCGGGCGTGGCGGATCGCGGTCTCGACGCTGCGCCAGCGCAGCACCCCGGAGCCGGCCGCGATCACCGCGAGGGCCGTGAGCAGGCCGCCGGTCACCGCGCGGGCGCCCGGGATCGGGAAGGCGGGTACCAGCTGGACCACCGCGACCCCGGCGGCGAGCAGCGAGAGCGACGTGCGCAGCCAGGCGAGGAAGGTCCGCTCGTTGGCGAGGGTGAAGCGGTAGTCGGGCTCGCGCTCGGCGTGGGCACCGTCGGTGCGCTCCTCCTCCGAGGGCGCCGCACCTCCCGGGGTCTCCGCCATCCGCGCTCCTCCCGCCCGCTGCCGACGGGGCAGACGGTGCCACATCCGACGCGGTCCTACCGTGGCGCCATGGACGGGGACGAGCTCCGCCTCACCGAGCTGGCCGGCCGCATCGTCGGGTGCACGGCCTGCCCGCGGCTCGTGGCGGCCCGGCGCGCGGTGGACCCGACCGGCGGCTACTGGGCGCGCCCGGTCCCCGGCTTCGGCGACCCGCGGGCACGGATCCACCTCCTCGGTCTCGCCACCGCCCCGCACGGCGGCAACCGCGTCGGCCGGGCGTTCACCGGCAACCCGTCGGCCGACACGCTCGTCGCCGCCCTGCACCGCACCGGCCTGGCCAACCAGGCCACCTCGCAGCACAGCGACGACGGGCTGCGCCTGCACGGCGCCTGGATGGCCTCGGCCGTGCGGTGCCCGCCGCCCGAGCACCGCCCGACGCGCGCCGAGCGCGACGCCTGCCTGGGCTGGCTCACCGAGGAGGTCGCGGCCCTGCGCGAGCTCCGGGTGGTCGTGTGCCTGGGCCGGCTGGCGTGGGAGGCGGCGTGCGACTGGGCCGGGCTCCGGCCGCGACCGGCGTTCGGCCACGGCGCCGAGCACCGGACGGACGCCGGGCCGGTGCTCCTCGGCTGCTACCACCCGAGCCCGCAGAACACCCGCAGCGGCCGCCTCACCCCGGCGATGCTCGACGACGTCCTGCTCCGGGCCCGGGCGCTGGCCCGTGACCCGGACGACGTCACGCCCCGGTCAGGTGCACCCGTGCCCACGAGTTGTTGACGTAGCCCTTCGGGTTCCACACGTGCTCGGGGCGCTCGGGCTGCAGGGCCGCCGACGAGTCCCAGGCCCGCGCGACCACCTCGACCTCGCCGGTGGGGACCTCGACGGTGGCCGACCAGTGCCGCCAGGACCATGTGCTCGCCTGCTCCTCGAGCTCGGCCTGGGTCCAGGTGGTGCCGCCGTCGGTGGAGACGTCGACCCGCGCCACCGTCCGGTCGCCGCCCGCGAACGCGTAGCCCCGGACCGTCGTGGGCCCGGCGGGGACGGTCGCGCCGTCGTCGGGCTGCAGGACGTCGCTGTTCACCGCGACGAGACCGAGCTCCACGCCCTCGCCCGGGGTGCCGGTGGGCGTGACGTCGGCCGGGAGCAGCCGGTAGGTCGACGCCTGGAAGAAGTTCGCGGAGGGCCCGTCGAGCACGCGCACGCGGTCGACCCACTTCACGCTCCGCGCCCCGATGTAGCCGGGGACGACGACCCGCAGCGGGGCGCCGTGGACCGGGGGCAGCGGCTCGCCGTTCATCGCCCAGGCGAGCAGCACCTCCGGCATGGTGGCCTTGCGCAGTGGTACCGAGCCGCCGAACTCCTGCGGCGGGTCGGCCTCGGGGCAGTGGTCGGCCCCGAGGAACTCGACGTGGGTCGCGCCGGCGGACACCCCCGCGGCGGCGAGGACGTCGGCGAGCCGCACGCCGGTCCACGTGGCGGTCGCCGTGGCCGTCGGGCCCCACGGGGCCTCGCCGGGGATGTCGCGGACGGCGACGAGGCCCTCGCGGCGGTTGCCCGCGCACTGCAGCGTCGCGGTCTCGGTGTGCTCGGCGAAGCGCTCCCGGAGGTCGGCGAGGCTCCAGGAGCCGGGGTTCCCGACGAGGCCCTCCACGCGGAGGCTCCAGGTGGCCAGTTCGCCGACGGGCACGGCCCCGTGGTTGCGGGAGTAGAACGCGTCGACGGGGGTGATGGCCCGACCGACCAGCGCCGACCGGGGTGGCTCCGCGTTGTACGGCTCCACCTGATGCACGGTCATGTCGGGGCGTTTGCCGTACACGGGCACTCCTCGTGACGCAGTGTGTCGTTCCGGTCACATCGCTTCGTCCGATGGCGTGGACTCCGCGGGCGGTGGGCACGGCGCTCCTGCGGATCGCGACGGCGTCACCCCTCCGACGAGCGCGTTTCCCCTGCTCACAGGCGTCACAAACGCTCCGGGAGCGTGGTCAGGGCCCACGGGATCGCGGTGTGTGACCGTCGTAGGGTCTGCGGCCATGACCCAGACGCCGATCTACGACGAAGTCAGGCGTTCGTTCGGCCGCGTCGGTCGGAGTCCCGAGCGGCGGTCGTTCCGGGGCGAGGACCCCACCGCGGGCGTCGAGCGCGTCTCGCGGCCGGTCATGCTCCGCGCGTCGGGCGGGCGTCATCGACGGTCGGGGGACTGACCGTCGGCCCGGGGCCGACGTGCCCACCCCGGGTCACCCCTCCCGCGAACGACCTCCCCCCGCTCCGGCTCCTCCCGACCGGGCCGGCCCGACCACGGCGCTCGACGCGCCCACCGTCCGCCACGCCGCGGTGCCCACCTCCCCGCCCGCGCCGCCCGCCCGGGGCGGCGGACTCTCGACCGTCCGCGTCACCGGCCAGGCCCTCGCCGCGACCACCACCGCCGCCGCGGGCGGTCTGCTCGGCGGTGCGGCCGGCACGGTCGCGGGCGCGGCCGTCGCCTCGATGGTGACCACCGTCGGCGAGGCCCTCTACCAGCGCTCCCTCGAGCGCACCCGCGACCACGTGCGCACCCGGATCGACGCCCGGCGCCCGCGTCCGACGGTCCCGCCGCCGCCCGACGAGGCCCCGACCCGCGTCCTCGGCGCCGCCGGCGCCCCCGCGGGGTCGAGCTTCCCCCGCGCGCGGATCGCCGTGCTCGTCGCCACCGCGATCGTCATCTTCCTGATCGCCATGGTGGTGGTCACCGGCATCGAGCGGGTGAAGGGCTCCCCGCTCTCCGGCGGGCCCGCGGGGACGAGCGTCGGGGAGGTGTTCGGCACCGCCGCGCCCACCACCACGACGACCGAGCCCGACCCGGACGACGACGAGCCCGGCGCCGCGGCCACGACGACCACCAGCGCCCCCGACGCGACGACGAGCGCGGCCCCCACCACCAGCTCGCGGTCGCGCACCACGACGCCGACCACCACGCTGGTGCCGACCGGCAACTGACCGACCAGGAGGCTCCCCCCGCCGTGCGCACCGACTTCGACCCCGCCGAGCTCGGCACCCGGACCTTCTACAAGCTGCTGACCTCGGTGGTGGTGCCGCGCCCCATCGCCTGGGTCGCCACCACCTCGCCGGACGGGGTCGACAACCTCGCCCCGCACTCGTTCTTCACCGTCGCGTGCGTCGACCCGCCGATCGTGGCGTTCACCTCGGTCGGGCGGAAGGACTCGCTGCGCAACGTCGAGGCCACCGGGGAGATGACGATCGCGCTGGCCCCGGAGTCGCTCGTCGACGAGGTCAACGCCACGGCCGCCGACTTCGCCCACGACCGCGACGAGTTCGCCGAGGTCGGCCTCGAGCGGGAGCCGTCGACGAAGGTCCGCCCGCCGCGGGTCGCGCGCTCGCCCGTCGCCCTCGAGTGCGTCCTGCACTCGATGACGTGCTTCGGCGACTCGACGATGGTGTTCGGGCGCGTGGTGCACGCCGCGGTCGCGTCCGAGGCGCTCGTCGACGGGCACCCCGATATCGGGCGGCTGGCGCCGCTGGCGCGCCTCGGCGGGGACGAGTGGTCGACGATCGGGACGATCCTCGAGCGGCGCCGCATCCGCGCCGCGGACTGGCCGACCTAGAGGACGTCGTCGAGCCGCGCGGGGTCGGACGAGACCTCGCGGAGCCGGCCGCGCGGATCGGCGACGAGCCGGCGGGTGGCGTGGTCGAGGATGCCCATCACCCCGGTGAGGGTCGCGGCGGTCGCGCCGTCGCGGACCCGGACGAGCTCGGCGTCCATCCGGAAGGACTTGCCGGCGCCGAAGCTCGTCGTCGTGACGATCTCCACCTCGTCGCCCACCACGAGCTCGGCGAGGAACCGGACGGTGGTCTCCAGGATCACCGGGCCCAGCCCGGCAGCGGCCAGCGCCGCGACCTCGACCCCGGCCGCGCGCAGGGTCTCCTCGCGGCCGTGCTCGCCGTACCGGTGGTACTCGGCGTGGTTGAGGTGGCGGTTGGCGTCGGTCTCGTAGCCGCGGACCGTGACGGGGACGCGATGGCCGGTGGTGCTCACGGGGCCGAGATCGTGGCAGGCTCCACGGTCGTGCGCATCGGGATGGGACTCAACTACGCCGGCGGCTTCGACGAGACGATGGCCGAGCTGGCCGAGCACGAGAAGGCCGGGCTCGACATCGTTTTCGTCCCCGAGGCCTACAGCTTCGACGCGGTGAGCCAGCTCGGGTTCATCGCCGCCCGCACCGAGCGGGTGGAGATCGCCTCGGGGATCCTGCAGATCTACACGCGGACCCCCACGCTCACGGCGATGACCGCGGCCGGCCTCGACTACGTCTCCGGCGGCCGGTTCACCCTCGGCATCGGGGCCAGCGGCCCGCAGGTCATCGAGGGCTTCCACGGGGTGCCCTACGACGCCCCGCTCGGGCGCACCCGCGAGATCATCGACATCTGCCGGCAGGTGTGGCGGCGCGAGAAGGTCGAGCACGCCGGGAAGCACTACGCGATCCCGCTGCCGCCCGAGCAGGGCACCGGCCTCGGCAAGCCGCTGAAGCTGATCAACCACCCGGTCCGGGCCGACATCCCGATCCTCGTCGCGGCCCTCGGCCCGAAGAACGTCACGCTCGTCGCCGAGAAGGCCGACGGCTGGCAGCCGATCTTCTTCGTGCCGGAGAAGGCGCACGAGGTGTGGGGTCCCTCGCTCGAGGCCGGGAAGGCGAAGCGCGACGCGTCGCTCGACCCGCTGCAGGTGTTCCTGCAGACCTCGTTCTACGTGACCGACGACGACGACGTGGCGAACCAGATGCTCGACGGGATGCGCGGCATGGTCGCCCTCTACGTCGGCGGGATGGGCGCCAAGGGCAAGAACTTCTACAACGACGTCGCCCACCGCTACGGCTACGACGACGAGGCCGACAAGATCCAGGACCTCTACCTCGACGGCAAGAAGCAGGAGGCGGCCGCCGAGGTCCCCGAGGAACTGCTGCGGGCGATCTCGCTGATCGGCCCCCGCTCCTACGTGGCCGAGCGGATGGCGGCCTTCGCCGAGGCCGGCGTCACCACCCTCAACATCACGCCGCTCGGGGGCACCCCCGCCGAGCGCGTGTCGCTGGTCGGCACCGCGAAGGAGATCGCGTCCGACCTGTAGACCCGTCCGCCGACCGACAGGAGCACACCTTGCGGAAGTTCGCCGACATCGACGAGCTGCGCGCCGCGGTGGGGGAGGACCTCGGCACCAGCGACTGGGTCATGGTCGACCAGCAGCGCATCGACGTCTTCGCCGACGCCACCGACGACCACCAGTGGATCCACACCGACCCCGAGCGCGCCGCCGGGGGCCCGTTCGGGCGCACCGTCGCCCACGGCTTCCTCACCGTGGCGCTGATGCCGAAGTTCGGCTGGGACACCTTCGAGGTCAGCGGCGTCTCGATGACCGTGAACTACGGGCTGAACAAGGTGCGGTTCCCCGCCCCCGTCCCGGTGGGCAGCCGTGTGCGGGGTCACTGCCGTCTGGTGGACGTCGCCGACGTCGCGAACGGCGTGCAGGCCACCATCGGGGGGACCGTCGAGATCGAGGGCTGGCCGAAGCCGGCGTGCGTCGCCGAGGTCATCCTGCGCTACATCCTCTAGGTGGCTCCGCCTCGTGAGCACTTTCCGGGGTCATGACCCCGGAAAGTGCTCACGGGCGCGGAGCGCACATCGTCCGACAGGAGAGAAGCCGTGAGCGAAGCCGTCGTCTGTGAGCCGATCCGCACCCCGGTCGGGGGATTCGGGGGGTCCCTGCGCGACGTCCCGGTGCAGGAGCTGGCCGCCACCGTGATCCGCGAGCTGGTCCGCCGCACCGGGATCACCGCCGAGGTGATCGACGACGTCGTGTTCGGGCACTGCTACCCGACGATGGACGCCCCCGCGATCGGGCGGGTGGCGGCGCTCGACGCCGGGCTGGACGTGACCGTGCCGGGCATCCAGATCGATCGGCGCTGCGGGTCGGGCCTGCAGGCGGTGCTCTACGCCGCGATGGCCGTGCAGTCCGGCGCCAACGACCTGGTGCTGGCGGGCGGCGCGGAGTCGATGTCCGGCGCGTCGTACTTCACCGACAAGGTCCGCTGGGGCACCAAGGCCGGCGGGTTCGAGATGAAGGACTCGCTCGCCCAGGGCCGTGTCCACGCCGGCGGGGTCAACCACCCGGTGCCCGGCGGGATGATCGAGACCGCGGAGAACGTGCGGAAGAAGTACTCGATCGGCCGCGAGGAGCAGGACCGCCTCGCGGTGCGCAGCCACGAGAAGGCGACCGCCGCGGTCAAGGAGGGTCGCTACGCCGACGAGCTGGTGCCGGTGACCATCCACGGCCGCAAGGGCGACACCGTCGTGGACACCGACGAGCACATCCGCCCCGACGCCTCGCTGGAGTCGCTCGCGAAGCTGCGCCCGATCATGGGGAAGCAGGATCCCGACGCCACGGTGACCGCGGGCAACGCCTCGGGGCAGAACGACGGCGCCGCCGTGTGCATCGTGACCACCCCGGAGAAGGCCGCCGAGCTGGGGCTGCGGCCGCTGGCCCGGCTGGTGTCCTGGGGCGTGGCCGGGTGCGGTCCCGAGATCATGGGGATCGGGCCGGTCCCGGCGACGGAGAAGGCGCTGGGGCAGGCGGGCCTGTCGCTGGCCGACCTCGACGTCATCGAGCTCAACGAGGCCTTCGCCGCCCAGGCGCTCGGGGTGGGCCGGGAGTGGGGGATCGACCTGGTCGCCGACGAGCGGGTCAACCCGAACGGCTCCGGCATCTCCCTCGGGCACCCGGTGGGGGCCACCGGGGTCCGCATCCTGACGACGATGCTGCGGGAGATGGATCGTCGGGAAGCGCGCTACGGGCTCGAGACGATGTGCATCGGCGGCGGGCAGGGCCTCGCGGCCGTGTTCGAGCGGGTGAGCTGACGCTCCTGCGAGCAGTGATCCGTGTCTGGACACGGATCACTGCTCACCTGGCCTGCCACCGCGGGGCCCGCTTCTCCCGGGCCGCCGTCGCCCCCTCGACGGCGTCCTCGGTGGCGCCCGCGACGCGCCGCATCGTCTCGCCGAAGCGGATCGCGTCGGTCTGCGACATCTCCGGGCCCCGGCGCGCGACCTCCTTGATCGCGCGCTGGGCCAGGGGGGCGCCGGCCAGCAGCCGGGTGGTCATGGCGTCGACGGCGCCGGGGAGGTCGTCGTGCGGCACCACCTGCAGGGCGAGGCCGATCTCCTTCGCCCGGGCCGCGGAGATCGTCTCGCCGGTCAGGAGCAGCTCCATCGCCGGCTGCCAGCCGATCCGCCCCGGCAGCCGCAGCGCGCCGACGATCGTCGGGACCCCGAGCTTGACCTCCGGGAAGCCGAACGTCGCGCGGTCGGAGGCGATGACGATGTCGCACCACGTGACGAGCGTGAGCCCGTAGCCCAGGCAGAGCCCGTTGACCGCGGCCACCACCGGCTTGTGGATCTCCCAGCCCGACTCGAAGGAGTTCACCGTCGGGCGCTCCCAGTACGAGCCGGGGAAGTCGCCCGCCGGGTTGCCCTCCGAGGCGAAGTCGGCTCCCGCGCAGAACGCCCGGCCCTCGCCGGTGACCACCCCGACCCACGCCTCGTCGTCGGCGCGGAACCGGGAGAACGCCTCGTTGAGGCCCTCGCGCATCGCGCCGTCGATGGCGTTGAGCTTGTCGGGGCGGTCGTAGGTGATCGTGGCGACGTGGCCGGACCGCTCGTAGCGGACGCGGTCGTGGAACCGTTCGGCGACGTCGGCGCTCATGGCGTCGCACGGTAGTGGTACCCGGGTGGCGCGAGGTCGGTAGCGAAGCGCATAGTTGTACCGACCAAGCGATTGTACGGAGCACGCAATGAATGCAGCACTGGGCGAGCGGCGACTCCCGCCGGTCCCCGCGGGGGCCGACGCGGCGTGGGTGACCTCCGACCGCATCGGCCACGAGCTGATCCGGCTCATCCGCCTCATCGAGCGCGGCAAGGTGGCCAAGGCCCGGGAGGACGGCGTCGAGCGCGCCGCCTACGTCCTGCTGGCCCGCCTCGTCATCGAGGGCCCGCACCGCTCCAACGCCCTGGCCGAGGCGGTGCACTCCGACCCCTCCACGGTCAGCCGCCAGATCGCCACGCTGGTCCGCATCGGCTACGTCGAACGGCGTCCTGACCCGGCCGACGGGCGGGCCTGCCTGCTCGCCGCCACCGACGAGGGCCACCGCGTGTTCGCCGCGAACCGCGACCTGCGCAACCGCCGCATCTCCGAGGTCACCGGGGACTGGGACGAGGCCGACCGCGAGCGCCTCGTCGACCTGCTGGACCGCTTCACCACCGCGCTCGAGAACCACGACGACGCCGGCGCCCCGCGCGCCGAGGAGGACCGATGAGCACGACGACCGCCTCGCCCCCGGTGAGCGCGGAGAAGGCCTCCGACAGCGGCGCCTTCACCCACCGCCAGATCCTCACGATCCTGTCCGGGCTGATGCTCGGCATGTTCCTGGCCGCCCTGGACCAGAACATCGTGTCCACGTCGATCCGCACCATCGCGGACGACCTCAACGGACTCAACCTGCAGGCCTGGGCCACCACGGCCTACCTGATCACGGCGACGATCTCGACGCCGCTCTACGGCAAGCTCTCCGACCTCTACGGACGCAAGCCGTTCTTCCTCTTCGCGATCAGCATCTTCGTGGTCGGGTCGGTGCTCTGCACGATCTCGACCTCGATGTACGAGCTCGCGATCTTCCGCGCGATCCAGGGCGCCGGCGCCGGCGGTCTGATGAGCCTGGCGCTGACGATCATCGGCGACATCGTCCCGCCGCGGGAGCGCGCCCGGTACCAGGGCTTCTTCCTGGCCGTGTTCGGTACCGCGAGCGTCGTCGGTCCCGTGGTCGGCGGGTTCTTCGCCGGCACCGACTCGATCATCGGCATCACCGGCTGGCGCTGGGTCTTTCTCGTCAACGTGCCGATCGGCATCCTCGCCCTCGTCGTGGTCTGGCGCGTGCTGAACCTGCCGCACACCCGCCGGGAGCGGCGCATCGACTGGCCCGGCGCCTCCGCGCTCGCCATCGCGCTCGTGCCCCTGCTGATCGTCGCCGAGCAGGGCCAGACCTGGGGCTGGGGCTCGACGAACGCCCTGCTCTGCTACGGCATCGGCGTCGTCGGGATCATCGGGTTCGTCCTGGCCGAGCGCGCCTACGGCGACGACGCCCTGCTGCCGCTGCGGCTGTTCCGCAACGGCGTGTTCAGCCTGACGACGGTCATCGCCGTCATCACCGGCATCGGCATGTTCGGCGGCATCGCGATCGTCCCGCAGTACCTGCAGATCGTCACGGGCTCCAGCCCCACCCAGGCGGGGCTCGAGATGATCCCGCTGGTCGGCGGGCTGATGGTCGGCTCGATCATCTCCGGTCAGCTGACCAGCCGCACCGGGCGGTACAAGGTCTTCCCGGTCATCGGCCTCGGGCTCATGACCGTCGGCATGCTGCTGTTCCACTTCCTGCTGCACGCCGACACCCCGTACTGGTTGATCGCGGTGCTGATGGTCGTCTTCGGCCTCGGACTCGGTAACTGCATGCAGACCCTGGTGCTCGCGGTGCAGAACGCCGTCCCGGCCTCGGACATGGGTGTCGCGACCGCCTCGGCGACCTTCTTCCGCCAGCTGGGCGGCACGCTCGGCGTCTCGGTCTTCATCTCGATCCTGTTCTCCACGCTCGGCGGGAACATCATCTCCGCCTTCCGCTCCGCGTCGACCGACCCCGGCTTCCTGGCCGCGGCGGCCGACCCGGCGGTGGCGGCGAACCCCGCGAACGCCGTGGCGCTGAACCCGGCCGCGGGTGTCGCCCGCGTCACCGAGGACTCCTCGGTGCTGCAGCAGATGGACCCCCGCCTCGCCCGGCCGTTCTTCGAGGGCTTCGCGGCCTCGATGGACCTCGTGTTCCTCGTCGCCGCCTGCGTGATCGCGGTCGGCTTCGTGCTGATCTGGTTCCTCAAGGAGGTCCCGCTGCGGACCACCTCGGGCATCCAGGCCCGGCAGGCCGAGGCGGCCGCCGAGGGCGCCGGCCCCGGCAGCGTCGACGCGGCCGCCGAGGTCACGGGTCCCGCCCGCGGGGGCCTCGACGTCCCGACCTCGGCCCCCGCGGTCGGGGCGGCGGGCGCCGCCGGCAGCGAGCGGGTGCTGCGTCCGTCCCCGGTGCCCCGCGCCGGACGGCACGAGTCGCCGGTCGCGACCGGGCAGTGGTCGACGGGCGACGGGCAGGTCTCGAACGGCCACGTCGCGAACGGCCACGTCGCGAACGGCAACGGCCACGGGTCGGACGGGGACGGGCAGCTCGGGACCTGGTCCTTCGGGAGCGGGCAGCACGAGCAGGCCGACCACCGGCAGGCCGGCCACGGCGACTCCGTGGTCCTCGGCCTGCTGTCCGACGGTCCCGACGAGGGCCGCGGCGGCTTCAGCGACGCCCTCTCCGGCATCCCGATGGCGCTGCACGCGCTCGACGGCACGGTGGTCGACCGGACCTTCTCGGCCGCCGACGGCTCGTTCCGCCTGCACGCGCCGCTGCCCGGCAACTACGTGGTGGTCGCCAACCCGACGACCTTCCGCCCGCACGCCGAGCTCGTCCCGCTCGACGGGGTGCCGGTCCGCCGGCAGTTCGCCCTGCGGCGGTCGACCCCGGTGGGCGGGTCGGTGCTCGACACCACCGACGCGCCGGTGGTCGGCGCGACGATCACCGTCACCGACGCCCGCGGCGGGGTGCGCGCGGTGCGCCGCACCGGCGCCGACGGCACGTGGGAGTGCCCGGAGCTCGAGCCCGGCACCTACACCGTCGCGGTCCTCGCCCCCGGGCGGGAGCCGGTGGCGGAGCGGCTGGTGGTCGACTCCTCGGCCCCGGCCGGGCGCCGCGGCACCCGCCACGACGTCCGCGTCCCCGTCGCGCGGCACACCGTGCGCGGTCAGGTGCGCTCGTCGTCGGGGGCCACCGTCCCCGAGTCGCTGGTGGTGCTCATGGGCGCCGACGGCCGCGTGGTCGCCTCCACGGTGACCGACACCGCCGGGCGCTTCGAGGTCACCGACCTCACCGAGGGCCGCTACCTGCTCACCGCCTCCGGGTTCGCCCCGGTCTCGGAACAGGTCACGGTCTCCGGGCACGGGACGGCCGTCGAGCTGACGGTCGAGCCCCCGCGGCCCGCCTCGTCGGAGCCCCGGCCCCAGGACGAGGCCGACCCGGTCACGGCCCCGCTGCCGGTGGTCGCCGACCGCTAATCCGGTGGACGACGACGGCGGGTGTCCCTCCACCGAGGAGGGGCACCCGCCGTCGTCGTGTGCGCAGCGTCGTCAGTGCGCGCCGTGCTCCTCGGCGCGCTTGTAGGAGTCGCGGACCTCCTGCTCGGCGTCGGCGCGGCCGACCCACGAGGCGCCCTCGACGCTCTTGCCGGGCTCGAGGTCCTTGTAGACCTCGAAGAAGTGCTGGATCTCCAGGCGGTAGAAGTCGGAGAGGTGGTGGATGTCGCGCAGGTGCTCCTGGCGGGGGTCGCGGGCCGGCACGCACAGCACCTTGTCGTCGCCGCCCTTCTCGTCGGTCATGCGGAACATGCCGATGGTGCGGGCGAGCACGAGACAGCCGGGGAACGTCGGCTCCTGGATCAGCACCAGCGCGTCGAGCGGATCGCCGTCGAGGCCGAGGGTGTTCTCGATGTACCCGTAGTCGGCCGGGTACTGCGTGGCGGTGAAGAGCGTCCGGTCCAGGCGCATCCGCCCCGACTCGTGGTCCATCTCGTACTTGTTCCGGTCACCCTTGGGGATCTCGATCAGAACGTCGAACTCCACGGCGCGTCCTCACTGCTCCGTCGCGGCACCTGCCGCGTCGTCTCGAGCCCCCTCACCCACACGGGGTCCGGCGGGCTCGTCGGTCGCATCTAGTCTGTCCTACCGCGGCAGCGCCCAGACGTGGGTCTGATCGCAGGAGGTGCGCCCCCGGGCGCCGGGAGGGGGCCCGTGACCGCGAGCGAGGTCTCCCAGCGACCCGACGGCCCGGCCGACGGCGGCGAGCGCCCGACGAGCCACCGGGCGGACGAGCCGCGCTCGCAGCGGCTGGCGACCCGGCTGCTCGTCGCCGCGGTCGTCGTGCTGCTCCTCGGTGGTCTCGCGACCGCCGCCGTGCTCACGGCACCCGGCCTGGCCCGCACCCTCGGCCTGCCGGTGTCGGCGGCGGTCGACCCGCCCGCCCCGGTCGTGTTCTCCCCGCGGCTCGACGCGCTGCCCGCCGCCGCCCCCAGCCCGACGAGAGCCGGCGTCGCCGCCGCCCTCGAGGGCCGGACCGCGGGTCTCGGCGACCTCACCGGCGTCGTCCTCGACCCCGCCGCCCCGCAGACCCCGCTCTGGTCCCGGAACCCGGCCGAGCCCCAGGTCCCCGCGTCGTCGACGAAGCTCCTCACCGCCGCGGCCGCCCTGCTGGTGCTCGACCCCGACACCCGCCTGAGCACCACCGTCACCGCGGGCCCGACGCCCGACTCGGTCGTCCTCGTCGGCGGCGGCGACGTGAGCCTGTCCTCCCTGCCCGCCGGGCGGGAGTCGGTCTACCCCGGCGCCGCGCACCTCGACGACCTCGTCGCGCAGGTCCGCGCCGCCCGCGGCGGTACCCCGCCGCGCACGGTGTACGTCGACACCTCCCGCTACAGCGGCCCCGCCCTCGCCCCGGGCTGGGACCCGGTGGACATCGCGGGCGGCAACCTCGCCCCGATGGTCCCGACGATGCTCGACGGCGGCCGCCTCGACCCCACCGCGCTCGACGGCGCGCGCTCGGCCACCCCCGCCCAGGACGCCGCGACCGCCCTGGGGCAGCGCCTCGGGGCCCGGGTCACGGTGCGCGAGGGGTCGGCGCCCGCCGGGGCCGCCGTGCTCGGCCGGGTCGACTCGCCCCCGCTCACCGAGCTCGTGCACACCGCGATGGTCAACTCCGACAACCTGCTCGCCGAGGCGCTCGGGCGCGAGGTCGCCCTGCACGAGAACGCGCCCGCGTCCTTCGCCGGGGCCGCCGACTCGATCCGGGCCGTCCTCGCGGCGAACGGCATCGACCCGGCCGGCGTGGTCACCGCCGACGCCTCCGGGCTCTCCACCCAGAACCGCATCCCCGCCTCGGTGCTGGCCGCCGTCCTCACCCCGGCCGCGGCCCCCGACGCCGCCGACCCCCGCACCGCCGCGCTGCGCCCGCTGCTCGACGGCCTGCCGGTCGCGGCGGGGAGCGGCACCCTGGTCGACCGCTTCACCGTCGGCTCCCCGAACGCCGACGGCCGCGGCTGGGTGCGCGCCAAGACCGGCACGCTGACCGGCACCAACGCGCTCGCCGGGGTGGTCTCCGACGTCGACGGGCGCCTGCTCGTCTTCGCCTTCATGTCCAACGGCCCCGACCCGATCGGCGCCCGCCCCCGGCTCGACGCCCTGGCCACCGCGCTGCGCGGGTGCGGCTGCCGGTGAGGCCTCCGGCCTGTGTGCGTGCGTTTCCGTGCTCCGGCACGGAAACGCACGCACACACGCCGGGGGCGTCAAGGCGCGAACGTACGGTGGAGCCGTGACCGTCACCGAGACCCCGACCGGCCTGCCCGTGAGCTGGGGCCTCGCCGTCGCGACCGGCTCCCGGCTCGTGCCGCCCGGCCCCGCCGTCGGTCCCGATGAGGCCCGGGCCGAGGTCGCGCGCCTCGCCGACGGCGCCCGGGTGGGGGAGGGGCACGTCCGCGAGCTCACGGGGCTGGGGACCGGCCTGGCCATCCCCGACGCCGCCGTGGTCGACCGGCCCGGCTGGATCGCCTCCGGCGTCGAGGGCATCCGCACCCTCACCGCCGACGTCTCGCTGCCCACCGCGGCGCGCGGACGAGCCGGTCTGCTGGCCCGCACGGCCGGCACCGTCACCGCCACGGTCGCGGGCGCGCAGATGGGCACGCTGCTGGCGTTCCTCTCGACGAAGGTGCTCGGCCAGTACGACCCCTTCGCCGGCCCCGACAACGCCGGCCACCTCCTGCTCGTCGCCCCCAACGTCACCGCCGCCCGCGAGGCGCTCGACGTCGACGCCGACGACTTCGCGCTCTGGGTCTGCGTGCACGAGGCCACCCACCGCCTGCAGTTCACCGCGGTGCCCTGGCTGCGCGACCACTTCCGCTCCGAGGTCACCGCCTTCGCCTCCGGCATGGAGAGCGGGGTGTCGGCGGCCCTCGACCGGCTGCCCGACATCACGAAGGCCGTCCGGAACCGCAGCGACCTCTCCCTGCTGGAGCTGCTGCAGGGCCCGGAGCAGGGCGCGATCCTCGATCGCCTCCTCGCCCTCACCACGTTGCTCGAGGGTCACGCCGAGCACGTCATGGACGAGGTCGGCCCTGCCGTCATCCCGTCGGTCGCCACCATCCGCGGCCGCTTCACCTCGCGTCGTCGCGGCGGCGGGCCGGTCGACCGGCTGCTGCGCGTCCTGCTCGGGGTCCAGGCCAAGGTCAAGCAGTACGAGCAGGGTCGCGTCTTCGTCGACGAGGTGGTCGGCACCATCGGCATGGACGGCTTCAACGCCGTCTGGACCTCCCCCGAGACCCTGCCCCACCGCTCCGAGATCACCGACCCGTCCGCGTGGATGGACCGCGTCCACGGGAGCTGACCGGTGAGTCGGGTTCCTCCGGCCGTCGCGGAGATCCGCCGCGCCGTGCGCCAGAACCTTCCCGACGAACGCCGTGGTCCGGTCGTCGTGGCGTGCTCCGGCGGTGCCGACTCGCTCGCCCTGGCCGCCGCGGCCGCATTCGTGCTGCCCGAGGTCCACGGCGTGGTGGTCGACCACGGTCTGCAGGCCGGGTCGGCGGAGGTCGCCGAGCGGGGCCGCACCGCGCTGGCGGGGCTGGACGTGGCCGCCCGGGTGGTCCCGGTGGTCGTCGGGCGGGGGAGCGACGGCCCGGAGGCCGCAGCGCGCCACGCCCGGTACGCGGCCCTGCGGGCGGTGTCCGACGAGCTCGGCGGGGCGCCGGTGCTGCTCGGGCACACCCTCGACGACCAGGCCGAGACGGTGCTGCTCGGCCTCGGCCGCGGCTCGGGCGCCCGCTCGCTCGCCGGGATGCGCGCCCGGACGCCGCCGTGGTGCCGCCCGCTGCTCGCGGTCCGGCGGGCCACCACCCGGCAGGCGTGCGTCGAGGCGGGCCTCGAGCCGTGGGACGACCCCCACAACGACGACCCCCGCTACACCCGCGTCCGCCTGCGCCACGAGGTGCTGCCGCTGCTCGAGGAGGTCCTCGCGGGCGGCGTCGCCTCCGCCCTCGCCCGCACCGCGGCCCAGCTCGCCGACGACGACGCCGCCCTCACCGAGCTCGCCACGGTGGTGCTCCGGGAGGCCGAGGACGACGACGGCGGCCTGGCCACGGAGATCGTCGGGAAGGAGCCCGCGGCCGTGCGCCGGCGGGTGCTGCGGGCCTGGCTGACCGCGCGCGGGGTGCGGGAGTCCGACGACGCGCAGGTGCGGGCCGTCGACGATCTCGTCGCCCGCTGGCGGGGACAGGGGCCGCCGTCACTACCCGGTGGCTTGGAGGTGATCCGCTCGCGTGGCAGGCTGACGGTGCGCGCGGCGCGTACCGGGCGGTGAGCCACCAGTGGTGACGACGAAGGAGTCCGTTCGAGGTGTACGACGGCGACATCGCGTCCGTGCTGATCAGTTCCCAGGAGATCCAGGACAAGATCGCGGAGCTGGCCGACACCATCGCCGCCGACTACGGCGAGCCGAAGCCGGGCGAGCCCGACCTGCTGCTCGTCGGGGTGCTCAAGGGCGCGGTCATGTTCATGACCGACCTCGCGCGGCACCTCCCGCTGCCGACGCAGCTCGAGTTCATGGCGATCAGCTCGTACGGGTCGGCGACCTCGTCGTCGGGCGTCGTGCGGATCCTCAAGGACCTCGACCGGGACATCTCCGGGCGCCACGTGCTGATCGTCGAGGACATCATCGACTCCGGCCTGACGCTCTCGTGGCTGCGCAAGAACCTCGAGTCGCGGGGCCCGGCGTCGCTGCAGGTGGTGACCCTGCTGCGCAAGCCGGAGGCCGCGAAGCTCGACGTGGACGTCAGCTACGTCGGGTTCGACATCCCCAACGAGTTCGTGGTCGGCTTCGGGCTCGACTACGCCGAGCGGTACCGCGACCTTCCCTACATCGGGACGCTCGACCCCTCGGTGTACGCCTGAGCGTCACCGACAGGTCACACAGCCGGGAGTCCGCTCCCGCATCGTCACCCCCCGGGCGCAACGCGGAATCGGTGCAGCCCTAGTCTGCGGCGCATGGCGACCGGTGGCTCCCGACGACTCTGGATCGTCAACGGCCTCGTCCTGCTCGCCGTGCTGCTCGCGGCCGGGGGCACCACCTACGCGCTGACCTCGTCGTCGTCCACCGAGAACACCGCGCTGCGCACCACGCCCCTCGGGCGCGGCACGGTCGCGGAGACGGTGACCGCGTCGGGCACCGTCACGAGCTCCACCAGCGCGACGCTGAACTTCTCCGCGAGCGGGAAGATCGCCGAGGTCCGGGTGCGTCTCGGGGACCGGGTGACCAAGGGACAGGTCGTCGCGGTGCTCGACGGCGAGTACGCCCGGGCGAACCTCGACGCCGCCGACGCCCAGGTGTCCGCGGCGGAGCAGCAGGTCGACGACGCGCGCTACGCCAAGGACAACCCACCGAGCACGGCTCAGCAGGCGGCCCCGGCCGCCCAGGCTCCCGCCGCACAGGCTCCGGCGGGGCAGGCCCCTGCTGGGCAGGCACCCGCCGCGGCACCGGCGGCACCGGCGCCCGCCGCGCCCGCCGCGCCCGCTGCCGGACAGAAGCCCCCGCAGACGCAGCCCCAACAGCAGCAACCCCAACAGCAGCAACCCCGGCAGTCCCCGCGGCAGCAGCGCGAGGCCGAGATCATGGGGAACTTCGCGGGCTCGTCGCGCGGGGTCGAGGCCGTCGGCCCGGTCGCCGCGCAGCAGCAGCCGTCGCCCACCCCCGCGCCGGGCGCCGGGGCCTCGTCGGGCGGGGCCGCGGGCGGCGCCACCGCCCAGACCTCCGAGGACCCGGGCGAGGCCGGGGTCCGGAGCGCGGAGTCGACGCTCGCGACCGCGAGGGCGAACCGCATCCAGGCGTTCCAGGCCACCGAGAACCTCGACCTCGTCGCGCCGCAGGACGGCACCGTGGTCAGCCTCGACGGCGTGGCGGGCCAGATCGCCGGGCCGCAGGGCATCGTCGTGAGCTCCACCGCCACCGGCAACCCCGCCGGCGGGCGCCTGCCCGACGGCTCGGCCATCTCCAGCGGCGCCGGGTCGGGGCCGTCGGCGTCCCGCCGCGCCGCGGGGTCGGCCGCCGCCGTCGCGGCGGC